>NZ_JARJVV010000012.1:0-130523 GCF_029348455.1 Segatella intestinalis
AGAGTTTCGACGAAAAAGTTTTGAAATTAACAGTTATTTAACAGTTGGGGTGAAGAATAAGAGACTTTCCTGCCCCACTCTCATTATATTATACACACGGGATCGCGGGCTGCGCGTGTGCGCGAGGGTGTATTACCGACAAGTTCCTCTTCTCACCCCAAGGCAGAATATCCAAGACCAGGAACAAATCCCCCGAAACCGGGATTCATAAACATAAAAAGCCCAGGTATGTGGCTCACTTGCCGGCAATACCTGGGAATATTAAAGAGAGAGAATTGATATTTCTTGGGAGGCAAGTTATTCCTTGCTGCCCCCTCCACTTTTCACGTCGTCGTTCTCGATGCCACGTTGTGCCTTCTTCACGCTCGCCTTGAGCGAACCGAAGCGGTAGGTAACAGAGAAGTAGAAGCGGCGACTGCTGGTTTTCGACCAGGAACTCTGACAGAAATTAGCGCTTTCGGTCACGTCATCCTGGCGCGTGTACTTATTAAACAGACTGCCCGCATAGACGCTCACGTTGAGACGCTTGTTGAGGAACGACTTCTTGACCGTGATGCCATAGTCGGAATAAGAACTGCCCTTGCCCTGAAGGGAAACACTCTTCGTACGGCCGAAATAATCTAACGAGATGAACCAGTTCTTGGGCAGCGTTTGCTCGATGCCGGTGAACGTGTAGCCAAACCATCCGTGGTTGCGCATGGTCTGCCCATTGGAGTAGTCGCTGTATAATCCATACAGATTGGAGTAGACGCGTGTCTTGCTGAAGATGTTCCAGCTGACATAGGCACTCAGAGCCGATGCCTTCACCTTACCGATGTTCTCATAGGTGGTGTAGATGACCTGCTTGCCTGTAGGATGGCTCAACCCTGCGATGGTGCGGTCGTCGACGAGTGAGGTGACTTCCTCGATGCTGTTGTTGACAAAAGCCGTAGCGGCCTTCACGTTCAGACTCAGCTTGCTGGTGTTGAGGTTGAAGCCCAACGTGATCTGATGCTTCTTCTCGCTCACGAGGTCGCTGTTGCCCTGGCTGAGGGAAGCAGGATTGCTGTCATCGAGATAAGGATTGAGATACCAGATGCCTGGACGGAAGATGCGCATGTTGTAGGCAAGGCTGAAATTGACGTAGTCGGACACACGCACGCCGAAACTTGCCGATGGCACAAGGTCGTCGAAGTTCTTGCAGAAGTCTTCGCCACGGCCTAAACGGTACTTCACGTCTTGCAGGGTGTGCTCATAGCGCAGACCGAGACGACCAGACAGCAGTTTCCATTTCACTCCATAGCCCAGATAGCCTGCGAAGATGTCATTGGTGTGCTTGTAGTGCGAGCTGTTGGCTTCGTCGTAGGCGTAGTCGGCTGCACTCAGTGCCTCACGGGTGTAGCGGTCGTCGTTGCTGTGGTTGTCGCGCATGATGTACTTCAGGCCTGCCTCCAAGGTGTGTATCTTGGCAAAGGGCGTGGTATAGTCTATTTGGAAGGTCTGCTCCAACGAATTGCCGTCCTGTTCGTGGCGCTGGTCTTTCAGCATGTGCAGATAGTCTTGCCATGCAGCCACGCCGTCTATGTCATGATACGCGTATTCGTCTTCGTCATCGCTGGGGTTGCTGTTGATCTTGTAAGACAGGGTGAGCAAGCGGTCTTTCACCGGAAAGGAGCGCTGATAGTCGATGCCTCCGTCTATGGAAGACCATCTGTTGCGGGAACGGTCGAAGTTGGAATAATGGTAAAGGGGACTTTCGTCGAGGGGCGATGTTGCCACTACCTGTTTCTCATTGGGTGTGTGGCCTCCGCCAGCCCATAGGCCAAACGAAGCTGACACGAGGCGCAGACTGTCGATCTCATAGCTGGCCTCGAAACTGCCAGAATGGTAGTTGTACCAGCCATTGCTTGTGGAATAGCTCTCCACATTGGCTGATGTCTCGTCGATGTCGCCGGTCACCTCGCGACGGTTGCCGCCCCAGTAGCGCTTCGCATCGCTGTGCGTATAGCTGTAGCGTCCGCTGACGGTGAACTTGCCACTCTGTACGGTGCCAAACATGTTGGCACCTATGCGACCCTGGGTGTTATAGTTGGTACCTACGGTGAGCGAATAGCCCTCCATACCCTTGCCTGTGGTGATGATATTAATGATGCCTCCCACTCCCTCGGCATCATACTTTGGTCCGGGATTGGTGATGATTTCTATCTTCTTCACGCTGTTGGCAGGCATGTTCTTGAGCACCTCGGAGGGATTGTTCGACATCATGTTGTTGGGTTTGCCGTTGACATAGACCTTGAACGACGAACTGTTGTTCACCATGATGTTGTCCTGCCCGTCGACTGTCACCATCGGCACCTTGCGTAGCATCTCCAACACGCTGTTGGCCTGTGCCTCGGGGTCAGACTCTACATCGTAGGTCATTTTGTCGAGCTCGCTCTTTACCAGGGGTTTCTTTGCAACAACGGTCACTGCGTCCAGGTTTTCCGACCACTTGATGCTGTCGTATGCCATCGTGTCGGTCACTTCTATGGGGGCTGTCTTGGTGCCATTGTCTGCCCAACGGGGTGTATTTGCTGCCGAAATTGCAGCAGTATAGGTCAGCAGCATGCCTATACTTGCCAGAACTTTTACCATTTCTCCAAATTCTTTAGGATGATTATTTTATGTTTTAGACCTACTTAAATACGTCTTCATCCTAATAAACGTTATTATGCCTCAAAATGTAACAGCAAATGCCAGGTTTTAACTTTGTTTAATATTTAATTCAACTTTCTCAATTGGGAAAGTTGAATTAAACATTCCCACAAAGAAGCGTTACTTTCCGATGTTCCAACGCAAGCCAAACTGGAAATTGAAGTTCAGTTTCTTGTCCTTGAACACGTTGTCTATATGGCTGCCGTTGTCAAAATAATACTTCGCACCCGGCTCAGCATAAATGCCCAACTGAGGAATCACGTCAAACTGAATGCCCAAGGATGCATTGGCAGACCATTGCATCTTGTCGCGCCCCACATCTTCACGGTTGCCATCCATCAAGGTCTTGTTTTTCACATTTACTGCCCCTTCACCTCCTACATTGACATAGGTATGCAAACGGCTGATCCCCCAGACCTCATAGGAAAGTCCTACAGGAATACCTACATAGTGGAGCGACTGGTTGACAACCATCTGACCGGAGCCATACTGATAAGTGAAATCAGAACTGGTCTGTGTATAGACAACGCCCGTGGTAAGCGAGAGACGTGGAAGAAGTGGCACACCTACCTGCAAACCCACCGAGACGGGGAAATGATGCTTGGAGTCGATAAGAGACTCCTTGTTGTTGAGCTTGACGACCATAAACTGCAGTGTGTTGTCGACAGCAGGTCCCATCATGGCGTCGCTCATCACCCAAGAGCCCGAAGACTCGCCGTTGCTGTAACTGCGAGGAATGCCATTCTCGGCATAGAGTTTCACCGACCAGCCCTCGGAAGCGGCCGACTTGGCTGCAACAATCTGCGGATCAGCTGTAGAAAGGGACACCGGACGGACAGACTTTCTCGTCTGACTGCCAGACAAAGCAGCATGCTTTTTCTGATAAGATTCTGATGATGAAGAGGAACGGACGGAAGAAGCCTCTCGGGAAGCCGAAGACTCTTGAGCCGAACGGGCAGCAGAGCCAGCAGGCTCTGTCAATGCTGGCGACAGGTCGCAGACAGGCTCTTCAACTCCGTCGGCTGAGAGAAGAAGGGGCTCTGAGGCCTCATTTCCTTGCGACTTTCGGGCTGCACGACTGTTGTCCAGTATATTATCTGCCAGCAGAACAGGTTGGCCGCTTTGAGCAGCAGAAAGACTGGCATCTGCATCAAGGGCTGCTATTTGATTTTCAGCAGCATTGCCATGCGCATCATCCTTGGAACTACCAGACGACAAAGCCCCCTGACGGTTCATCACAGAAGACACTACTGCCGTATCGGCAGGCGAAAGAGGTTGCTGTAAATACACATAACTGCCTCCCACCACGAGGGCAGCCAAGGCTGCAGCCATTCCCCACCAACGCAAACCCATGCGACGGGCTGGCTTGGCACCAAGAGGACGAAGAACGGCAGGGCGATGAACAAGCGATTGCTCGATGTCTGCCCACAAGTCACCGCCGGCCGGAGCCTCATAGTTCTCCAGCCTGTCTCGTAGTTTGTCTGTCCAATCAGTCTTGTTCATTTTCCGTATTCTTTAAATAGTTTTTTATTCTCGTTGCCAACAGTTTCTTGGCTCTCAGATACTGAGATGCAGAGGTGCTTTCCTTAATGCCCAACTCAGCGGCTATCTCCTTGTGGCTTTTCTGCTCAAACACATACATATTGAGCACGAGCCTGTATCCATCGGGAAGCGTGCCTATGAGCCGCGTCAGCACATCAGGCGGCACACGTTCCACATCAGGGCTGTCGGCCTCGGGTTCGTCGGGCACCTCATCGGTAAATACGAACTTCGTCTTTGCCTTGGCGTAGCTGATGGCCTCGTTGGCTACAATACGCAGCATCCAGCCCTTGAGCGAGCCCTCGCCCCGATACTCGAAGCGGGAGATGGAGGAGAAGATCTTCACAAAGCTGTCCTGTACGACATCGCGCACCTCGTCCCTGTCGGGTACGTACCTGAGCCCTACGGCCATCACATACCCGATGTAGCGGTCGTAGAGTCGATGCATCGCATCGCGACTACCACTCAAAATGTCGTCGAGGAGTTGCTTTTCTGATTCCAAATTCTCCTAAATTTATTTATTAAACTACGAGATACAAAAACCTTGCATCTAAAAATGAACTTTTTTCTGCAGGAGTTTTTTTAAGGAGTTAAGGGAGTTAAGGAGTTATCGCTCCCTCCGGTCGCTAAGGAGTGAAGACAAATGCCTTGGAGGAAACATTATGTTTCAACTTTCGCAAGTTAGCGCCACACGCCCAAAAAGGGCGTGCTTGAACCACAAGCGAAACTTGAGTTAATACTTAGTGTTAATTTAAGTCCACAAAAGCATTTGTCTTAACTCCTTAACTCCTTTTACTTCTTTAACTCCTTTGAAATCTCCTTAACTCCTGAGAGAACTCCCGAGAACTACTTCACCTCAAACACCATTCCCTCTTGCGAGAGATAACTCTCCGGGAAGACCGCCTTCGCCTCTTCGAGCAGCACATTCTCATTGTTGTATCGGGCGCTGTAATGACCGAGCAACAAGCGCCCTGCCCCGGCCTTCTGGGCGACAAGGGCTGCCTGGCGCGCTGTGCTGTGATAATAGATCTTGGCACGGTCCTCATTCTCCGAGGTATAGGTGCTTTCGTGATAGAGCACCGTCACGTCTTTTACTCTTTCATACAGATCGGGCAGATAGCACGTATCGCTGCAGTAGGCATAACTGCGGGGTGCGTCGGCTGGCTCCACCAACCTGCTGTTGGGCACGATGTCGCCCTCGGGTGTCGTCCAGTCTGCGCCGTTCTTGATGTTGTTGATCTGCGAGAGCGGAATACCGTAATAGTCTATCATGTCGCGACGGATGTGAGGCAAGGTGGGCTTCTCACGGAAGATGTAGCCACAGCAGGGTACACGATGGCGCAAAGGCACCGTCTCTACGGTGACAGAATGGTCTTCGTAAACCACTTTTTGCTGGGTTGTATCTACGGGAACAAACTCTATTTCATAGGTCATGCCCTGCATAAAGAAGTTCATCTGTTGCTCAAACAGGCTGGCGTAACACTCTGGTGCGAAAACCTTTAACCGAGATGTACGTCCCAACATACCAAAGGTGGAGAGCAGTCCTAACAATCCAAAGCAATGGTCGCCATGAAGATGAGAAATAAAGATGGCGCTCACCTTGGCAAAGTGGACATGCGAGCGCCTGAACTGCATCTGTGCTCCCTCGCCACAATCCATCATGAAGCACTTGCCACGCATCTCGATGAGCTGCGCGGAAGCACTGTGCTTGAGGGTGGGCAAAGCGCTGCCGCACCCTAAGATATGAATTCTGAATGGTTCCATAATCTGTCTCTCCAGCTTCTCCTACTGCTGGCGTTTGAATACATAGATGCCTTTATGGTTCTCGAGCAGCAGACTGTCGGGACCCAGGTTGTCGATGGCGAAGGTATCGGTATTGAGCAGCAGTTTGCCGTTGACGATTTTCCACGAGGTCCAGGGGTTGACCTCTGCCTTGACGTTGTTGACGATGTCGCCACCTTCCACGATCTCGAAGTTCTTGTCTATACTGGTCCACTTGCCCAAGAGTGAGGTAAGATTAATGACGCGCTGCGCCACCATCTCGCCGTCGGCAGACTTGTAAGCTATCAGGGCTATGCGGTCGCCAGCCAGGAGCCCGCCCTGTACCACTCCCGGTTCCTCGTCGTCAACAAAGACATCGAGTGTATCGCCATTGTCAGCAATGAGTTGCAGCGAGTGCATGGAGGTTCCTTCGCCACAAACGCCATAAATGGTGGAATCGTTGTCCGCCTCCACATCTACAGAATCGTTCATACCCATTACCTTTGCCGCCTTACGGTCGTGGCAACCTGCCATGAGCATCAGCCCCACGACAGCCACTGTAAAAAAGAATAATCGTCTCATCTTTATATGTATTATATTAAACTCCTTACTCTTGACGTTTAGCTTCATCCCATAGTTTATCCATTTCCTCCAAGGTCATGTCTTTCAGACTCTTACCCTGTTTCACCGAATGGTCTTCCACATAGTTGAACCTGCGGATAAACTTCTGGTTGGTCATCTCCAGAGCATTGTCGGGATTGAGCTTATACAGTCGGGCGGCATTGATGACAGAGAAGAGGAAATCGCCCAACTCGCGGGTGGAGTTTTCCTTGTCACCCTTAGCCAGTTCGGCCTTCAGCTCTTCCAGTTCCTCGTACACCTTGTCCCACACATCCTCCTTCTCTTTCCAGTCGAAGCCCACGTTGCGTGCCTTGTCCTGTATGCGATAAGCCTTGATGAGCGAGGGCAAGGCATCGGGCACTCCACTCAGCACCCGCTCGTTGCCGTCTTTCTCCTGCTGCTTAATCTGTTCCCAGGTCTTCTCCACAGCCGAGGCGGTAGAGGGACGTGAGGCGTCATCGGGCTCCTCCTGCTGGGTTTCCTTATACACCACCTGTCCTGCTTCGTTGATACACATGTCGGGGTTGGCAACCGTCCAGTTACCCTCCTCACGCCAGTTGATGAACGGATGGCGGAACATGAGCTTGTCGGCTTCCTGGTTGCAGACATCACAGATGTCGAACTCCTCATCCTCACGCCCTATGATGCTGTAGAACATCACATGCTCGAGCACATCGCCCAACTCTTTCTTGATATTCTTATAGTCGCGCTTCATCAGAGCGTCACACAACTCGAAAGTCTCCTCAATGGTATTGGGTCGAAGACTCTCGAAGGTCTGTTTCCTGTCCCATGGACATTGTATGCGCAGGCGGTCCTGCACATCCAGCAATCTCTCGAAAGCGGCTAATTTTTCTTCCTTGCTATGCACTTGTTGATATTATTTTAATGAAACTATAGTGCAAAGATAATGCTTTTCTTGGAAACCCATCGTTATTTTCATGTTTTTTTGGTAATAAATAACTTCTAACTTGAGTACACAGTATTTAAATATCGTCATACGAAATAAATATTGCAGCCTGACATTACAGGGCATAAGTATCATACTTGGCACTGCCAAGTGACATACCAACAGATGAAAAGATGGTACTTACGCCCCAGACACACCAAGGTCCGCTCTTCGGCTGAGAAGAGGTCATGTAGAGTAACCAGTAGCATAAGTTTGTGCCACTTGTGCCAAAGTGCCATGTGGCATTTCAGTACCAAAAGTACCATAAATACCGGTTTTTTCTATATTTTTCTATATTTGTGCCACTTGGCGTAATGGCGTAAGTGGCGCAAAGTGGCCTGTCGTTCATCACTACTATCCATAAAAATCCCAAGACTTATGAATAGAACAAAACATATAAAAGAAGTATTCTACAAATTTAAAGCTCCAAATGAAGATGAAAAACATAAATGAAGGAAAATAATAAGTAAAGACCTCGCTTATTTCGGCAGAATTTAGTAACTTTGCACCGATTTTATTGAAGAAAAAACAACAAAAGATAATAAAAAATGGAATTAGCAAGTAAGTACGATCCACAAGACGTGGAAGGAAAATGGTATCAGTACTGGCTCGACAACAAACTCTTCAGCTCGAAGCCAGACGGTCGTGACCCCTATACAGTGGTAATCCCACCACCTAACGTAACAGGTGTGCTCCACATGGGACACATGCTCAACAATACAATCCAGGACATCCTTGTGCGCCGTGCACGAATGGAGGGAAAGAACGCATGCTGGGTGCCAGGTACCGACCATGCCAGTATCGCTACCGAGGCCAAGGTGGTGAACCGCCTCGCTCAGCAGGGCATCAAGAAGACCGACCTCACCCGTGAGGAGTTCCTCAAGCATGCATGGGACTGGACTCACGAGCATGGCGGCATCATCCTCAAGCAGTTGCGTCGCTTGGGTGCCAGCTGCGACTGGGACCGCACAGCATTCACTATGGACGAGACCCGTTCGCGTGCCGTGATCCATGTGTTCTGCGACCTCTACCAGAAGGGACTCATCTATCGCGGCGTGCGCATGGTGAACTGGGATCCTAAGGCGCAGACTGCGCTCTCCGACGAGGAGGTTATCTACAAGGACGAGCACTCTAAGCTCTATCATCTGAAGTATTATGTAGTGGAGCAAGACTGCCAGCAGGTGGACGAGGAGAACGTGATGCACAAGGACGAGAAGGGCTACTATGCTGTAGTGGCTACCACACGTCCTGAGACCATCATGGGCGATACAGCCATGTGTATCAACCCAGAGGACAAGAAGAACACCTGGCTGAAGGGTAAGCACGTCATCGTGCCTCTCGTAGGCCGTGAGATTCCTGTCATCGAGGACTCATACGTTGACATCGAGTTCGGTACAGGTTGTCTGAAGGTGACTCCAGCTCACGACATCAACGACCATGCACTCGGCTTGAAGCACGGACTGGCAACCATCGATATCTTCAACGACAACGGAACCATCAGTGAGGCTGCCGGCATGTATGTGGGCATGGACCGCATGGACGTGCGCAAGCAGATCTCTACCGACCTGCAGGAGGCTGGCCTCATGGAGAAGATAGAGGACTATAATAATAAGGTAGGTTTCTCCGAGCGCACCAATGTGCCTATCGAGCCTAAGCTCTCTACACAGTGGTTCCTCAAGATGCAGCACTTTGCCGACATCGCCCTCGCACCGGTCATGGACGACGATATCGAGTTCTACCCCAAGAAATATAAGAACACCTATCGCCACTGGTTGGAGAATATCAAAGACTGGTGTATCAGCCGTCAGCTGTGGTGGGGTCATCGCATACCAGCCTACTACTTCGACAACGAGGGCAAGAAGGACTTCGTAGTGGCTGAAACCGCAGAGGAGGCTTTGAAGCTCGCACAGGAGAAGAACGCCAACATCAAGGCCGAAGACCTGGAACAAGAGAGCGACTGCCTCGACACATGGTTCTCTTCATGGCTGTGGCCTATCTCTCTCTTCGACGGCATCGAGCACCCAGACAATGAGGAGATCAACTACTACTACCCCACCAGCGACCTCGTAACAGGTCCGGACATCATCTTCTTCTGGGTGGCACGTATGATCATGGCTGGCTACGAATATCGTGGCAAGATGCCTTTCAAGCACGTGTACTTCACAGGTATCGTTCGCGACAAGCTCGGCCGTAAGATGAGCAAGAGCCTCGGCAACTCTCCTGACCCTATAGACCTGATCGATAAGTTTGGTGCCGACGGTGTACGCATGGGTATGATGCTCTCTGCGCCTGCAGGCAATGACATCCTCTTCGACGAGAGCCTTTGCGAGCAGGGACGTAACTTCAACAACAAGATTTGGAACGCCTTCCGCCTCGTTAAGGGTTGGGAGACAGCAGATATTGAACAGCCTAAGAGCGCAGAAATCGCAGTGAAATGGTTTGACGCCAAGCTCAAGGAGGTGAACGAGGAGATGCAGAAGCAGTTTAAGGACTACCGTATCTCTGAGGCTTTGATGACTGTATATAAGTTGTTCTGGGATGAGTTCTCATCTTGGTACTTGGAGATGGTGAAGCCAGCCTACGGTCAGCCTATCGACCAGAAGAGCTACGACGCTACCCTGCGTTTCTTCGACGCACTGCTGAAGATGCTGCACCCATTCATGCCATTCATCACCGAGGAGTTGTGGCAGCACATCTACGACCGCAAGGAGGGCGAGAGCATCATGCGCGAGAAGTTGGAGATTCCTGCACCTACAGCCGAGGAGCAGAAGTTGGCAGCCGACATCGAGGCTGTGAAGCAGATTATCGCCGGTGTCCGTACCGTTCGCAACCAGAAGAACATCGCTCAGAAGGAGCAGCTCTCACTCCAGGCAGTGGGCAAGAACGACTTCGAGGCTTACAACGACGTAACTCTGAAGATGGCCAACCTCGACAAGATTGAGGTCATCACCGAGAAGAGCGCCGACGCATCCAGTTTCATGGTAGGTACCGACGAGTTTGCCGTACCATTGGGCGACCTTATCGACGTGGCTGCCGAGATAGAGAAGGCTGAGGCACAGCTCAAGCACCTTGAAGGCTTCCTGATGGGTGTGCGCAAGAAGCTCAGCAACGAGAACTTCGTGGCTCACGCTCCTGAGAAGGTGGTGGCTCTTGAGCGCAAGAAAGAAAGCGACTCTGTAGAGAAGATCGCAGCCCTCAAGGCTACTATCGAAGAACTCAAGAAGAAGTAACAGACTATTTTTTTTCAATGTTAAATGTTGAATGTTAAGTGTTAGACGAGGCTGCTCTTGCCATCTTAAGAACAAGACTTTACAAGGGCGCCACGACTTAACATTTAACACTTAACATTTAACATTTTTCGTATCATGACAAGAAAGAAGCTTTTCACCTTATTTATATATGTATCCTTCGCCCTGATGGGACTGACGGGCTGCAACGACGAGGCTTTCGACATCGACAGCGTCAACAAGCAGACCTTGCTCATCATGTATCCATGGTCGGGAACCGAAAACTCGGCAGGACTCTACAGCGATATGGTCAACAACCTGAACCAGATAGAGAATGCCATCAAGAAGAACAAGGGACTAAAAAGCACAAGGGTATTTGTGTTTATGAGCACATCTGCCACAGAGAGTTCGCTCTTTGAGCTGACTTACAACTCAAGCACCTTTACTGTAGAGCATCAGATGCTGGAAAACTATACCGGCACTGCCTACACCACTACGGAAGGACTGACAGACATCATCGGTGAGGTGAAACAGCAAGCAGAGGCACTCAACTATGCCCTGATAATCGGAGGACACGGAACAGGATGGAACAACATTTCCGACTGGACCGACTATCCCAACCAGGCCAAGAGAAAAGCTGCACTCAAGACCCGCTCTTTTGGCGGACTCGACAACACCTATGCCATCAACGTATCATCGCTGGCACAAGCCATCGAGACCAACGGCATCAAGATGCAGTACATCCTCTTCGATGCCTGCTATATGAGTAATGTGGAGACGGCTTACGAGCTGAAGGATGCCACCAACTTCCTCTTGGCTTCGCCCAATGAGATTATGGCAAAGGGACTGCCCTACGAGGATATCTGGAGCTATCTCAACACGACAACTCCCAACTACGCAAGCATCATCTCGTCGTACTACTCTCATTACAACAGCACCTCTACCCCATACGCAAGCCTTGCTGCCATCGACTGCCGACAGATGGACAAGTTGGCTGCCATCATGAAGGAACTGAACAGCAAGTACACCATCACCACAGAACGCCTGGCTGGCGTGCAGACAGAAGACGGATACACCCCCAACCTGTATTACGACTTGGGCAACTATGTAGACAGTCTGAAGCCCAACGCCTCGATGAAGGATCAGTTTGCCACTCAGCTGAAAGCCACGGTAAAAGCCGCACAAAGCACCGCAGAAGTGTACAGCAACATCAATGCGACAACCATCACCGTCAAAGACTTCTCGGGTCTTACCATCAGCGACCCCAGTTCGCATCCCGTGGCTCTCAGAACCAAAAAACAGACCAAATGGTGGAAAGCGACGCATGAGGGAGAGTGAAGAGCAAAGAAGTTAGGAGGAAGTTAAAGAAAAACAAAAATAAACAGACAGAAACAATGGAATACTTCATCGTAGAAAACGGAAAGCAAGCCGGACCATTCAGCATAGCCCAGCTGGCAGAAAAACATATCAAACCTGAGACTTTGGTATGGAAAGAAGGTATGGCAGACTGGACTCCAGCCTGGAAAATAGCCGAACTGAAATACATTCTCGCCGAAGGCAGTCAGCAAACAGGAACTGCAATGCCTCCTGTTCCTCCTACAGCCAATCAGGCGGAAGATATGAGTCAGCCTGCAGCAGAAACAGAGGAAAATGAGAACGGGAAGGACAGCGACAAGAAGCCTAAGAAAAAGAAATCTTACTGGAAATTCTTCGTAGGACTCTTGGTTGGGATTCTGCTCATCCTGGCATTCACCAACCCCGGCAGAGACACTCATAAGCAAGCCGTAAAGGAGGAAGTCGGCAAGGTGATAGACAAGGCTACAAACATCAGTGACGACTTCATCTTCGCCGATGGCCTGCGCTCGTTTGCCAAGATGATCTCGAACAACATGATAGATGTTGCCTTCGACCAGCTTTTCGAGTACCACAACTACATCATCTTCTCGAAAGGCACCGTCAGCTTCAATGGCAAAAGTCACAACGTAAGCTTCGGAATCCTGGGCAAGGTATACACCATCAATGCCGATGATGCCATCAAGGCAATGGAAAATGTAGAACTGCTCAACAGCAACGACTCATCTGAAAATGCTGATGACAATCAGTCGGCAAACAACTCTTCAGACAACACCAACCTGCAGTCACAGCTCGAAAACAAGACCAACGAGGCTATTGACAAACTGTCCGACAAGGTCAGCAAAAAGGTGGAAGCCAAACTCAACGAAAAGTTGGAAGAACTCAACGACTCCTCTAATATCGACAAGATAGTAGATAAGATCCTCAGCTTGTTCTAACAGGCCTCCCTCCACGAAGTGGCAACACATATACAGGCAACAACGCACACAGGCGGCAATATCATAACAAAGCCCTACCCCCTTTGCGGGGCAGGGCTTTTTTTATCTCCATTAAGCACATAACTGCTGTCACGAAACTCATAAAAACGAAATAGGCTTCGATATTAAACGCAATAGGCTCCGTCCTAAAACGAAATAGGCTTCGAGCTTAAACGCAGGTGCTTTCAATAATCAATGAAAGCACTTGCGTTTTTCAAAAGAGAAATTCCTCCTGAAGTTTCACATTTATGTTATTCAGACTTCAACACCTCTCTCAACTTATCTACTCCAGGAAAACTTGTCGTCTGATAAGTAATCTTTCCTTCCTTGTTTACAACAAAATAAGTAGGAATACCTGAGAAATGATATAGGTCACTAAGAGCATCAGCCTGCTCCTCTGTCAACCGCACATGCACACCACTTATCGTCTTTATCATCTCGCCCCATTTGCCAACAGGCGATGAAGCATCTGCAATATAAACATACACCACATCGGTGAGCTGTTCTTTCAAAGGACGAATGGCCGACATGGCAGCCCTGCATGGCATACACCACGTGTTCCAGAAATCAAGGAGCAGAGTTTTGCCTTTATACTTATTTATGATTGAGGGAAAAATCTGTTTGGCAGACATCTTGGGGTCTATGTCTATAATGCTGTATACAGAACTGGAATTGGCTGTCTTTATCATCGCAGCCATTTTTTCGTCGGAAGACTTTTGCTGAGACTTCAAGTCTTCATTGTCGGCAAAAAGCAATTCCCTCACCATATCATTGGCAATACTATCGCGAGCTGCCGCCATCTGCTGTTCGGTGAGAAGATGCTTGCGTCCTAAAGAACGGCTGAGACGCTTTCCGACAGCTATATCATCCAACAATGGGTCAGCCGCCATATATTGGCGACAGAAACTTGACGTAAAGTCTGCAAGAAAAGAATAATAACGCTGATTCTTAGAACGAAGGATTGGGAGTTGCTCCAATGTTTTAAAATACGACAATGTGTCAACACTCAGGTCGGCACGTCGTACTCCTTTCTTGCCTACAACCATGGGAGCCATGGCTATATTGTTCTTAAAGCCAAACAATGCCGAAGCATAATTCATGGAAAGATAACTATGCGCCAAAGTTCGGGTGGCAACGCTGATGGTTGCATCAGCATCAATAGCATGTAGTTTTTGCTCATAAACCTTCTGCACATAATCACGATATTGCAATGGTGTCATACCACAAATGTCATCAAAGAAAGTTTTGCCATAGACATCAAGATTTTCCTTTACACTCTGCAACTCTGTATCGACAGCAGCATATTTTCCTTCAAACCAAACATATTTCTTGACGCTTGCATCATCTGCAAAGAGATGTGTAGCGGCAAGTGCCTGTGTCGTGAGGTCAATAATTACAGTAGTCGTATCGTGAGGCACTGCAAGAAACGGAATCTCCATTCGGTTAACCCGAATGGTTGCTATTTTCGGTAAAATAGCATTGGCACTTATGCTGCATGTTCCATCCACGCTGATAGAATCGTGGTCGAACGGCATACGCTGTGGTGAGAACCAATTTTCCACGAGAACATCAAGTGTGGTACCGTATTCAGGTTTATACCCTAACAAGCGCACATTCACAACAGTCTTGCCAAGGTTGAGATCAGTAGATGGCAATTCTACCTTTTTGTCAAATGCTTGCTGTAACAAGTGCTGCGGAATGTCAGCCTGTGGCCGTCTGCCGTCGAGGCGCACTCCGTAAATGTTCCAACCAGAGTTGTCGGATACTTCACGGAAATCAAACTCCGTCGTGGTCTCGGGCATTGGCTTAAAACGCAAAGTAGCAGAAACGTACCCACATTCAGGCACTTTCACAAAAACACCTTTAGGCAACTGCGGACTACCCAGATAAGCATACGTCGCACCATTGGCTGCAAGAACGGCATGGGAATCGATACTAACCTTGCCACTGGCCTGATAGATTTTTACGTCAAGAACTGTAGCTTTCTTGTCGAGTGTCACACGCTCGATTTCTAATTTATGATTGTTGGAGGCGAAGAAGTAAGGACGCTCAACAACTCGTTTGGCTTGTGCCGCTGAAGAAACGACCAACATCAGAAAGACAACAAGCGATAAGGCTTTCTGACTGAAATGCATTGTTTTCATTTAATGTGTATATTTGAATTCTTTTTCCCTCAAAAAAGGAATAGCTGAGCTATTCATAGTCATCAATCACAGAATTGACGAAATCCATCATGGGCTTTGCCACACGGAAGATGTCTGCCGACTTGCTGAGCCAAGCTTCATCGGCAAAGAAATCATCGGGCACACGGACCCAGGCACAGTAGTCCTTCATCTTCAGATAGTCGAGAAACTCATAATCCTTGGGAAAATCCTTGGGAGCTTTCTTCAACATATTGACTCCGAAACCTTTGTCGCTTATCTCGTCATCATCCTTCCATACGCCCTCACCAGGATAACCGAAGGTATTGACAAACCTGCCATTCTCCACAGCACGTCGCCATTCGTCAATGTTACCCATAATCTCGTTGCGGCACGAGGTAAGGATATTCGTAGGTAGACAGTAGGCACCGACTGCCAAAAGGCAATGACCAGGCTCTACATGAATATAGTAGCCACCACGAAGCGACTTCTTGCCGTGAGCACAAATGTAGGCTCCGAAATGGCGCTTATAGGGCGACTTATCGGAAGAAAAACGTATGTCACGATAGAAACGATACGTACAGTCTTTCACCTGCAAGTGGGCTATTTCGTCATCGAAACCGGCATAGTGCGCAATGGCCTTCCTGATGCCTTCCTCGAAATCAGACTTGGCTGCCAGATACTCTGCCTTGTGTTCCTGGAACCACTCACGGTTGTTGTGAGCAGCCACATCCTGCAAAAAATGATTGATCTTCTTGGCATTCATCTTATATGTATTGCTATAGTTTACTGTTTTTCAGACGTTTGGGACAATGCTCGTTAAAGAAGCACTGCTCGCATAGCGGTTTGGCACTCTTACATATATAGCGGCCATGCAACAGGAGCCAATGGTGCGCGTTGGGAATATCGGCTTCAGGAATGTTAGCCATCAGATAGTCTTCCACCTTTCGCGGACTGTCGGCCGTGGCAGGCACCAACCCCATGCGATGGCTGACACGATAGACATGCGTATCTACTGCCATGGTGGCCTTGCCAAACCACACGGCACGAATCACATTGGCGGTCTTGCGCCCTACTCCGGCAAGGCTCGTCAAGTCGGCAGCCGACTCTGGCACCTCGCCATTGAACCGCTCTACCAACTGACACGACATCTCTACGAGATGCTTCGCCTTGGCATTGGGATAACTCACCGAACGAATGAGTTCGTACACTTCATCCACCGTAGCCGCTGCCATGGAACGGGCATCAGGATAACGGGCAAAAAGAGCTGGCGTAACCATGTTGATGCGCTTGTCGGTACACTGAGCCGACAGCAAGGTAGCTACCAGCAACTGGAAAGCACTGCCAAACTCCAACTCGGTAGTGACACGGGGCATCTCCTGTCGGAAATGATCCAACACGTATTCGTATCTTTCTTTGCGAAGCATTGTTCTTTACACCTTATTATATATATAGCCATACAGCAAACCAGAAAGGAGCTGTATGGCTATCAGTAAAAATTTCTCTATAAAAAATAGAATCGTTATTGTACGTGTTTTAAGACTTACATCCGAAGGATTATTTCTTAGCAGGTGCAGCAGTCTCGCTCTTCAACTTGCCCTTGTAAGCCTTGTTCAAGCCATTGATCACCTCGTTAGTGATATCGTAAGCCTTGTCGGCATAAAGAAGGTTATCGCCACTCTTAGACAAGATGATGCTGTACTTCTTGTCCTTGTTGTAGGCAGCCAGATAGTGAGCAATACTGTCGTGGAGAGCATTGTTGTACTTTGCCTGCTCGGCAGCAAACTCGTTGCTCAGACGCTGCTGCAAACCCTGCACGTCGTTGCTCTGCTTCTGCAAACCAGCCTGTATAGCCTCTGCCTGCTCGCGTGTGAGTGCATTCTGCTGAATCTTCTGCTGGAAGTTGGCAGCTGCTGCCTGCAAGTTCTGCTGCTTCTGTGCAAGTGTAGCCTGAATGTTCTGACCCTTCTTCTCCAAGAGAGCAGAATACTCTTTGGCAAATGTATACTGTGTCATGATAGAGTCGACCTCTACATACGCAATCTTCAACTCAGCAGGAGCCTTGCTCTCAGACTTAGCCTCAACCTGTGGCTGCGACTTGTTGCATGATGCCAATGACAAGGCAGCAACTGCTGCGATAGCCATGAAGCCAAAAATGTTCTTTTTCATTTTCTTGTTATTTTAGTTTTTTATTATTTTATATCTTACATAAGATTTATTAAAGAGAGAATCCGTCTTCGTTCTTCACTCTTCACTTCCTCAATAGGCCTTTCCCGCTTGTCGTGCCTCGCGGTCCTGGTCTACCACACAATGAATACCCTGCTTGCGAAGTCCAGGATTGTCGTGGACATGCTGCGAGGAGAACTTGCCGTTCTTGCGAAAAATCAACTTCACGGATAATAAAGCTACAGATATAGCAATTATTAACACGCTAAATAGCAATATCTTTATCATTTTTATTACTTTTGCAGTGCATTAGATTGCACATTTGGATGCAAAGGTAATATTTTTCAAGCAAAGTTCAAAATAAAAATACATAAAATGACTAAAAATGATTTGAAACCTGCTCGTGTTTTCGAGCAGTTTGCTAAAATCAATCAGATTCCACGTCCATCAAAGCACGAGGAACAGATGATTGAGTACCTGAAAGAGTTTGGTAAAAGCCACAACTTGGAGACTGTTGTCGACAAAACCGGCAACGTGATTATCCGCAAACCCGCCACTCCTGGCTATGAGGACCGAGAGACGATTATCCTGCAGAGCCACATGGACATGGTGTGCGACAAGCTGGTGGATGTAGACGTTGACTTCACCAAGGATGCCATACAGACCTACGTGGACGGAGAATGGATGAAAGCCAAGGGCACTACCTTAGGCGCCGACGACGGAATAGGCTGCGCCATTGAGCTGGCTATCCTCGACTCTGATGACATCGAGCACGGACCTGTGGAGTGTGTCTTCACACGTGACGAAGAAACAGGACTTACTGGTGCACACGGCATGGAGGCTGGTTTCATGAAAGGCAACATGCTCATCAACCTCGACTCAGAGGACGAAGGACTTATCTTCGTTTCTTGTGCCGGTGGACAGACGATCCATGCCACCTTCGACTTCTCTCGCGAGAAGGCTCCTGCCGGATATTTCTTCCTCAAATTGAATATCAAGGGGCTGAACGGAGGCCACTCGGGTGACGATATCGACAAGAAGCGCGCCAATGCCATCAAGATTCTGGCCCGTTTCCTCTATATGGAAATGGAGAAACAAGAAGATGGCATCCTCTTGGCAAGCTTCAACAGCGGAAAGATGCACAACGCCATTCCTCGCGACGGACAGGTTGTGTTTGCGGTAAAGAACGAGGCCAAAGAGCAGGTTCGTGCTGACTGGAACATCTTTGCCTCTGAGGTGGAAGACGAGTTCCATGTTACGGAGCAGAGCATGCACTTCAGCATGGAGAGCACTGATGCAATGGACGTTATCGAAAGCCAGGTGGCTGACAGATTCATCATGGCACTGCAGGCTGTTGACAATGGGCCTCTCACCCACTGCCAGGACGAGGCCATTGCCGAAATGGTTGAGACTTCGAGCAATGTGGCAAGTGTGGCAACTACCGAGGACAGCATCGAAATTGTTGCTTCTCAGCGCAGCAATGTGATGAGCAACCTCGACAATATGACCAATACGGTGAAGGCTGCCTTCCAGTTGGCTGGTGCCAAGATAAGTGTAGGCGACAAATATCCTGCATGGAAGATGCGTGCCAACAGCGCCCTGACCGACCTGACAGTCAAGAGTTACGAAAAACTATTCGGCAAAGAACCTTTGGTAAAAGGAATTCACGCCGGTCTGGAGTGTGGTCTCTTCTCTGAGAAATATCCCAACCTCGACATGGTAAGTTTCGGTCCTACCCTTCGCAATGTACATACTCCTGAAGAGGCTCTGCTCATCCCTACTGTTCAGATGGTTTGGGATCACTTGCTGGAGGTTCTCCGCAACCTTCCCAAGAAGTAAAAGGACTCAACTTTCGCAAATGGGAAAGTTAGAGTTCAGCAAAAAAACATACGATAAAAAAAGGAGATTTTCCGTATATGGAAAATCTCCTTTTTTTATGCGTATAAACTTGGAAGTTTTAAAATGCTTATGAAATGTGCCGCTACTTCTTCCGCCGCAAACGTGCAAAGAAATCCTGCAACTGTCCTGACTTGACACCCATCTTCTGCAAACGGCGAAGGTCATCGTATGCCTCGCTCTTGCGACCTAAGCTGATGAGCAAGTCGGCATGATTGACCACATAGTCCTGACAGGTACTGTCGAGGCGCATTGCCTCGCCATAGTCATAAACCGCCAGGTCGAGCATGCCCCTCTCTTTCTCCATTCCACCACGGGCTGCATAAGCTACAGCGCTGTCGGGATATTGCTCTATCAGACTGTTGATGCCATCGTAAGCCTCGGTGAGATGTTGGTTTTTCTCGTTGAGAAGCGCCAGTCCCA
Source organism: Segatella intestinalis (assembly GCF_029348455.1). Taxonomy (NCBI): domain Bacteria; kingdom Pseudomonadati; phylum Bacteroidota; class Bacteroidia; order Bacteroidales; family Prevotellaceae; genus Segatella; species Segatella intestinalis. Next base: position 19,724 of record NZ_JARJVV010000012.1, read on the forward strand.
ACTGTGCCTGGAAGTTGCCAGGTACCAAAACAAGAAGGTTCTGATAGTCGAGACGCGCAAAGTTGTAACGCTTCAGTTTCTCGTTGACAAAAGCCCGGTAGAAAAGTCCCGCAATGTTGGTCTGATTGAGGAAGAGCACCTTGTCGAGCTCATCCTTGGCATAGTTCCATTGCTCCAACTGTATGTTCCATGCAGCCTTTTTCAGGCGCAGGTCTACACTGTCAGGATGATACGCCAGAACATCTGTGGCATGTGCCAAGGAGTCGCGCAAGGCTGCACCTCCCTGCTGAGCCAACGCCTCGCCTCTGCCGCCAAGCAACAGGGCAAGCATAGCAGCAAGCACAAAAGGACGGTGACCTCTCATTATGCGTTCTTTATCCAGTTAACGATCCACTCGCCAACCTCTGTTGTGCCATAGTGAGCACCGCCCTCAACCTGAATCTCAGGAGTGCGGACATTGGCATCGAGAGAAGCATCTACTGCCTTGCGGATCAAAGCACCCTCCTCGTTCAAACCGAAGTGCTCGAGCAACATGGCTGCAGAAAGAATCTGAGCTACAGGGTTAGCCAGGTTCTTGCCAGCTGCCTGTGGCCATGAGCCGTGTACAGGCTCAAAGAGTGGAGTGTGCTCGCCTAACGAGCTGGATGGCTGCAAGCCCATAGAACCGGTGATGCAAGAAGTCTCATCGGTAAGGATATCACCGAAGGTGTTCTCTGTAACGATGACATCGAAGAAGGTAGGCTCTGTCAACACACGCATAGAAGCGTTGTCGATGAACATATAGTCGGTGTTTACCTCAGGATACTGTGGCTCCATCTCCTTGGCAATCTGACGCCAGAGACGAGAAGATGCCAATACGTTGGCCTTGTCGACTACGGTGAGGTGCTTGTTGCGCTTCATGGCGAACTCGAAAGCCACCTTCAGGATGCGCTCAATCTCAGGACGGGTGTAGATATCAGTATCGTAAGCCTTGTCATTGTCCTGATACTTCTCACCAAAGTACATACCACCAGTCAACTCACGGATAACAACGAAGTCGGCACCCTTCAAGAGTTCATCCTTCAATGGAGACTTGTGGAGCAGGCAGTCGAAGGTTGCTACCGGGCGGACATTAGCGAAAAGACCCAACTTCTTACGCATGGCGAGCAAGCCCTGCTCAGGACGTACCTTGGCTGTAGGGTTGTTGTCGAAACGTGGATCACCAACAGCTGCGAAGAGTACAGCATCAGCATCCATACAGGTTTTGAAGGTAGCCTCTGGGAATGGATCGCCTACCTCGTCGATAGCATGAGCACCGCAGATAGCCTCATTGTAAGTAAACTCATGGTTGAACTTCTCTGCAATGGCCTGCATTACTGCTACGCCCTGCTTCATAATCTCTGGTCCGATGCCATCACCGGCGAGAACTGCAATGTTTAATTTCATCTTATTTGATTTTTTATTGTTTATTTTTTGAATGATTAAAGCTTTTGCCCTTACAGGGCGCATTGCTAAAATGCTATCTTATACCCAGGGTGTTGCCCTGGGCTAAGAGCTTCTGCCCCTTCAGGGCGTGCTGTTGAATAGAAACCTTCGGAGATGTTTGCATAATCTTCGGAGATAATTCTGTAATCTTCGGAGATAATTTATTAATCTTCGGGGATATTACTCCATATCAAGATTACGAGGCGAGACAGCCTGTTCGTCGCTCTTATCAGCCTCGTACATATTGATCATTTTCAGCGTAGCCTTGATAGCAGCTTCTGTCTGGTCGGCATCCAAGCCTCGGGTGCGCCAGATACGGTCGCCTTCACGCCAGGTGATGACGGTCTGAACGAGAGCATCGGTACGACCACCTGGAGGAATGGTTACCTGATAGTTGTCGAGCTTGGGGAAAGTCTTGCCGAGCTTCACCTTGTAAATGTTGCGCAGCGCTTTCACGAAGGCATCATACTGACCATCGCCAGAGCTCTGGTCTTCATACTCCTTACCATCGATTTCCACCTTAAGGCTTGCTATAGGCTTCAAACCGTATGAGGTGGATACCATGTAACTTACCAGTTTCACTTTATCCTCCGGAGCACCATGCTTCAGTACATCGCTCACGATATAGGGCAGGTCGTCCTGAGTTACCAGCTCCTTGCGGTCGCCGAGTTCGGTGATTCGCTTGGTCACCGCCTTGGTCTGTTCCGGAGTCAACTCCAATCCCAGCTCATTGAGGTTCTGGATGATGTTTGCCTTACCAGAATTCTTGCCCAATGCATACTCGCGATGTCTGCCGAAACGCTCAGGCACCAGGTCGTTGCAATAAAGCTTGTCCTTGTTGTCGCCATCTGCATGTACGCCAGCCACCTGGGTGAAGACATTGTCTCCAACAACCGGTGTATTCGGAGCCACGGCAATGCCGCTGTAACCTTCAACCAATCGGGAAATATCGTTCAATCGGTCTTCCTTGATATTGGTCTTTGCCTCGAACATGTCCTTCAGAATCACCTGAACACTCGCTAATGGTGCATTTCCGCAGCGTTCGCCCAAACCATTCACGGTAACGTGAAGACCCTTGGCTCCGCTCAATACGGCTGCCAGAGAGTTGCTCACAGCCAAATCGTAGTCGTTGTGGGCATGGAAATCGAAGTGAGAGTTCGGATAACGGCGAACCATCTGTCGCATGTATTCCACACACTGCAACGGATTCAGAATGCCCAGCGTATCAGGAAGCAGGAAGCGCTTGATAGGCAACTTCACCAGCTCGTCCATCATCATGAAGAGATAGTCACGACTGTCGCGCATTCCGCTCGACCAATCCTCCAAATAGAGATTTACGGTAAAATCCCTGCTCAAAGCATAGTCGATAGTCTGCTTGATGTGAGCGAGATGTTCTTCAGGCGACATCTTGAGCTGCTGGGTGCAGTGCTTGTAGCTACCCTTCGCCAGGAGGTTGATGACGTGACCGCCGCATTCGGCAATCCAATCCACGCTCTTGTTGTTATCCACGAATCCCAATACCTCAACGGAATCCAGCTTACCTATGGTCTTGGCATAACGGCAAATTCGAGCGACAGCATCCTTTTCTCCTTCCGACACACGCGCTGAAGCAACCTCAATGCGATCAACATTGATGTCGTGCAACAGCATTCTTGCTATCATCAATTTCTCGTGAGGAAGGAAACTGACACCATTGGTCTGCTCGCCGTCGCGCAGCGTGCAGTCCATGATTTCAATCTCCTTGATGCGGGAATTATCTCTCTTTGCGTTAACGTCCATAATTACTTGTTTTAGCTTCCCAAGCCTCAACCTTGTCACGGTTCTGAACGAGGAAGTCTACGTCGTCCAAACCATTCTCCAGACAATGCTTCTTGTAGCCATTGATTTCAAAGTGCTCGCTCTTGCCTGTAGCAAGATTAGTAACGGTCTGGTTAGGAAGATCTACCTTCACCTCTGTCTTGTGATCCTTGTCGATGCTCTCGAAGAGTTCTTTCAGGAATTCCTCGCTTACCACAACAGGCAATACGAGGTTGTTCAACTCGTTGTTCTTGTGAATATCAGCGAAGAAAGAGCTGATAACCACACGGAAGCCAGCGCCTGCGATAGCCCAGGCAGCATGCTCACGTGAAGAACCCGAACCGAAGTTCTTACCAGCCACGAGGATGACGCCACTGTAGGAAGGATCGTTCATCACGAAGTCGGGTTTTGGAGTTCCGTCGGCATTATAGCGCCAATCGCGGAAGAGGTTATCGCCCATGCCCTCTTTATCGATGGCCTTGAGGAAACGGGCTGGTATGATCTGGTCGGTATCTACATTCTCCAAGGGGAGAGGAATGCAGCTGGATGTGATAACATTGAATTTCTGTTTCATTTCAATTTTTCATTTAACATTGAACACTTAACATTACATAAACTCTCTTGGGTCGGTAATCTTACCAGTAATAGCGGCAGCCGCTGCTACATATGGACTGGCAAGGATGGTGCGGGAACCTGGTCCCTGACGACCCTCGAAGTTACGGTTGGATGTACTTACAGAGTACTTGCCTGCAGGAATCTTATCATCGTTCATTGCCAGGCAGGCAGAACAACCTGGCTGACGAATCTCGAAGCCTGCAGCCTCTACTATCTTGTCGATTCCCTCTTCACGAATTTGTTTATCAACCAACCATGAACCCGGTACAAGCCAAGCTGTTACGCCGTCAGCCTTCTTCTTTCCTTTAACCAATGAGGCAAAGGCACGGAAGTCTTCAATACGACCATTGGTGCATGCACCCAGGAATACATAATCGATAGGATGACCCTCGAGTTTCTCGCCTGGCTGGAAGCCCATGTAGTTGAGGCTCTTCTTGAAACCAGCCTGCTCTTCCTCTGGTATCTCATCGAGTGTTGGGATGCTCTCGGTAATGCCGATACCCATACCTGGATTGGTACCATAGGTAATACGTGGTTCGATATCCTTGGCATCGAAAGTCAACTCTTTGTCGAAGACTGCGTCATCACCACTCTTCAAGGTCTTCCAGTAAGCCACAGCCTTGTCCCACTCTTCACCCTTAGGTGCATATTCACGACCCTTGATGTACTCGAATGTTGTCTCATCAGGAGCTACGAAACCACCACGGGCACCCATCTCGATAGAGAGATTGCAGAGAGTGAGACGACCTTCCATAGACATATCTTTCACTACATCACCACTGTACTCTACGAAGTAACCAGTGGCACCCGAAGTAGTGAGTTGACTCATGAGGTAGAGGGCAACGTCCTTGGCGGTAACACCCTTGCTGAGCTTACCGTTGATGCTGATGCGCATTGACTTTGGCTTGCTCTGAAGAATACATTGTGAAGCCATCACCATCTCAACCTCTGAAGTGCCGATACCGAAGGCTACCGCGCCCATGGCACCATGGGTAGAAGTGTGAGAGTCACCGCAGACGATGGTCATACCTGGAAGAGAAAGACCCTTCTCTGGTCCTACCACGTGGATGATACCATTGTCCTTAGTGTTCATGGCAAAGTGAGTTACGCCGAAATCAGCAGTGTTCTTTGCCAAAGTATCTACCTGCTTCTTAGAGATAGGATCCTCGATTGGCTTATCCTGATCGTGTGTTGGAGTATTGTGGTCAGGCATACAGAAAATCTGGTCTGGACGGAACATCTTGAGTCCGCGTGCCCGCATACCGGCGAATGCCTGAGGTGATGTTACTTCGTGACAGTAGAGACGGTCGATGTAAAGCTGTGTGGGGCCGTCTTCCACAATCTGGACAACGTGCTTGTCCCAAATCTTGTCGAATAATGTATTCATAATATCCTGTTTGTTATATATTTATCTGAATTATACTTTATCTTACCTTGAACTTGTTGATACAGTCGATGTAAGCCTCAACAGAAGCTGTCACGATATCGGTATCTGCACCGAAGCCATAATATACATGACCATCGTATTCCACCTGCATATGAACCTTACCTACATCGTCGGAACCCTTGTCGATAGCCTGGATGGTGAACTCCTTGAGGTTCATCTCCTTAGTAATCACCTTCTTCAGAGCACGGATGGCAGCATCCACAGGACCATTGCCCGAAGAGGCAGCCTCAAACTTCTGACCAGCAATATTCAAACCGATGCTGGCTACGCTCTTCACACCCTTGCCGGTGGTTACCTGCAACCAGTCGAGCTGAACACCATGCTTGTCGGCAGCATCAGCACCAGCGAGCATCAGTACATCCTCGTCCGTAACTTCCTTTTTCTTATCAGCCAACTGGAGGAACTTCTTGTATATCTTGTCGAGCTTCTCCTCGTCGTCGATATTCACACCGTTGACGTGGAGACGAAACTTCAAAGCAGCACGACCCGAACGGGCTGTCAATACGATAGCGTTATCGTCGAGACCCACATCCTTAGGATCGATAATCTCGTAGGTCTGCACATTCTTCAAGACGCCATCCTGATGGATACCAGATGAGTGAGCGAATGCATTGCGGCCCACGATAGCCTTGTTGGGCTGAACAGGCATGTTCATCAGACTGCTCACCATGCGGGACATTGGAACAATCTTGGTCGTATTGATGTTGGTGTCAATGTTGAGGTGTTTGTGACACTTCAGAATCATAGCAATCTCTTCGAGCGAGGTATTACCGGCACGCTCGCCAATACCATTCATGGTCACCTCTACCTGGCGGGCACCATTCAGTACACCCTGCAGAGTGTTGGCTGTGGCCATACCGAGGTCGTTGTGACAGTGGGTAGAAATTCGTGCATTCTCAATACCATCCACATGATCCATCAGATACTTGATCTTGGCACCATACTCATCAGGCAAACAGTAGCCTGTAGTATCAGGAATATTGACTACAGTAGCACCAGCCTTGATAACAGCCTCAACCACACGAGCCAGATACTCATTATCCGTACGTCCGGCATCCTCTGCATAGAACTCCACATCCTCTACGTATTTCTTGGCATACTTCACGGCAGCCACAGCACGCTCGATGATTTCTTCGCGGTTGGAGTTGAACTTATATTTGATATGACTGTCACTGGTACCAATGCCAGTATGGATTCTTTTGTGCTTGGCATACTGAAGCGCCTCGGCCGCACAGTCAATATCCTTCTCCACCGCACGTGTCAGCGCACAGATGGTGGGCCATGTAACAGCCTTGGAAATCTCCACCACCGAATTGAAGTCGCCCGGGCTTGAAATAGGGAAGCCCGCCTCAATGACATCAACGCCCAACTGCTCCAGCGCTTTAGCCACCTGAATCTTCTCAACCGTATTCAACTGACATCCTGGAACCTGCTCGCCATCGCGAAGGGTTGTGTCGAAAATAAATAATCTGTCACTCATATCTATGTTCTTTTATTATTTTGTTCTAAATATATAATAATGTGCAAATAAGCAAAAAGCCTTTCTTACTCCATACGACGGAAGCAGAAAGGCTTTATTATTTCCTATACTTGAACTATACACACACCTTATCACTTCCGCCCACATGCTGCAGTCGAATTCGAATAATAATGCTTAGTATGTTCAATGTATGTATTGCCATTTTTCTCTCTTTTTATTGTTACGACTGCAAAGGTAATGTTTTTATTCGATACCAGCAAACAATTTATAAGTTTTTTCACGAAAAAGGTAACAATTTTTTATTATTAGCTATTTTTCGTGTTTGGAATGTTACTAAAATCATCAAAAAGGAGGAGGACCAGGGAAGCCATCAGAAGAGGAAGCGGCAGAGAGAGGATCATCGGCAGGACCTGACCCGCTATTCATACGAGAACCTATGATCTCGCCACCCTCGTCGACAGGTGTATAACCTGCGTCAACAGGATCCTGGAAGCGGGTAAACTCGCCACGGAAGTTGAGCAGCACATCGCCTGTAGCACCCTTACGATGCTTGGCTATGATAATCTGAGCCATGCCATGAAGGTCGTTTCCCTTCTCGTCGACAAAGATGTGATAATACTCAGGACGATGAACGAAGAGCACCATATCGGCATCCTGCTCGATAGCTCCCGACTCACGAAGGTCGCTCAGCTGAGGACGCTTGCCCTCGAGTCCCTCACGGTTTTCCACATTACGCGACAACTGCGACAGGGCGAGTACCGGAATGTTGAGCTCCTTGGCAAGCCCCTTGAGCGAACGGGAAATTGTGGAAACCTCTTCCTGACGGCTACCAAACTTCATTCCGTTGGCGTTCATCAGCTGAAGATAGTCTATCATAAGGAGCTTCACACCCTTTTCTCTTACCAGTCGGCGTGCCTTGGTTCGCAGTTCGAAAACAGAAAGTCCTGGTGTATCATCAACATAGATGGGCGCACCAGTAAGGTCGCGCAACTTGCGGTCGAGTCGCTCCCACTCTGTATTGTCGAGCTGTCCATTCAGAATCTTATGTCCAGAGATTTCACACACGTTGCTTATCAAGCGATTCACCAACTGGACATTATTCATTTCCAAAGAGAAGAAGCCAATAGGAATATGATAATCGACAGCCACATTCTTGGCAATACTCAAGGCAAAAGAGGTCTTACCCATCGCAGGACGTCCGGCAATGATAACAAGGTCGGAAGGCTGCCAGCCACTGGTCATATCGTCGAGACCTGTATAACCTGTAGGAATACCGGTGAGTCCACCCGAGTTCTTGGCGGCACGCTGCAGAATATCGACAGCGTCCTTGATGACAGGGTCAATCTGGGTATAGTCCTGCTTCATGTTGTTCTGCGACAGCGTGAAGAGTTCAGCCTCAGCATGCTGCATCAACTCGTCTACATCGACACTCTCGTCGAAGGCCTGTGTCTCAATATCAGAGGCATAATGGATAAGCTGGCGCTGAAGAGCTTTCTGAGCCAGGATGCGGGCATGATACTCGATATGGGCTGCCGATGCCACCTGCGAGGAGATATCCATGAGATAGGCGGCTCCACCCACACGGTCAATCTCACCCATCTTGGTAAGTTCGTTGACGAGCGTCATGATATCCACAGGACGCTCCTCCATATTCATCTTCTGTATGGCCTCATAGATTTTCTGATGACGAGGCTCATAGAAGGTGGATGGCTTCAGCATCTCTGAAACCATAGAGAAAGCATCCGAATCAACCATCAGGGCGCCCAATACCACTCTCTCCAACCCGATATCCTGCGGCTGAAGATGAGCATATTTGGTGTCTATCTGAGGTTTGGCGCCACTGCGGCGCCTGCTGTTGTCATTATTATTATTGGTTGGCATTTTTGTTTACTTGTATTCTTCTTTTTGTTCTATTGTTTTCTCATTTCTTCTGAGGGCTGAAGAATTTAACTTCTTGCAAAGCCCATTATTTCTATAGAAACTTATTTCGCTGTAAAATGATTGTCTATCAAATTCAGCATCATGGCATATTCCACCTGCGTCACATTATGTCCGAGAAGCAGTCTCTTGAACTCAGCAATGCGACTGAAAACTTTATTACGGTTATCCTTATTTACCAGGGCATAGCCTCTCATGCTATCCTGCGCATCTTTAAGATGTCCTCTGCACCATTCTATGATACCCAGCAAGAAGAGTTCTTCGTTATAATCATCCACTTTCTCTTCTTGCAGCATCATGACGAGTTTGTTGAGTTCCTCTCCCGCCTTTTCTATTTCATTATTGTCGAGCAATACACGAACAAGCAGTAGCATGTACATGCGGTTGTTGGGATATTTGTAATCCAACTCGTAAGCCACTTTCAGAGCCTCGCTGTAAAGATATGTGGAACGCAGACTGTCAATCTTGGAAAGAAGGAGCGAAGGATTATCGCCCAACTTATCGCTCAAGGCATCGAAGATATCAAGCGCCTCCTTGTACTTGTCCTGCTGCAGATAGCATTTCACCAACAACTTGCCTACTGCCACATTTCCCGGATTCTTATCAAAGATGGGTTTCAGCAAAAAGACTGCTATATCATAGCGTTTCCTAACATGCATCATACAGAGTGCCTTCAAGACGACTCCGTCATCAGAATCTAAACTGAAATTGCGCAAATAATGGTTGAGTTCTACATAATTCTTGCTTTTGGCAAGGAATCGGCATACGCTGAGATGCACATCATCCAAATCATCAAAATCGGTAAAGACATCGCTGCTCAGGAAAGCAGGATCAATCCAAGAATTACTTTCGTTGACAAACGGATTGGGGAAGCCATTGCGCATAGGAGCCAACTGGAAGAATCGGTAAAGATCCTGCAGATAGTTACGACGTAAGGCCACCGCATCATTTTGCAGGAAGTCAAAATCTTCGCTCTTGGGAGTTTTTACAGATGCCGGAAAAATCATATCCTTATACTGAGGCATACGCTCAAGAACGTCTTGCAAAGAGAAAAGAAGACTGTACTTGTCACCTTCGCTCATAGTTGAGCCTGCGATAGAAATCATAAAATCAGCTTTGTCGCCAAGAGCTTTCTTCAACTGGCTCATATCGGGATGGTCAATCGTGAAAGGCACAAACCAGTTGGAGAAGCGATGGAAGAAGGCATAATTCTTCATCTTGCTGAAGGTGGAATAGTTGACATCAAGTCCTGCATCCCTCCTAACCTGCATTTTCTCCATGGTCTTGTCCAACTTGTCCATAAGACGGTCTTCCATCTCGGAATCTACAATCTCCTCGACAGAGGTGTCCTCCAGTACGTTGCTCTTCATCATCTTGTAGCCATTGTGGCTCAACTTGATGAGATCGGGCATGATATTCTTGTCAATGTCGGCAGAAACCGAAGAGGTTTGCTGGCACAGGAAAATCTGCTTCTGCAACGACTGCAAATCCTTCTTCACCCGTTCGACCTGCTGTCCGTCCAAGAGTTTCTCCTTCATGTCGGCTGCATAGATGGAAGACCAGGGCATAGAGAGAGCCAAACCTATCAAGGCACGCTGGCGGATGGCCTCACAAGCAGAAAGCTGATAGACAGAAAGCAACGTTTCCGACTTCTGCAGATCGAAACTCACAAGACAGGCCAACATCATGGCGCTCTCTATCATCAAAGCTGCTACCTGAGAAATCTTTTCCTCTACCAACAGAGTGGTTACATATTGAGAAATAGTACTGTTCCACTGATGGCTTACAAGAACAGCATCGAAAGCCTTGCGAAAATCCTCGAAGGAAGCATCCGACTGTTCCAACCTCTGAAGAATCGACGTCAGGTCGGCACCATTGATGCGGATGGCAGCAGCCTTGAACACCTGATTGGATGAAATTGCCCTTTCAAGCTCTACATGGTGCTCCAGTTTTAAAAGCCGTTCTACAAGAGAGGAAAAGACTGAGAGTGCATTGGGGTCTTTGCTGGCACATGCGAAAAAATGCAACATGCGGTTATAGTCGTCCAACAGGTCTTCCACCTCAGCCCTAAGGTCTGTCATGCTGAATTGAGTATCAATAACAGACTTCAACTGATATACATATTCATTAAAATGTTCCATGAGCTGGATCTTGTCCTGCTGATGTAGAACCAAATGTAAATCGCTTGACATTTTTACTGCTATTTAGTTTTTAATAGAGTTCGCTATGTTCCGATCGTACTTACGCGGACTTCCGGCATGCTGATAACGAAGCTTTGGCAAGGCATCAACCGTGCGGGCATCAACACCGCAATTCTTGATAATCAAATTCTTGTAATGCTGCACTCCGTTCTTGTTGATACTGTCAACAGCCATATTGTAAGCCTTGATAAAGAGATCCAACTGCTGCTTGCGACGTGGTTCCTTCAAGGCCTCTGTACGGAAAGCGAACACACCCAGACGTACGTTCTTATCACGGCTGTCCATCAACTTCACATGACCTTCAAGCCGAGCACGTGTGGCCTGAGGCTCAGAAAGGAGCACGGCATCCATCTCGTTGTTGAGCAACATCTTGAGTCGTATGTTCACGTCATTGATCTGCACACGATAGACATCATATTTGGGATGTACGCTGTCGATGGCAAGAGTGGCAAGATAGTCGGTTGCAGAATAGCGGGTGATGGCAATCATCTTGTCAGACAACTGCTTGAGTTCGGAGATACGCGAACGCTTGTTGGAGATAATCTGCCAATAGGCAGAGGTCGCGATAGGAAAGGTAAGTTTTGTACCCTTGGACTGAAGACGTGCAGCCCTAACCAAATCAGTCACCGAACCTTCTACTCGCTTGTTGGTCAGCGCAGTATCACAGTCCATCTGTGCATTGAAATGACGCAGATGAACATCCACACCCAACGTATCAAAGAGATGAAAATCCTTTGCCACAAGCACAGGCAGACAATCGAGCGTAGGCATCACTCCCACCTTGAACGAGGCGCGGTCGATGCTGTCGAGCCGAGCCTTCTCTGCCTTGCTCAAACGCGCACGCTTCTCATGAGAATCGCCACAACTGCTTATCCCCAACGCCGCACAACAAACGAATAATAATAAAAATATTTTCTTATTCATTATAAAATATTTTACTCCACATAAAGTACGAGTCCCTTCAGATACTCACCCTCTGGATGATAAATATTGATGGGATGGTCGGCAGGCTGATGCAACTGATGCAGGATTCTCACCTTTCTGCCCACCTGGGCTGCAGCCGTAAAAACAGCATTGCGGAAATTGTCCTTTGAGACCACCTGCGAACAGCTGAAAGTAAAGAGGATGCCTCCTTTCTTGATGCGCTGCAGGCCCTTCACATTGAGACGGGTATAACCCTTCAAGGCATTGCGCAGAGCTGCACGGTGCTTGGCAAAGGCTGGAGGATCGAGCACGATGAGGTCGTACTGCTGGTCGTGCTCGTCAAGATACTTGAAAGCATCTTCGCAGAAAGCCTCATGTCGGGCATCACCTGGAAAGTTGAGCGCTACATTATCGTTGGTCAACTCTATGGCCTTGGCACTGCTGTCTACCGAGTGTACTTGCTTGGCATCGCCACGCATGGCATAAACAGAGAAGCCACCCGTGTAGCAGAACATATTGAGCACGCTCTTGCCCTTGGCATACTGCTCCAAGAGTGAGCGGTTCTCACGCTGATCGACAAAGAAACCTGTCTTCTGTCCGCGTAGCCAGTCGATATGAAACTTCAGTCCGTTCTCCATCGCCACATTGCTGGCATCGCCACCTACGAGGAATCCATTCTCTTGATGCAGGTCAGCTTTATAAGGCAGAGTTGTCTCGCTCTTATAATATACATTGGCAATACGATCGCCCATCACCTGCACCAAGGCCTGGCAAATCTCGTTGCGGCAGACATGCATGCCCACACTGTGCGCCTGCATCACGGCTGTAGAACCATAGCAGTCTATCACCAGTCCAGGCAGATAGTCGCCCTCGCCATGCACCAGTCGATATGTATTGTTGGTAGGACTGTCGGCTATACCTACACCGATACGAACATCGAGTGCAGACTGCAGACGCTCGCACCAGAAGTCGGTATTGATCTCTATATCCTCGAAGGAAAGCACACGTACGGCGATAGAGCCTATCTGGTAATGACCTACGGCTATAAACTCGCCCGCGGCTGTGATGACTCTTACCGTCTCGCCTTCCTCGATGCCCTCGTCCATGTGATGAATGGCACCTGAGAATATCCAGGGATGAAATCGCTTGAGCGACTCTTCTTTTCCTCTCTTCAGAAATATCTGTTTATACATATTTTATTTTTATTGAACTTTAGCAAGTTCAGAAGTTATAATATTAAACAAGTTATCACTCCCTTCGGTCGTTAGAAGTTACAGCCAACAGCCTTTTGGGTTGAATACTCAGCCTAAAACATATGGCTTAGACTTCTCCAACTTCTTTAAATCCTTTAACTTCCCTATTTGCGAAAGTTTAGTTTATTACTTTACACGTTTTAAATAATAGGTGAAGATTGGGGCACTTCTTCATTCTTTGCCTCTTTACTCTTCACTACTTCACTCTCCGCTTCCACCAGTTTCACTGGTTCCACGAGTTCATAATCCCCGTCACGCGAGAGTCGCTGCAACTCTTCATATATCTTGATGCAGGTCCAGGCATCAGTAGCCGCATAGAGTTTCTGGGCATCTCGCAATATCGTCTGCTCCCAATTGCTCAGGCGCTGCGCCTTGCTTATCTTCATATGAAAGAGGTTGGCATAGAGTTTCTGCAAACTTTTGTCCTCAATACCAAACTTTTCAGCCACATCCTGCAACTCCACAAAATTGCCAGCCTTGAATTCTGCCCTGCGATGCAACTGCAACAGGTCGTCGTGCCAGGACAATCCCACCTTGACTACTTTCTTATCCTCCAACAATCGTATGATGGCAGGCGTGATGCCCGTCAGGTTCAGACGAAAGAGGAAACAGGTGTCGTGCGTACTCACTTGCAGCAACGACACCTCATATCTTTGACCCTTCTTGAATGAAGGACGAGTTTCTGTATCAAAGCCTAATATCTTCTGGCTCAGCAGATAATCCACAGCCTTCTCTGTCTCGCCAGGGGTGATAATCGTTATGATACGACCCTGAAACAACACTTTCGGAAGACCAGTAATTTCGCGCTTATCGAACTTTTTAAATAGAATCTTCATTAATCTTTTCTTACTTTCGATTGCAAAATTAAGAAAAAATGACGAGAAAATGACGAGTTTCTCATTTATTTTCTCTAATTTTGCAGATAAATAAATAATTGTATAAAAAATGGCAAAGAAAAAAACGCAACGCAAGGCCAAATCTTTCAGCGAGGCCTTAGGCTTGGAATATTTGTTCAACAACACTATAACTGACTTCTTTTTAGGATTAATTCTCTTCTTCGCATCTGTTTACGTCATCATTGCTATGGTGTCGTTTCTCAATACGGGGGCAGCCGACCAAAGTATATTGGAAGATTTGCAACAGGGAGAATGGATCAATACCGGACGACAGTTTCAGAACTATTGCGGCTCCTGGGGTGCCATCATCTCCTATTGGCTCATGTCGGTCAACTTTGGTTTCCCTGCCTTCCTGCTGCCTTTGTTCTGCGTGCTGGTGGGCTTTCAACTCATGCATGCCTATAAAATCAATTTGCTGAAATGGTTTCTATGCATGATGGTGGTTATGTTCTGGAGCTCGGTAACTTTTTCCAAGCTCCTCACACCACTTATGGGTGACCTCATCTTCAATCCTGGCGGTAAACATGGACTATTCGTCGTACAGCGGCTCGAGGACATCATGGGACCTCCGGGACTCACAGCCATCCTGCTCATCGTTGCCGTGGCATTCCTCACCTATCTTACTACCGAGACCATCACGGTCATCAGAAAGGCTCTCAACCCTATTGGATTCATATCCAAGAGGGTGTCTTTCGAAATCACCAATCACAAAAAAGATGAAGAGGAACCTGTTACCGACGAGGCTGAGGACAATCAGGCCGAACCTGTAGAGGAGGAAGATGAAGACCTGCCAAGCACCGTGCTTGAGGAGTTCAAAGACCCAGAACCTGCACAGGTGATCGACCTCGACGTGAACCCAGAAGAAGGCCTCAAGAAAAACGAGAACACGCAGGCCGAAAACCCTATAGAAGAAAAGTCGCTGCTGGAGAAACAGCGTGAGCTTCGTGCCCAGAAGGCTGAACAGGAGGCAAAGGATGCCAACAAGGTAGCTGGAGGAAATATCGATATGGATATATCCATAGCTGCCGCCGACGAAAAGGCACACGGAACAGTGGTAAGCAATGTGGAGCATCTCAATACGCCCATCAACCCCAAGGAGCCTTTCACCAAGTACAAGTACCCCACCCTGAGCCTGCTCAAGAAGTATGAGGACAATGGCAACTATATCGACGAGGCAGAACAGATAGCCAACAAAAACCGCATCATCGAGGTGTTGGGCAACTTTGGTGTTACCATACGTACCATACGAGCTACGGTGGGTCCTACCATCACACTCTATGAGATACAGCCTGCCGAAGGTGTGCGCATCTCTAAAATCAAGAATCTCGAGGACGACATCGCCTTGAGTCTTGCAGCCTTGGGAATACGTATCATTGCTCCTATCCCTGGCAAGGGAACCATAGGTATCGAGGTGCCTAACGCCAAGCCAAACATTGTGAGCATGGAGAGTATCCTCAACTCCAGAAAGTTCCAGGAAACAAAGATGGAACTGCCTATCGCTCTGGGTAAGACCATTACCAACGAGGTGTTCATGGTCGACCTGGCAAAGATTCCTCACCTGCTCGTTGCCGGTGCTACCGGTCAGGGTAAGTCTGTAGGTCTGAATGCCATCATCACCTCCTTATTATATAAGAAGCACCCCAACGAACTGAAGTTTGTGCTTATCGACCCTAAGAAGGTAGAGTTCAGCGTTTACTCACGCATCACCAACAAGTTTATGGCAGCCTTGCCCGATGAGGAAGAGCCTATCATTACCGATGTTACCAAGGTGGTTCGCACACTCAACAGCCTGTGTGTGCTCATGGACAGCCGATACGACTTGCTGAAGAAGGCAGGAGCCAGAAACATCAAGGAGTACAACCAAAAATATATCAACCACAAACTGCGTCTTACCGACGGACATGAATACATGCCTTACATCGTAGTCATTATCGATGAGTTTGGCGACCTTATCATGACCGCAGGCAAGGAGGTCGAGCTGCCTATAGCACGTATCGCCCAGCTGGCACGTGCCGTAGGTATACACATGGTGATAGCCACTCAGCGTCCTACCACAAGCATCATCACGGGTAATATCAAGGCCAACTTCCCAGGCCGTATCGCATTCAAGGTTACAGCCGCCATCGACTCCAAGACCATCCTCGACCGTACTGGTGCCAACCAGCTGATAGGACGAGGCGACATGCTTTATCAGGGAGGACAGGAGCCTGTACGTGTACAATGTGCTTTTGTTGACACACCCGAAATCGAGCGCATCAACGAGTACATCTGCGAACAGCCTGGTCCTATCGAACCTATGGAACTGCCAGAACCAGCCAACGATGACAATGCCACAGGAGCAGGAAACGTGGATACACGTAATCTCGACGCATTCTTCGAGGAAGCTGCCCATGCCATTGTCCTATCGCAACAGGGAAGTACAAGTATGATACAACGTCGATTCTCTATCGGTTACAACCGTGCCGGACGACTCATGGACCAGCTTGAGGCTGCCGGCATTGTAGGAGCAGCACAGGGCAGCAAGCCAAGAGAGGTGCTCGTACAGGATGAGAACCAACTCAACAACCTGCTGGCTGCACTCCGTGGACAGTAATTCAAAAAAAATGGAGGATATTGCCAATAGACAAGAAGGAATGTCACTTTCTTTGGTCTATCGGAAATATCCTTCCTATAAAATCAGGATTAATAGAGTTAACACACTAAAAACATGAAGAAAACGATTCTTATCGCACTCATGGCCCTGATAGGGCTAAGTGCATTTGCCCAGAGCGCCCAACAGGTACTCGACAGAACAGCCAAAGTGATAGGCAACAAGAGCGGTGCAAGCGCCAACTTCACCATATCAAATGCGAAAATAGGTTCAAGCAGCGGCACTATTGCCATCAAAGGAAACAAATTCAATGCCCGTACGCCACAAGCTATCGTATGGTTCAACGGAAAGACTCAATGGTCATATCTGAAGAAGACCAACGAGGTAAACATCTCTACCCCAACCCAGGCTCAACAGATGGCAATGAACCCCTATACCTTTATTAATATATATAAGACAGGATATAAAATGAACATGAAGAAAAGCGGCAACAACTATCAGGTTCATCTGACAGCACAAAACCAGAAACGGTCAGTTGCCGAACTCTACATCACCATCAATCAGAAAACCTACGTTCCCTCGCAAGTCAAAATGAGACAGGGCAAAACATGGAGCACCATCAAGGTGAGCAACTTCAAGGCACGCAGCATACCTAACAGTTCGTTTGCCTTCAACGCCAAGGAGTTCCCTTCGGCTGAAGTCATCGACCTCAGATAATAACCCTAAAAGGAACTTCGAAGCAAGCACTTTCCTACCTATATATAATAAGGTGTTTCACATCTATAGCTTCCCCATTTAAGAAAGTTGTATAGGATGTAAATACAAGAAAACTCAGTAAATAAAGGTGAAATGTAAGGAATTTGGAGAAATTACAAAAATTATTTGTAATTTCTCCAAATTTATTTTGTAGTTACAAATAAAATGCCTATCTTTGCATCGTAAACAAATAAAAACAAAGCGAATGACAGAGCAAGAGGCATACAATAGACTACAGGAAACGGGTATACGCCCATCCAAACAAAGGTTGGCTATCATGGACTGGCTCATTAATCATCCCATCCACCCCACGGTAGAGGATGTTTACCAAGGACTGTACAAGCAGATTCCTACCTTGAGCAGGACTACAGTTTACAACACCCTACGCATGCTGAGCGAAAAAGGAGCGGCACAGATGATCACCATCGACGAACACCGCGTGTGCTACGATGGAAATCCGAAAAGTCACGTGCACTTTTTCTGCAAGAAATGCGGACGAGTCATCGACATGATGGATGAAGACGCACCACAGTTGCAACACGAGATTTGTATCGATGGCAACCTCGTGCAGGAACAGCAACTCTACTATAAGGGCATCTGCTCCGACTGTATTGACAAAATGGAACAGACCGCTTTGCAAAATCAAGAAGCAAGAATTAATTAACAACAATTATACAACAATTAAAATACAAAGCATTATGAAGAAAAAATTTATTTGTACTGTTTGTGGTTATATCTACGAAGGTACTGAGGCTCCAGAGAAGTGTCCTATCTGCAAGGCTCCTGCCAGCAAGTTCAAGGAGATGGAGGATGCTGTTGACGACGATATGACATTTGCTACTGTTCACGTGTTGGGCCAGGCCTACAAGGACAGCGTTAACGAAGATGTTATCAAGGGCTTGAAAGACCACTTCAATGGTGAATGTGGCGAGGTAGGTATGTACTTGGCCATGGCACGTCAGGCTGACCGTGAGGGCTATCCTGAAATAGCAGAGGCTTACAAGCGCTATGCTTACGAGGAGGCCGATCATGCTTCACGCTTTGCCGAGTTGCTCGGCGAGGTTTTGGGCGACACAAAGAGCAACCTCGAGGCACGTATTGCTGCCGAGAAGGGTGCATGCGAGGACAAGTTCCGTATCGCCAAGCTGGCTAAGGAGCAGGGTTCTGATGCTATCCACGACACCGTTCACGAGATGGCAAAAGACGAGGCTCGCCACGCTGCAGGATTTGCAGGTCTCTACAAGAGATACTTCAAGTAAGAAAGCCGAGATGAGACCATTCTCATCACGACAACATACAAGAGAATCCTTTCTTTGCAAAGGGTTCTCTTTTTTTGTCTTGGCTACAAATAATTTTATCTGCAACAAAGTGCCAGCCTACTTTTGTTCTTCTACATTGTTATGTAAAGAATCAGGCTTGATGCTTCGCTGAGAACAGGATTCGAAGATGTCGATGGCAACAATTGTATGTAAGCAATCATTTTATCTCATCAAAGAACGAAATATTACAGAGGCATAAGTCACCAATCTGAAATAGACTTGAACCAACAAAGGTGGTCTGACATTGTTTTTACCAAAACTCGTGGCATTATGCACACCTGACCAACGATGGATGGCGCATGGTTCATCAATGAGATGAAGCTTTTTGCGCCATATTGCACTATACTGAAAGTACTTATCGTGTCCTGCCACATGGGAAGGAATTGGCAAATAGTATTTTAGCTCATCCTTAGAAAATCCCATGCAGAAGCCATAAATACCCATACCTTTTGGAGCAAAGAAAGGGATACGGTGTTCATATATCAGTTTTTGCCCAATCTTCAATTTCTCATCCCCAAAATAAAAAGCAGTAGCTACTAAACCACCATATTTACGTAACACTGACAAAGACTTGTCTATTTTTGAGGGAAGCCATACATCATCTTGGTCTGCCAGAAACAGATAGTCGCCAGTAGCTTTGGTAATGGCATTCTCAAAATTAGAGGATGCTAATCGATTAGCTTTAAAATACTTATACTTGGAATAATTTTTATGATGGAAAATCTTGATACGGGAATCATGATAAGATTCAAGGATTGATATTGTGTCATCAGTAGAACCATCATCAGAGACTATTATCTCCAACTCTACATTATCATTCTCCTTAAACCTCTGACTCAAGATGGAGTCCATCTGCTCCTTAATATATTTGGCACCATTATAGGTAGCCATACATATAGAGACTAACATATAGAAAAAAAATAAAAGGTTGCTATAAAACGATAAGCGTAGAACTTGATTCGGGACAACGAGCCACAAGACTAAAAATACCTAAGAATATGATAAAAAAGAAGCGTAAGCTTCACTTATCATACTCTCAGGCATTTGGCGTGGCCCGTATATACCGATAAGATCCGCCTACGCTATAGCGCAGGCGTTCACTTAATCTACGGTATATACATCTTTTAATCGCCAAATTTCGAGAGTATTCCGAATATAGTAAACGCTATGTATCTCAATAAATTATATGTCTATGCTGTTGATTTTTCTTGTTTTGTTTTTATTTTAATTGTTCGACATGATGTTATGATGGAGCGGAGTCGTAAAGTCTTCACTCTTTATCGTTTGCAAAAATACAAAAAACAAATGAGACGGAGAACGTTTCATTGCACAAAGTTTGGTGATTACATGAAAAAAAGTAAATTTGAGCCAGAAAACTATGTTTTTTATAACGGAGGAACGTGTATGGATAAAATAAGATATACTTGAAAGAAAAAATAGGTGAGCCAAAAAGGTTCTCACCTCCACAACCTAATTAGCAGATACTATACAACCTAATTAGCGGATGCTATAATTGATATAAAGAACGCACGCAAAAGAGAAGATACCGAATAAAGTACTTCACGTTATCGTAGTCCCATGGATACTTTTTAGGCTCGTATAAATCTAAATTGCATAAGGCTCTCTATTTTTTACCACATCATCATTCCTGTTGATACGAACAGGAAACTCAAGCAATGTACCACATCTATAGACAGTACTTACTTTACCGACGAAGGACTACTATTTTGAAGGACATCTGAAATTAAAAAGATGATAAAAAAGCATTATAAAAGGGCGCTACAACCATTTTTCATTTTCAACATCTATTTTTTCGCCTATTTTTCATAGATTTCTCCAAAAAAGTTCTTTAACATCACAGATTTTTGTTATTTTTGCAAGGCAATATATAAAGAACAGACAAAAGTCTATTGTTTAATTGCAAATAACAATATTGTCAAACTTTTAAATTTTAATTAAGAAACAGACATTACACAAGACTGAAACGCCAGGGACATGATGTTCAGATGCACATCAACCCTCAATGAGACTTTAAACGAGGTTTCACCTCAAGATTCTTTAACTTAGCGTTTCCGTTCTATACTTTTAAGATATTGAGCTTTTAGCTCTTGTTCTCGCCTTTGAATACCGCCAATATTCGCACAATGAGAACAAGCAGTATGAAAGTTCACGCTCATAGGCGTGGACTGTTCTATGCTTGTATTGTGCAGGTCACTTGGCGGTAACCTAAAGGCGCAAGCTACGAACGGTTGCACGCCTTTTTTATTGTTGTTCATGAAAAAAATATTATTAGTTATGCTAATGGCTTTTGTTACAAGCATGTCATTAGTTGCAAAAGAACCTTCACAAGGATTTTTGAATGGTGCATATGCTAAAATGATGGCACAGTCAAAGATGATAGATTTCGCAAAAAACCATACACCGACAAAATCTATTGTTTACTATGGGAGTTTCACTTTGTGCCCATCAACAGGACAAAATTCCTCTTTGTCTGGTACTCTTACCGTTTATTTTTACTCCAATGGAGTTATAAAAGTAGACGGAGAGTATTATATTCCTATGGAAGACTCTAAAGAAGGAACACAAGGCTACCTTCTTCCTGTTGGGCATAAGCTGCAAAATGTTCGTGCAGTATCACTTTTGCATAACAACACAGAAATTAATTATTTGGTTGCTTTGGAAAATGGTAATACAAGAATATGGTTTGTACATCATTATAACATGTCTCCTTCAAGTAGTTCTAATGGATACTACAATAATACTCCTTACAATAATGGTAGCAATGGTTCTTCTTCTCGAACTTGTCCAAGTTGTAGAGGTTCAAGAAATTGTAATACTTGCGGAGGAGCTGGTAAATATTGGGAAGAAGTTGGGCAATATACAGGAAATTCATATAAGAAGAAAGTAGATTGTCCTGTTTGCTATGGCACAGGAAGATGTGGAACATGCCACGGAAAAGGCAGTCTTTAATTTAGTAGACTCCACTAATAAAATAAAGGGGTATAATCCCCATTTTTATTAACTATCGCACAATTTAAGTGCTTTATAGTTGCGCCCGACACATACAAGGGATTTTACAATGAAACATTCATCATCTTTCAAGGCATCCTTAGTGATGTTAGTTAGTGTCATTAGTTTGCTGATGCCACAAAAGATTTCAGCACAGAGTACTGTTTACTTCTTTATAGATAAGGTATGCAACTTAGATGTTTTTATGTTCAAAAATAGTGAACCTCTTTTTGATATGGTAGGTCCGATTACTAAAAAAAGGCAAACTAAATCAGCAATGGTGTTACCTTTATGTACACAAGCACCATGTAAAAGAAAAACGGTATTTCATGCAACAGGAAAATCAATATTTGAAATGGAAGCCACTTACACAAACCCTGTAAATGCCAAGACTTCTAAACTTGCAGCAGAAATACAACTAAATTTAACGGATGGAGCGGTCTACTATGTAAAAATAGGTTTTAGAGGACTTCGCAACGATATGAAGATGGAACTTCTTTCAGACAAAGAAGCGGAGAAAATACTAAAAGACAAAAAGTATGTTGCATTGGACGACTATGATGAAGTAAATTAAAACGAGTATGAAAAATATACTATCTATCATTCTATGTATATTTCCATCTTTACTCTTTGGGCAGAATATTGATGCAAACAAATATTTTGCCCATACATTCGACAATTCTTTTGTCAAGTGTAAGTATGGAAAATTCAAAGGACAATTTCTGAAAGGAAAATGCAACGGTATGGGCATTCTTCAAATGAAGGACAACTCTCTATACATTGGTGATTTTATGAATGGTGAAATCACAGGATATGGCATGAAAATTTCCACAAGTGGTAAAGTACTTGCAAATTGCCCTGGAGCAATGACTTATGTAGGCAGTTGGAACAAAGGACAGAAAAGTGGCACAGGTACTTGTTATAACAAAGAAGGTAAGGTAATCTATAAGGGAAACTTCTTGGCAGACAAACCTACGGCAAACTATCCAGCAAATGATGCGCAAATAGATAAACTTTTTACTTTTGTCGAGTTGTCTGATGGAGGCACATTTATTGGTGAAACGAAACAAGGAATTCCTAATGGCTTGGGACTCGTCATGATGGCAAATGGTGATTTATGCCAAAGCGAATTCAAAAACGGAGACAGATGCGGTATCGGATTATACCTCATGAGTGATGGAAATTGGGAAACCCTCAGCTTTGAAAATGGTAAATCATATACCATAACATCTTCTGAGAATTATAACCAAATAGACAACCAACGAAAACAAATGGTTAGAGAAGCTTGGGCAAAAGCTGGAAAAGAATTGGCAGGACTTTCTACACAGTTGGTTGAAAATGTAAGCAACATTTATTCTATTGCAAACGGAAAAAGTGTCAGCAATTCTTCCGCAAACATATCTTCCATCACAACATCCGACGTGCCTGTTTCAAACGACAACAATTCGGCAAAGGCCCAGAATACAAAAAATAATACTCAAATGTCTATGTCTGACCAAGTGAATTACAATTCATTGCGCAACACGTATAACAAATGGGCTTCTGACCTTATGCAAATGAAGAATGCGAATGGCCAATATCAGAATGGCTTTAAGGCATCCGACAAGAAGCATGCACAAAATGAGATGAAACGAATTCGGAAAAGTGCCATGCAAAAATGGAATAAGGAAATACCATATAATTCTATAGAGGATTGGTAATTCTATTTAATGTCTACAATTGCCACACACTTTTGCAATCACTGGGAACAAAAAATACACTCTAATAGTGGAGCGAGGAAAAACATAACCTCGCTCACTCCTTGAAGCACAGAAACAGAAATATTCTCCACAAGTCAAAGATGACAACAAGTTTCTAATAAAA
Source organism: Segatella intestinalis (assembly GCF_029348455.1). Taxonomy (NCBI): domain Bacteria; kingdom Pseudomonadati; phylum Bacteroidota; class Bacteroidia; order Bacteroidales; family Prevotellaceae; genus Segatella; species Segatella intestinalis. The sequence continues at coordinate 43,276 of NZ_JARJVV010000012.1, forward strand.
CTAACGACGCACATGAGTGTATAATTATCTCTGTCGGGATAACGTTGATGCAAAAACCGTAAAGCACTAAAACTCCTGTTATCAACGTATTGCATTTTTTGAAATAGATTTAGCAAAAAACCCTTCACCCTTCATCTATTCCTTGGAATCCCCTGTGTTTATAGGGGTTTCAGGGGTTGAATGGCTCAAATCCACCCTTCATCACCCTTCATGGTCTGTCATTTTCTGTCACTTAAATTGTTTTCAGTTCGTTATGAACTCACTTCCCTAACTTTCCTATTTGTTAAACTTCTATTATGAATTTGTTTTGCCAATTGTAGATAAATCTATGTTCTAAACTTTGGAACATAAGTTCTAAACTTTGGAACACAAGTTCTAAACTATCGAACATAAGTCCTAAACTATCGAACATAAGTTCTAAACTTTGGAACATAGATTATATAAGCTACAGAGAACATTTTCTGTGGTTTAACGATATAGTTAACCACTCTTTGTGTAATTTTTAATACGAGTTGACTCGTTTGTTACTTAGTTATAAATTACGTTGACTTACTTCATTTTAGTCATATTCATAGTTGACTACTTATGCTGAAGTTACATCAGTCAGCCAAAATCTGAAAAAGGTAAAAAGATGAAGGGTGATGAAGGGTGATGAAGGGTGAAATTGTACCCTTCTCCCTCTGAAACCCCTATAAACACAGGGGATTCCAAGGAATAGATGAAGGGTGAAGGGGTTTTGCGTGATTCTTTTTTCAAAAATACTGATTCCGGCAAAAAGCCTACTTATGGCACAATTGTGCCCTGCAAGGGGCACATTTGTGCTCTTTAAGGAGCAAATTACACAGAAAGGAAAGTAATATGAGCAATTCTTTAGGCAGTATTTCTTATTCCGAACGAAGGAAAAGCGGAAATCATAAAAGATGTTTACACCATCATTTCTTCCAACATTATTCTACAAAAAAAATTGCCTAAATCATTTTTTATCCGTATCTTTGCCCAACAAACTAAAGAAACAAAAAGATGGAAGCAAAGAATATCAACCAACTGGTCACAGAAAACCTGAGCTACGTAAAATCATTGGCGAATAGGTTTAAGGGTAAAGGTGTAGACTTCGACGACCTGGTGAGCGAGGGATACATGGCTATGACACAAGCTGCACAAAAATATGATACTGAGCGCGGAACACAATTTATAGCCTATGCCGCACCCTTCATTCGCAAGGCCATGGAACAGGCCATCAAACAGCAGTCTGCTTCTTACGGAATGCCAAAAGACGGGCACCAACAACTCAACAAGAAACTGAGTCGGCCCCTCTCTATAGACGCGCCCCTTGGCACCAACAACAAGTACACCCTGCTCGACATACTGATCAACAAGGATGCACTTTCAGAGGAAGAGAACACTTACTTCCGCCTCATTTCAGAAGACCTCAAGGCAGCCATCGAAATACTCGATGAGCGCGAGCGCGAAGTAATACGCAAGTTCTACGGCATAGGTTGCCCTCACATCCCCATGGCAGACATCGCCGAGGACATGGAACTGAAACGCGAAAGAGTAAGACAGATAAGAGACAAGGCTGTGCGGAAAATGGCCCGACAGGCAAAGACCAAAGCCCTGAAGACTCTCCTGAGGAAATAAAATCCAAGTAACCCTCACTCATACTGCAAGGGAAAAAGGCACACTACAATAACACATTCCGCTTCCGAAAAGGGAAAGTGGAAGAAACTTCCGAACCCAGCGAAAGTTCAATCACCAATGATAATACAGGAGGAAGGCTAAGCGCCTGCCTCCTTTTTCTTTTGTGCCTGTTGCTTTCTGTACTCACAAGGGGTCATTCCCATGCGATGATAGAAGTTGGCATAAAAACTCTGACGGGTATTGAAGCCTGCCATTTCGCTGATGTCCTCGATAGTCATCTTGGTATAGCGACGGTCTGAAAGCAGCGACATAGCTTCGTTGATTCGGAAATCGTTGACGAATTCCGAATAGTTCTTGTGCAGTCGTGTGGCACAAACTGCAGATATATAACGAGCATTGGTATTTAGATCGGCAGCCAACTTACGGGTATTGTAAGTTTTGTCTTTGTATTTACCTTCTGCTACGATAATTCGCAAAATTCCCTCGTACAGACTGTCCTTGAGCTTATCACTAAGAAGAGTTTGATAACGGGCTACTTTTTCCTTTTTAGGTGTTAAGTTATATTTAGCCATGGCATTAAGTTAGTTGTTTCTTTAAATTACCAGTGACAAAGATACGGCAAAACAAGATACAAACCAAATTTTTTGTGGTTTTTTTTATTAATTATATACAAATAAATTGCCTATGTGGAATAAAAGCCGTAATTTTGCCATAAAAATTAAAATAACAGGTCAGAATGAACAAACTCGGAGGAATGAAACAAATAATATGGTTCGTGAGAACATACATCGTGCTCATGATCATCTTCATACTGCAGAAACCATTATTCATGCTTGTTACCCATGGCGCATCACAAATGTCGTGGGGAGAAGTATTTGCAGAAATGATGCCCGTCATGTTTCATGGTCTTCGCATTGACCTGTCTATGGCCGGTTATCTCATGCTCCTGCCTGGCTTGCTCCTGCTTGCCAACGTATGGATAAGACAGGAGTTCATACGCCCGATATTCAACACATATATGGGCATCATAGCAGTTGCCACAGCCTTCTGCTTCGTTCTCAATGCCGTACTCTACCCCTATTGGTGCTTCCCCTTGGACAGCATGCCTTTCTTCTATTTCTTCACATCGCCTGCTGACGCTTTTGCAAGTGCATCTTTTGGAGAGATTGCCTTGGGAATCCTTGCTCTCGCAGCCATATCGGCACTGATCTGGTGGATGTTGCGCATGCCCAAACCACGACGCGACCGTTATGGAAGACGTGATTACAGAAACGAAGGACTCGACTGCCATCGCGTGCGTACATCTATTATTGTCTTCGTCATGACAGCCCTGCTCATCATCCCTATCCGTGGTGGATTCACTGTGGCTACGACAAATACAGGAACTGCTTATTTCAGTCAGCTATCTTACCTCAACCACTCGGCGGTAAACCCGATGTTCAGTCTTCTCGAGTCGATGACAAGACAGCAGAACTTCGAAGACCAGTATCGCTATATGGACGCTGCCGAAGCCAACAAGATATTCCGTACGATGGTGAGCCAAAGCGACGAGAACACCTACCCCATTCTCAGCGATGAGGCACGCAAGCATGCTCCAGACATCCTGCTTGTTGTGATGGAAAGTTTCGCAAGCGACCTGCTTCCATCCATAGGTACACAGAAAGACGTGGCTGTATGTCTCGACTCCATAGCCCAGCAGGGCATCCTCTTCAACCGCTTCTATGCCAACAGCTTCAGAACCGACCGCGGACTCGTGGCCATTCTGAGCGGTTATCCGGCACAGCCCACCATGAGCATCATGAAGGATCCCAACAAGTCGAGCCACCTGCCATCTATCTCCAAGTCGTTGGTGAAATACAAGAACTACCAGACTGCCTACTATTATGGTGGCGACATCAACTTTACCAACCAGCGCTCCTATCTTATCTCACAGGGTTTCCAGCACATCACCTCAGACCAGGACTTCCCTATCGAGCAGCGACTGAGCAAATGGGGAGTGCACGACCATATCGTGGCCGACAGGCTGATGTACGACATCGAACACGAGAAACCAACAGGCCGTCCTGTTTTCAGAGTCTTCCAGACATCGAGCAGTCATGAGCCTTTCGAAGTGCCCTACAGCCGACTGAAAGACAAGCGACTGAATGCTTTTGCCTATACCGACAGTGTGATGGGTGCCATCGTGCGCAGATACCGCAAGCTGCCCAAATGGAAAAACACGCTCATCATCTTCGTGCCCGACCACGTAGGCGGATACAAGGAGCATCTCGACAATGGCGACAGAAGCCGTTACCAGATTCCTCTCATCCTGACAGGCGGAGCCATAGCCCATCCTATGAAGATAAAACTCATCGGCTCACAGCAGGACATTGCCGCCACACTGTTAGGACAGTTGGGAGTGGAACACAAAGACTTCCTCTTCAGCAAGAACATGCTGAGCGATGCCACACCTAAGTTTGCCTTCTTCACGGTCAACGATGCCTTTGGCGTGGTAAGCGAAGAAAACTCACTGATATTCGACAACAAGAGCAAGAAAGTACTCTATGACAAGGGAACCAAGCCCGGCTACAACATCAAGCGCGGACAGGCATATCTGCAGAAACTGTACGACGACATCAGTACAAAATAGTCATCATGCTCTCCCCATCACCCCTAAAAAAAGTTCTCAAGTAACAACAAAAAAAAAGAAATTAAAAGACACGAATGACAGACATGCTCAACACACTGGAACAGGCTGACACCCAACTATTGTTGTTCCTCAACGGATTCCACAACAGCTATTGGGACTATTTCATGATGATGTACAGCAGCCGATTTGTATGGATACCCTTTTATGCAAGTTTCCTCTATGTGATGTTCCGCAACTATGACTGGCGATCGACAACAAAATGCCTCGTAGCCATCATTGCCATCGTGGTGCTCTGCGACCAGACCACCTCAGGCCTTATCAAGCCAATGGTAGAACGTCTGAGACCCAGCAATACAGACAACCCCATCTCGCCCATGGTGCATATCGTGAACAATTATCGGGGCGGCAGATATGGATTCCCCTCCTCTCATGCCGCCAACGCATGGGGAATGGTTTTCTTCGCCATGTATTTGGCCCGCAACAGGAAGTTGAATCTTTTCCTCCTGGCTTGGGCCATAGTGATGGCATACTCACGCGCCTATATGGGAGTACACTACCCAGGCGACATATTGGTGGGCATCTTTTTCGGAGCCTTGTACGCCACCCTGTGCTACTATCTGCTGGCCTATATCGACCCACAGGGTATTGAGCAATGGAAAACCACCGGCAGACAATTGCATCAATCGTGGCTTCCAATCACTATGGGCTCACTCTCTGTCTTGGTAATGCTGACAGTTGCTGCCTTCATGGCAGCCACACAGATAGACATCTTCTTCAATTAAAAAAAGAGAAAAACGGCAACGCCAAAGACTACTCCCCAGCAAAAGGAAATGAATCAATAACAATACTAACAAATATATTAATCAAAATCAGAATCAATATGAAGAAAATGATGATTTTTGCAATCGCTGCTCTCGGTCTCACCATGGCAGCTTGCAACGGCAAGAAGGCTGAACAGCCACAGACTGCAACCACAGAGGTAGCAGTAGTTACCGATACCGCTTTCCAGAACAAGGCTGCCGGCGACTATCAGAGCTACGACGGAAGTAAGGTTATCACACTGAACAGCGACCTGACCGTTACAACCAAAAACACTCAGGACTACTACAAGTGGGAACTCATTGCCAAACCTGAAGGCGACCAGACCATTATCCTGCTAGACCGAAAGGGAGTGGACAAGGATATCCAGACACAGGTACAGATAGACGTAGCTGAAGGAATGATGGTTGTCAACAACGAGACCTTCCGCAAAAAGCAAGAAGCTAAGTAATACACATAAAAAACGCTCCTCACTTCACAGTGAAGAGCGTCTATTCAATAGGTATTAGTCCGTTTAAGGTAAAAAGATTGTATTCAGGATAACGTTTGCAAAGGTAGCAAAATTATTTTGAATAAAAAAATATTTTGACGTGTTTTATTGTTCTTTTTTGAAAAAATCTTATAAAAACAATAACACACAACCTTTTTTCCACACCTCTTCAACTATTTCAGCAAAAATATAATGCTCATCTTTTTCATACTTACAATTTATTTTGTAACTTTGCACCACATTATTATATATATAAAACATATCTCATTGAAATATGACAATAAATGAAGAAAATCTGAACGAAGAGAAGAAAAGCATCTCTTTCGTTGAACAATTTGTAGAAGAAGATCTCAAGGAGGGCAAGAACAACGGTCGCATACAGACACGCTTTCCCCCAGAGCCTAACGGATATCTGCATATCGGACATGCCAAAGCTATCTGCATGGACTTTGGTGTGGCAGAGAAATATAACGGTATCTGCAACCTTCGTTTTGACGATACAAACCCCAGCAAGGAGAACAACGAATACGTAGAAAACATCCTGCAGGACATACAATGGCTCGGCTTCAAGTGGGGCAATATCTACTATGCTTCCGACTATTTTGAGAAGTTGTGGGATTTTGCCATCTGGATGATCAAGAACGGACATGCCTACATCGACGAGCAGACTGCGGAACAGATTGCAGAACAAAAGGGAACTCCTACCACTCCCGGTACAGCAAGCCCTTATCGTGACCGCCCTGTAGAGGAAAGCCTTGCACTCTTCGAGAAGATGAACACTCCCGAGGCGGTAGAAGGAAGCATGGTGCTGCGTGCCAAACTCGATATGGCCAATCCCAACATGCACTTCCGCGACCCTATCATCTATCGTATTATCCAAACTCCACACCACCGTACAGGCACCAAGTGGCACTGCTATCCTATGTACGACTTTGCCCACGGACAGAGCGACTACTTTGAAGGTGTAACCCACTCTATCTGTACCTTGGAGTTTGTACCCCATCGTCCTTTGTACGATAAGTTTATCGACTTCCTCAAGGAGAAGGACAATACAGCAGACAATCTGTCCGACAATCGTCCACGACAGATTGAGTTCAACCGCTTGAACCTTACCTATACAGTGATGAGCAAGCGCAAGTTGCACACACTCGTAGACGAACACCTCGTCAATGGATGGGACGATCCTCGTATGCCTACACTCTGCGGCATGCGCCGTCGTGGCTATTCACCAGAGAGCATCCGCATGTTTATCGACAGCATTGGCTATACCAAGTTCGACGCCCTCAACGACATGGCTCTTCTCGAGGCTTCTGTACGCGAGGACCTCAACAAGAAAGCATGCCGAGTAAGTGCAGTACTCGACCCTGTGAAACTCGTTATCACCAACTATCCTGAGGGAGAGAGCGAGGAAATGGAAGCTATCAACAATCCTGAGAACGAGGCTGACGGTACACACACCATTACCTTCAGCAAGAATCTGTGGATAGAGCGTGGCGACTTCATGGAAGATGCTCCAAAGAAGTTCTTCCGCATGACTCCCGGCAAGGAGGTTCGTCTGAAAAATGCCTATATTGTGAAGTGTACCGGATGCACCAAGGATGCAGAAGGAAACATCGTCGAGATTCAGGCAGAATACGATCCTATCAGCAAGAGCGGAATGGAAGGTGCCAACCGCAAGGTGAAGGGAACCCTGCACTGGGTTTCTGCCGACCATTGTGTGAAGGCTGAAGTCCGTGAATACGACCGCCTGTTCAACGTGGAAAACCCATCAGCTGACGAGCGCGACTTCCGCGAATTGCTCAACCCTGAGAGCCTGCACACCTTCACCAACTGCTATGTTGAGGAATATGCTGCTGCCAAGAAGCCAGGCGAGTATCTGCAGTTCCAGCGCATCGGCTACTTCATGGCCGACCTCGACACAACAGCAGAGCATCCTGTATTCAACAAGACTGTAGGACTGAAAGATACTTGGGCTAAACTCAACAAGTAAGTTTTTTCCTACCATCTATCATTTCATGTTATATCAACGAAAATGAATACAGCTGCACTCTTTCTGTGGATTCTCAATAATTTGAACTACTGGGTGGTCATGCTTTTCATGGCCATCGAGAGTTCTTTCATTCCTTTCCCTTCTGAGGTGGTAGTTCCACCTGCAGCATGGAAGGCTATGGATCCTGCCAGCGGAATGAATTTTCTGCTTGTCATCGTGGTAGCCACAATAGGAGCTGACATAGGAGCCCTTATCAACTACTATCTCGCCAAATGGGTGGGACGCCCCATCATCTACCGCTTTGCAGACAGTCGTATAGGACACATGTGTCTCATCGACCGCGAAAAGGTAGAAACAGCCGAGGAATATTTCCGCAAGCACGGCGCTGCCTCTACCATATTTGGCCGACTGGTTCCTGCCGTACGTCAGCTCATCAGTATTCCTGCTGGTCTGTCGGGCATGCATCTGGGCAAGTTCCTGTTGTACACCACTATTGGTGCCGGCATCTGGAACACAGTACTGGCCATCATAGGCTGGAGCATATACCAGTACACCGACTACAAGACCACACATGACGTATACCAGCAGGCATTGAAGTACAGCCACGAAATAGGCTACGTGCTCTTGGCCTTGGCTGTCGTTGTTGTCGCCTTCATAGTTTACAAGGGACTGAAAAAGAAATAAAGAAGCTAAACTTTTTCCTAAGAGAAAGGAAAAATGGGAAGAAAAGCCGTTAAAACAAAAGCTACAACTAATCATAAAAAAATCTCCGCAAGTGTGACTTGCGGAGATTTTTTTTATATTGAACTCATGAAAACTCAGAGACTAATTCATTCCCGAGAACTGTTTGATGCGCTGTTCTTCCGACATCTTGCAGATAAGAAGCGTTCCGTCTTCCTCAGCCACAATATAGCCTTCGAGCCCCTGAATGACAACCTTCTTCTCGTTTAAAGTATGAACAATGTTATTTTTAGACTCTATCATCTGGATATTTTTGCCTATAGTGGCATTACCATACAGGTCGCGACGTGACTGCGCCAGCAAACTGCCCCATGTACCCAAGTCGCTCCATCCGAAACTGGCAGGGAAGACAAATATCTCCTCTGCCTTTTCCATAATGGCATAGTCGATAGAGATATTCTCGCACTCAGGATATCTCAGGTCTATCTGCTCCTGCTCCTGTGGTGTGCCATAAATAGGACGCAGGCTCTCGAATATCTTAGCTATGGCTGGCTGATATACACGGAAAGCATTCACTATGGTGGCTGCGCTCATGATGAAGATTCCTGCATTCCAGAAGAAGTTCTTGTCGCTAAGATACTTCTTGGCGGTTTCCAGGTCTGGTTTCTCATGAAACTGATCTACACGATATACCTCCTTGTTACGGGCTGAAGGTGTACGAAGATCACCCTGTATATAGCCATATCCCGTCTCAGGACGAGTTGGCTTCATGCCAAGGGTTACAATACTGTCAGTCTCGCCAGTAAACTTGAGTGCAGAAATAATAACTCGTCTGAACTCATTACTGTTGGTAACAATATGATCGGAAGGTGAAACGACAATATTGGCATTGGGGTCCTTCTCCTTGATTCGCCAACTGATGTAGGCAACACATGGAGCCGTATTGCGGCGACATGGTTCCTGCACGATGTTACCCGCAGGAATCTCGGGCAATTGCTCCTGTACAAGGGCTGCATACTTCTTGTTCGTAACCACCCACACATTCTCTGGGTCGCAAATACCTTCGAATCTGTCGAATGTCAGTTGTAACAAAGTACGACCTGTACCCAGTACATCAATAAACTGCTTGGGTTTCTCCTCGGTGCTCATAGGCCAGAATCTGCTGCCTACTCCACCTGCCATGATTACCAAATGATTATTTTTGTGAGCCATAATCCTTATATATAAATGTTATAGATTGCAAAGATACTAAAAATAAACTATTAAACAAAAAAAGGATGAGATAATTTCTCATCCTTCTTATTTTTATTGATTTATTTCAATAAGGCAGGGCTCCTCTAACCAATACAGAGTTGATTTTGCACACCTGCTCATGAACTGTACATTAGCGTTTACAGCTTGTTCAGTTCCTGTTTCCAGGTCTCATAAGCCTCCTTGTAAGCATCGCGATGGGCTACATCAGGCTCTACAACAGCCAACTTCTTGAGCGAAGCGAAAGCCTCATTATGATCCTTATAGATTCCTGCACCAATACCAGCACCCTTTGCAGCACCAGCACTACCGTCAGTCTCATACAGTTCAATGGTGGCTCCACTCACGCTGGCAAGCGTATCGCGGAACAAAGGACTCAGGAACATATTAGCCTTTCCGGCATGAATCTTGTTGAGTTCCATACCCATCTGCTGCATAATTTCCATTCCGTAGCAGAAACTGAAGACAATGCCTTCCTGTGCCGCACGCACAATATGTGCTCGATTGTGCTTATTGAAGTTCAAGCCACGGATAGAGCAGCCCACTTCCTTGTTCTCAAGCACACGCTCTGCTCCATTGCCGAATGGTATGATACGCACTCCTTCACTTCCGATAGGCACGCCTGCAGCCAAATCGTTCATATCGGCATAGCTGACATCAGGTGTGATGTTTCGATGTACCCATGCATTGAGAATACCCGTACCGTTGATGCAAAGAAGCACACCCAAACGGTCGAGTTCCTTGGTATAGTTGGCATGCGCAAAGGTATTGACACGGCTGTGAGGATCATAGTTCACATCTCCGAGCACACCATATACTACGCCTGAAGTACCGGCAGTACTTGCTATCTCGCCAGGATTGAACACATTCAGGCTGACTGCATTGTTTGGCTGGTCGCCTGCACGATATGAAATAGGTGTGCCTTCCTTGAGTCCCAACTCTTGAGCTGCCTCCTTGGAAACTACGCTCTGTACTGAGAAAGTAGGAACGATGTCGGCCAGCACATTCTCGTCAAATCCATAGTAATCAAGCAGGAACTTGGCTGGTTTCTTCTCCTTGAAATCCCACATCATACCTTCAGAAAGTCCGCTGATGGTTGTCTTTACCTCGCCCGACAATTTCATGGCCAGATAGTCACCGGGCAACATGATTTTGTCTATCTTGTCAAACAAATCTGGCTCATTCTCCTTGACCCAAGCCAATTTGGAAGCAGTAAAGTTGCCTGGTGAATTGAGCAAGCTCTGCAGACAACGCTCTTCGCCAAGATCACAGAAAGCCTTATCACCATAAGGCACGGCACGCGAATCACACCAGATGATACTTGGACGCAACACGTTCTGCTGCTTGTCCACGCACACCAAACCGTGCATCTGATATGAAATACCTATAGCGAGGATGTCTTCTCCCTTGGCACCAGTCTCTGCAATAATTCTCTGAAGCGACAGCTTGGCATTGTCCCACCACATCTGTGGGTCTTGCTCTGCCCACCCTGCCTTTACAGCCATGATAGGTGCCTCATGGTCAGGATAAAAAGCTGATGCGGCAATTTCGCCACTGTCAACATCTGTAAGAGATGCTTTCACAGAACTGGAGCCTACGTCAAAGCCCAATAAATATCTTCTTGCCATAATTCTTAGAATAAATCAGATTATTGAAAATTAAGTTTTTGTGCTATTGCTCGTTCTTTAGTCGGAGTCTTCATACTTCAACCTGAGTTCTTCACGCAGAGCTCTTATCTCCGAGTTCTTCACTCGAAGACTTTACGAGTCTTCTTTCAGCAAGTCATCAAAGAAGCTGTCAAGGTCGCTGTCGAGTCCTTCCATCAAGTCGCCCCCTACGATCACTGTATCATCGTCGGCAAGATAGAGCTCACCAAGGTTTTCCTTATCATCGTCCTCAAGAACAAAACTATAGGGCTTCAGAATACCCAACGAGTCTATCAGGTCGGCATTCCTTCTCATCAGTTCGCGCAGAATCTTGGCAACTTCATCATAGAAATTCTCATCTTTATTGTCTATCCATTGCTCCACCACACAACGTGTTATTTCCTTGTCGTCATCATCAAAAGCCAGCAGTTCTCCGCTGTCTTGAGATACACGCACATGAATGTCTGTCAACACGGAAGTTTCCTCTGATTCAGGAAACTTCTGAGCCACTTTTCTTAAAAAGCGCTCCACCTGTAAGATTGTTTGTTCCGTTATGTCCATAGATTAATGCTTTTGATTATGCAAAGATACAAAAAATAAAGTGATGAGCAAGAAAAAAGAATGAAAAGTTTCGTTTACGAACATCTTTTCTCGTCATTTTCATTGCTCATCACATCTTTTAAAACGAAACGGCTTTCTTCTTGCCCTTACTCTCATTGCCCACACGGTCGAGAGCTGTCACCAAATAAGTAAAGCGTTTGTCCTTCACGTATGGCAACTTAAAGAATTCGTCATAAGTCACTTTGAGAATACTTGAAGCATTCGAGAGGTCTACCTTCTCGCCCTTTTCAAATCGATAGATCACATAGCGATTTGCCACGTCGCCCCACTTCTTTCCTTTTGGAGCCTTCCATGTAAGTTGCGGTCCGTTTTCGGTCCATACGAGTTTAAGACCTTTCACTTTCTTTGGTGCTTTGTCATCCAGAAATGGCATCAAAGGAGGAAGGGCTGGCGTGCGCCAATAATAGTCGCGAAGCGTATGACCGATGTTGCCCACATTGTCGGCAGCAGTCTTGGCATACCACAGCACGGTTCCCTTCACATTGGGCATCTGCTGGTGAAGACGATGTTTGGCTGGCAACTGATGACTCTTTGGATTATCCGGGTCGGCATACTTAGCAGTACGCTCTATGTCTTCACCTATATATAATGGGCGTGCCGATGCATGCTTGTTCCACCAAGTGATAAGCGTCTTGTAGTCGGCAGCACGATTGCCTATCTCCCAGTAGAGTTGCGGCACATTATAGTCGACCCAACCATTGTTGACCCACAACAGCACATCGGCATACAGGTCGTCATAATTTTGCAGACCATTGGTCAGGCTTCCGTTAGGGTCGTTGCGCTTGTTACGATATATACCGAAAGGTGAAACACCGAACTTCACCCAGGGCTTTACAGCATGGATGGTCTCTCCCAATTGCTTCACAAAACGACTTACATTGTCGCGTCGCCAATCCTGAATATTGGAAAAGCCATGATTCATGCGCTGATAGAGCTGCTGGTCTGGAATCTGCTTGCCTGCTACAGGATAAGGATAGAAATAATCGTCGATGTGAAATCCGTCGATATCGTATCGGCTCACGATATCGGCTGCCACACGACAAGTATAGTCGGCTGCCTCCTGCAGACCGGGGTTGAGCAGCACCAGATTATCATACGAGAAACAGAGCTCTGGATGTTGCACCACCACACTACTGGAAGCCAGCTGTCCCATAGGAGTTCCTCCGTGCTTGGCGCGATAAGGATTGATCCAGGCATGCAGTTCCATGCCTCTACGATGACACTGCTCCACCATCCATTGCAAAGGGTCCCAATAAGGAGACGGAGCTTTTCCTTGCTTTCCTGTCAAATATCGGCTCCAAGGTTCCAACTTGCTTTCATAGAGAGCATCGCACTCTGCCCTCACCTGAAAAATAACGGCATTGACACCATCCTTCTGCAGTTCATCGAGCTGGCTACTAAGCATGTTCTGTATCTGTTCTGTCGTCTTTCCCAGATACTGTCCGTTCACACATTGTATCCATACGCCACGAAACTCTCGCTTGTTCTGAGCCTTCATTGTACCAGCCTGCAGCAAGAGAGCAACCATGACTGCTACTGTAAAGATTGTCTTTAGTTTTTTCATTGATTAATATATTTCGCTTTTCCGTTTTTTCTATAATTATTTATTGAACATTCGCAGGATTCAGAAGTTGTTTTTTTATTCCTGTTTCGGTTCTCCCGGTTCCTCATCATGCAACTTAGGCAAGGATATGTGATACCTTACAGCGATGAGGCGGATGGCACACACCACCAAAAAGGCCACTGCCGTTGTGACGTACAGACTGACACCCATCGAATCCAATGCCCAATAGGTCAGGCCACCCAGGATACACGCCATGGCATATATCTCCTTTCGGAAGATGACAGGTTCCTCGTTAAGCAGCACATCGCGAATAACTCCACCAGCCGCTCCTGTGATACAGCCCATGATGATGGCCACCCAAAAGGGGAAACCACTGTCTATCGTCTTTTGTATGCCGGCTATATTGAACAGTGCCAATCCCAATGTATCAAAAAGAAACCACGTATTATCGAGTCTTTTCAGATAATGGTGAAACACGATAACGACACCCTGCGCCATAAGCGTACATATCAGATAGATGGGACTCAGCATCCAGAAAGGACGCACGCCGAGCATTACGTCACGGATAGTTCCTCCACCTATGGCCACAGCCACACCACACACGAAACCTCCCAACCAGTCGTAATGCTTAGAGGCTGCAAGACGAATGCCCGACAAAGCAAAGGCAAATGTTCCAACGAACTCGACAACCCTCTGAAGAGTCATCATGAATTCTGGGTCTTGTTGTATATTCATTTTCTTGGTTTTCTATATAGTTATAAGGTATTTTGATTTCTCACTCATCACTTAAATCTTTCTCCCCAGCAAGTAGTCATCCACTGGTATAGCCGTTCTTCTGAAGGCGAATGCTGTGCAAACCAGAAACGGCTGTCCTGAATAGCATCGGGCAGATACTGCTGCTCGACAAAATGTCCAGGATAGTCGTGAGGATAACGATATCCATCATGATAACCCAGTTCGCTCATCAACTTAGTAGGAGCATTGCGAATATGAAGGGGCACAGGCAGGTTGCCCGTCTGGCGCACCTTTGCCAAAGCTGCATCTATAGCCAGATAGGCACTGTTGCTCTTCGGACTGGTGGCAAGATAGACCACAGCCTCTGCCAAGGCGATACGTCCCTCGGGCCATCCTATCTTCATCACGGTATCGAAAGCCGCATTTGCCAACAACAAGGCATTGGGATTGGCCAATCCCACATCCTCACAGGCACTTATTACGACTCGGCGAGCGATAAATTGTGGGTCTTCTCCGCCTTCTATCATGCGTGCCATCCAGTATAAGGCTGCATCAGGATCGCTGCCTCGTATACTTTTGATAAACGCCGAAATGATATCGTAGTGCATGTCACCCTGCTTGTCGTAGGCCAGAGGATTCTGCTGCAGCTGTTCCTCAACCATCTTGTCGGTAATAACCACCTCGTCAGAACCTGCCGACTCTACCACCAACTCCAGGATGTTGAGCAACTTGCGGGCATCACCACCGCTGAAACGCATCAAGGCACCCATTTCCTGTAATTCTATATGCTTCTTCTTCAGTTCTATGTCCTCAGTCAAAGCCCTATGCAAGAGCTCCTCCAAGTCTTCCTTGTCCAACGACTTGAGCACGTAGAGCTGGCAGCGAGACAACAATGGGCGTATCACCTCGAAGGAAGGATTCTCCGTGGTGGCCCCAATCAGCGTCACAACTCCCTTCTCCACCGCACCTAACAGAGAGTCCTGCTGACTCTTGGAGAAACGATGAATCTCATCAATAAAAAGAATGGGTGAAGCAGAATTGAAGAACCTGCCGCTCTTGGCACGCTCTATAACTTCGCGTACATCCTTCACGCCACTGGTCACAGCACTCAACGTATAAAAAGGCACTTGCAGGGTCTGAGCCACTATCTGGGCAAGCGTGGTCTTGCCTACACCAGGAGGTCCCCAGAGTATAAACGACGATATTCGGCCTGCGTCAATCATCTTGCGCAGCACTGCTCCTTCGCCCACCAAATGTTTCTGACCGACATAGTCAGCCAATGTGCGGGGCCTCATTCTTTCTGCTAATGGTTCACTCATTATGTCTAAGATTATCTGTCATTTTTCTCATACAGTATTCGTCTTTTCTCATATATTACCATACCAGGACAAATCCTGCTTTCATGCAAAGGTAAACAAAAAAAATGAAACCCCAACAAAAAGAGTACTTTTTTATGAAAAACACACAGAAAAATTTGGATATTAAAAATATAGTATTTACTTTTGCAACTGAAAAAACATGTAACAACGATGAAGAAAGAAAAAGCATTGACACTCAAGACTCTGACAAAGAGCAACGTATGGGACATTCAGGAGAACGACGTGTTCCGTCTTTGGGAAGCTGCCGAGAAAGACGCCGACCTGAAAGACTGCCAGAACAAATACGTCGCTATTATCCGTAGCGCCTTCGAGATAGAGGAAGTGAAGATAAACAAGCCTGAAGTCATCGAAAAATATAATCAGCGTGGTTTCAAAGTGGGTGTTTTCCAAATCAACGACAACAAGGTGAAGTATGCCATCAAGAAGCGCCCCATCCTGCGCGTCACCGACCTGACATACGAGAACATCCGTCACATCAGCGCTGCCAAACTCATGGAGGTGCTTGAACGTAACTTTGGTGGTGGATGGGACAGTCTGCCACAGAGCATTCAGGACATTATCCAGAGTGGCTTTGAAATCAGCACCACAACTCTGCCTAAAGACCGACTGCACAAGGCTGGCGGACTGTATGAGAAGAAGGTAAACGACGGTTTCGAAGTTCTCGAGATTCCTAAGGGATCATGGACCGAGGCTATCTTTGCCAAGGAGAAACCTATGGTAGAGAAAGTACGCATGAGATTCGATGACGACGATGAGCTCGACCGCGAGGATGAGTTGGCTGACCGCGAGGAGGACGAGGATGAGGATGCACCAGAGATTGAAGACCACTACAACGATCCAGATGAGGACGATGACGCCTTCGATGACGACAAGTTGACAGAAGAAAGCTATCGCACCACCTTCGAAGATCCTGAGAACCTCGGTCTTGATGACGCAGAGGATGTTGCCGACGATGACGAATACTAAAACATCGAAAGCCACACGAGACTTGTAACATTACACATTATTATATATATATACATACAGAAATGAACGCATTAATTGGATTGATCGTACTCTTCGCAGTAGCTATCATCGGATGGGCTATTGCCGAAATGAAGTACAAAACCTTCACCTTTACACGTTCCGAGAAGGATGTAGAGGAAGAAGAACTATTGGAGAACGAGCATCGCGCACAGGAATTCAAGGAAATGAACATCCGCGACATCATGCGCAACAACTCCACCAATGGCTACAACGCAGTAGGATAATCACATCAAAAGAATGACTATCCAATACTTGATTATAGGTATCACATTGGCGGCATGCATCACGTATGCCGCCATTTGTATCTACCGGGCTGTCAGTTCCGCCCGAAAATGCAAGGATTTTCACTGCGCAGGCTGTGCTTTTTATAATAAATGTAAGAATAATCAGAAAAAAGCAAGAAAAAATTTGGTGGAATAAAATAAAAGCAGTACCTTTGCACTCGCTAATCAGAAATGATGTTGCAACGCTACAAGGTGTCTTAACCGAGCGGTTAGGTAACGGTCTGCAAAACCGTGTAGAGCGGTTCGACTCCGCTAGACACCTCAACAAAGGAAGCTTCTCTACAAGCTTCCTTTGTTGTTTATATAAACCCCGACTCGAATCTTTTTTCATCGAAACCACTTGTTTCTTATCTTTTTTTAGTAACTTTGCCACCACAATAACAGAAGACAACATGGATATCATCAACAAATACTTTCCGAACCTCACGGACAGACAGAAAGAGCAAATAGCGCAGCTTGACGCTCTGTACAGAGAGTGGAACGCCAAGATCAATGTCATCAGCAGAAAGGACATAGATAATCTCTACGAACACCACGTGTTGCACTCCATGGCTATCGCCAAAGCCATCAACTTCAAAGACAGAACCGAGATTCTCGATTTCGGATGCGGAGGAGGCTTCCCGGGTATTCCTCTTGCCATCCTCTTCCCTGAGTGCCGATTCAAACTCATCGACGGTACGGGCAAGAAGATTAGAGTATGCAACGAGGTGGCTGAGGCCATCGGACTGAAAAACCTCAAGGCTGAACACCTGAGAGGAGAAGAAGAAAAGGGGAAATATGACTTCGTGGTAAGCCGTGCAGTCATGCAACTGCCCGACTTGATGAAAATCATTAAGAAGAACTTCAAGAAGACACAGCAGAATGCCCTGCCCAACGGACTGCTCTGCCTGAAAGGAGGCAACCTGAACGAAGAGCTCAAGAGCTACAGCCGGGTGGCTGAAATTACACCACTGAGCACCTTCTTCGACGAAGAGTGGTTTGCACAAGACAAGCAGCTCGTCTACGTACCCTGCTAAGACACCGCAAGGAGACAAAGTAAAAAACATCCAAACAACAACCCTCAAAAAAATAGGAGAAAACTAAAATGTTACATATCGAACGATTCCAGTGCAACATGCTTTCTGAGAACTGCTACGTGGTGAGCGACGAAACCAAGGAGTGCGTCATCATTGACTGCGGAGCCTTCTATCCAGAAGAACGAAAAGCCATTACCGATTATATTACCGGGAATGGTCTCAACCCCATACACCTGCTGGTGACACATGGTCATCTTGACCACAACTTTGGCAACGACACCATCTATCAGGCTTTCGGACTTAAACCCGAGGTGGCACAGGCAGACGAACATCTAATGAAAAACCTGCAGCATCAAGCTGAGTCATTCTATCAGATGAAGATAGACACCGTGTTTCCACCAATCGGTCATTTCTTCGAGGACGGCGAGACCATACACTTCGGCAACCATGAGCTGAGCATCATCCCAACCCCTGGTCACTCTAAAGGTTCGGTCACCTTCTATTGCGAGGCAGAGGGTGTAGCCTTCACTGGTGACACACTCTTCCAAAATTCTATAGGAAGAACAGATTTCCAAGGCGGTTCGATGTTCCAGATTATCAACAGTCTACGTCTCTTGGCACAGTTGCCCGACAAGACCAAAGTGCTGCCAGGACATGGCAACACCACCACCATAGGCGAGGAACTCGCCCATAACCCCTATATGGACAGATAAGAATCAGATAGGTTTATCAACAACAGAAGATGAAACAAGCTAACAAGGCAGAGAAAATCATACTCGGCATAGACCCTGGCACAAATGTCATGGGCTATGGCGTAATAAGGGTCGTAGGCAACAAGGCACAGCTTGTGGTGATGGGCATCATCGATATGCGCAAAGAAAGCGACCCCTACCTCCGCTTAGGCAAAATTTTCGAACGGGTGACAGGTATTATTGACGAATACCTACCCGACGAAATGGCGATTGAGGCACCCTTCTTTGGCAAGAACGTGCAGTCTATGCTCAAGCTTGGACGGGCACAGGGAGTAGCCATCGCTGCAGCCATACATCACGACGTACCAATACACGAGTATGCTCCGCTGAAAATCAAAATGGCCATCACCGGACAGGGTCAGGCCTCCAAGGAGCAGGTGGCTGGCATGCTGCAGAGAATGCTGAAGATCAGCGACAACGACATGCCCAAGTTCATGGATGCGACCGACGCACTCGGAGCTGCCTACTGCCACTTTCTGCAGATGGGAAGACCCGAGACCGACGCGCCACACTACTCCAGTTGGAAAGACTTTGCCATACGCAACAGAGGCAAGGCTTCGACAACCGACAACACACTAACAGGCCCTCAGACCAAACTCCTGGGAGCTCTCAGGAAACATTAATATTAGACAGAAATGCAAACAATTATCAAGATTGAGAATGGCGTGACCCGTATGCCAGAATGGCGAATGGCAGAGCCTGTCAACTTTACAGCCTGTGAGGGCGAGCATATCGCCATCGTGGGAAGAAATGGTAGTGGAAAATCCATGCTGGTAGATATTCTTGTGGGCAGACATCCGCTGCTCATGCACGATCCCGTATACGATTTCTCGCCCAGCAAGAAAACGCTCGTGAGTGACAACATCAAGTATATTACTTTCCGCGACACTTACGGAGGCGACAACGACCGAACCTACTTTCTGCAGCAAAGATGGAACCAGCTTGAGATAGACGAGAATACGCCCATTGTGAAGGACAAACTGGAGGAAGCCTATCAGATGGCTGGCGAGGATACTCCCGAACGCAGAAAACTGCAGCAGCACATCTACGAGCTCTTCCATATGGACAAATTGCTCGACAAGTACATCATCCTGCTGTCAAGCGGTGAGTTGCGAAAATTCAAACTCGCCACCACCCTTTTCTCTGAGCCACGTGTGCTCATCATGGACAACCCATTTATCGGACTGGATGCCGATACTCGTGAACAACTCAAGCAGCTTCTTGCCACCCTCTCTGCCGAACGCGCCCTACAGGTTATCCTGGTACTCAGCAAGAGCGATGACATTCCGCAGTTCATCACACACATCGTGGAGGTTGACGGTATGAAGGTTGGCCGCAAAATGACAAAGCAGGAGTATCTCGACTTACGCAAGCCAGTTCCTGAGCATATCCTTTCGCCCGTCCAGCAACAGGCCATTATCGACCTGCCCTACAGCAATCGAGAATATCACAACCAGGAAGTGGTCAAGATGAACAAGGTAAGCATACGCTACGGACGTCGCACCATACTGAAAGAACTCGACTGGACAGTCATGAACGGTGAGCGATGGGCACTGAGCGGGCAAAACGGAGCAGGCAAGTCTACCCTTCTCAGCCTTATCTGTGCTGACAATCCTCAAAGCTATGCCTGCGACATCGCTCTCTTCGGAAACGCACGAGGAAGCGGTGAAAGCATTTGGGACATAAAGAAACACATCGGCTACGTGTCGCCAGAGTTGCACAGGTCTTATCAGCGCGACCTGCCTGTAATACGAATCGTGGCAAGTGGGTTGAAAGACTCAGTAGGTCTTTATGTGAAACCCAACGAAGAAGACTACGAGAAGTGCCGCTTTTGGATGGAAGTGTTTGGACTCAAAAACATGGAGGAACGTGGATTTCTGAAACTGTCGAGCGGAGAACAACGACTGGCCCTTCTGGCAAGAGCCTTCGTCAAAGATCCCGAACTACTCATACTCGATGAGCCCTTGCATGGACTCGACAACTACAACCGTCGACTGGTAAAGGACATCATTGAGGCGTTCTGTAAACGACAGAACAAGACTATGATCATGGTTACCCACTATAAGGAAGAACTGCCAGCATGCATAGACCACAGCATTTTCCTCATCCGACACGATGAGTAAGCCTGTGACTCCATTATAATAGAAACAAAAATCATAGAAACAATGAAAAAGTTCTTATTTCTTATAGCCGTATGCTGCCTCACTACGACAGCCACCAAGGCACAGGATGTGCTCAACGAGATAGTAAAGACTTCTCTCAGCATCACCAACGACACCACACTGAGCCGCGAGGTACGAAAGGCTGCTGTGTTCAAGTATGATGCCATGTCTTATCTGCGCTCCAAGGTGTTGCCCCCAAATGTTCTGTTGGAACAGAAGATCAGTGCCGACTCACTCAACGCATGTATCAAGATGCTCAATGAGCAGGCTTACGCCATGAACCAGTATGTAACTCTTTATCAAAAGCGACTCTCTGAAGCCAAGAAGCGCAACAAAGGCATGGTGAGAAGCCTCTTCAAGCAAGCCACCATCGACCACAAACTGTTCAACGACAGCGATACTGAAATCACACTGGCTTACTTCAACCGTTCCGACTACCCCATACAGTTCTGCCTCGACTGCGACTGGATCAAGACGCTCGCCTTCATCCGCTCTATCGACTGGAGCAAGATTTAGAGATTTGCATAGTCAACCCGTATTATAGCCCCAACTGGAATAGTAACTTATGTAATGTTATTATGTGGTTCTAAGCAATCAAAATCACATCAAACCACTATTACAGGGTAATACGTTTCTTATAAAAAAACAGCAGAGAGTAGTTTACAATAATCGGTAAACTACTCTCTGTTGTTTAGTTCTATCACATACAAAATCTCGTGCAGTACCGTAAAGCCACCGCACTTCACAACTTGCAGTTTCTTTGCAAGCTACAGAATATCTATGCGGTGTGTGTTATTTTTCTTATTGCTTTATCTTTAAAGCCAAATGCTTCAAAGTTTATTTCTTTTTCTTCAATGCCAGCTTTGGTATATGGATTTTCTGACCAGCCTTCACGTCGATAGCGCCGCCATTGACAGCCTCAAGATAACACTCCATACCTGGACCAAGATACAACTTGCTGATACTGCTCAAAGTCTGACCACTCTTGGCAACTATCGAATGATCCACACCCAAGATGCGATAAGCACCTGTTCGTACACGCGGATCGGCATCATACTTGCTTGCAGCCTGCACCTCCACTTTCTGCTTGGCTTCTTTCAAAGCTTTCTGCTTGGCAACTTCAGTCTGTTGCTTAGAGACAATCTCCTTTGCAGCAACTGCTTTTCTGAGGCTGTCAGACTGAGCGGCGGCATTCTGCTCATCAACTCCATTTAACACCTCAGCAGACTGAGCCAAACGAGCACTGTCTTGAAGCGCTTTGGTGCGCAAGTCATCCTTCTGAGCTTGTGCCAAACTGTCTTTCGCCATACGTAACTTCTGCATTTCCTCCAACTGCAAGGCAAGATGATTGCGTTGGGCTTGCATCTTACCATAGTTGAAAGCGAACCAGCCGATACCTCCTATCAAGAGAAAAATCAGAATAACAGCTACAGATATGACATAACGTGGAAGCATGAAATAATGCTTTCTATCTGATGAAGACTCTTCATCGTCCTCTTCGACAGTATTCTCAGGATTACCGACAGGGACAGCCTGCTTAGTTTGAGAAACTGGAGCCATCGTTTCGGGACGAGAGACTACAGTTTCCTCCTGAACAGAAGATGCTGTAACAGATTGAACGAGTACCTCCTTCACTACTGGCTGTTCGGGCTCTTTCACCTCAGCAACTGATTGCTCAGACAGATTGACCGCATCAGGAAGTTCGGGTTCTCGCACCTTTGATACTGGTTGTTCGGACTCTTGAGCATCAGCAACAAGCTGTTCTTTCTCTTTAATCTCTGATACAGGCACCTCAGCTTCCTCAGAAACAACAGATAAATCCTCTACCTGAACTGTTACTTCAGATACGACATCTTCCTTTAGCTCTGATTCGTCAGACATCTCAGCTACATCGGGAATGCTTTCCGCCTTATCTACGGGCGAAGTCTCCGACTCTTCAGCAATCTGTTGTTCATCAGAAGGTGCAGACACCTCCTCTTTGGCTTCGAAGGCAAACTTTCTGTCTATCTCGCTGAAATCAACACCATCGTTGACAACTACAGTCTCAAACTGAGCAAAGGGCTTATTGACAATTTCCTTCAGGATATTGTCAGGAGTGAAGGTTATCTTATCACGCCCGCCAATGATGATACGTTCGCCAGTATTGACATCCACACTTTCACGATCCTTGACAGACGTCACCTTGAAAGTACCAAGCCATCTTATTTTCAACTGCTTGTCAGACTGCATCACACCATTAGCCACATCAAACATCTGTTTGATGAAAGCCTCAGCCTCCAAAATGGTCATATTGTTCTTCTCGGCAAGAATCCTGGCAAGAATTGACATACTGGATCTATTCATCTCCTACTCCTCCATTCTTTAGTTTTTCCTTGATAGCAGCTACAGGACGAAAGGCAAGTACCAACTTGGGCGGTACGAGCTGACGCTTCTTGGTTGTGGGGTTGACAACCATGCGCTCCATACGCTTCTTAACCTCAAAAGTTCCAAAATTAGGAATAGCGACAGCCTCTCCCTCTTCGAACTGAGAGATCATTGCATCAATCACTTTTCTCACCAACTTCTGTGCATCCTCTTGCGAATAACCCGTCTGGCGAGCAAGTTCTGCTATGTATTCTTTATTGTTCATAATGATAAAAATCTATATGTGGATATTGGGAAGAATCCTTAAAATGCAAAATTAGTAAAATAATGACTAAAAACCAAACAAAATGGAGAAAAAGTGAAAGTTGCGAGGCTTTCACCCTGCAGTCAGCATGCGCCAAAAAGAGAAAAAGGAATACCAAGTTTTGACAAACTTGATATCCCCTTTGTTATGATTATGAAGCCACACACCGGAAAAGTGCAGGGCTACAAAGTTCTTTTTCACAAGATATTGAAATGGAAAGACGGAACTAATTGTTCACGCTACCACCCACAATATCGAGCAATTCATTCGTAATGGCCTGTTGACGACTCTTGTTGTACTGCAGGTTGAGCTCTCGCAAGAGTTCATCGGCGTTATCGGTTGCAGTCTGCATAGCTACCATTCGGGCTGCATGCTCACTGGCCTGACTGTCCAGAAGGGCTGTGTAAATCATCAGTCGCAACTGCTTAGGAATGAGCACACCCAATACCGTCTCCAAGTCTGGCTCTACGATGAAGTCATCGTTCAGAGGCTTTACCTCTGACATTTGGTGTTCATCATCCTCTACTTGTTTCTTACGCAAGTATTCCTGAGCCTTCGCCGTAACCACATTGGATGTGAGGTCGCGGTCGTTGTCTCCTCCTATAGCCTCAGTAGAGAGGTCGATAGGCAGGAAAGTTTTCTGTGTCAGGATTTGCGAGCCGGCACTCTTGAAGTGATGATAAATCATCTCCACCTTGTCGAGTTCGCCAGCAGCATACTGCTGAGCAAGTTTATGGGCGATGTCGGCACAAGCTTGTGCATTGGGATGGTCGGCAAGATCCATGAAGTTTCCGCCAGTCTTCAGTCCTAACTTCTGTGCCTTCTCAGCCACCTTTCTGCCTATAGGATAAACCATGATGTCGTCAATGCCTTGAGCCTTATACTCGTCCACCGCCTGCATCATCATCTTGATGACATTGGAGTTGAATCCGCCACACAAGCTGCTGTTGGAACTATAAACCACCAAAGCCACACGCTTAATTACCTTGTGCTCTACCTGCAACTCATGCTCCACATTGGGAGTACTGACCAAGAAACTCTTGAGGATATGCTCCAGCATATTCTCGTAAGGCAACATATTCTGAATAGCTACCTGAGCATGATGCAGCTTGCTCGAAGCAACCATCTTCATGGCACTCGTAATCTTACGGGTACTATTGACACTGGCGATGCGAGTTTTAATCTCTTTTAACGACGGCATAGGCTATTACGCTTTATATTGTCCTGCAACATTAGCCATGGTCTCCTCGATAACCTTGATACAGTCATCGGTAAGTTTACCATCTGCCAAAGTCTCGATAACATCGGAGTGCTGGCTACGCATAGCATCAAGGAACTGGTCCTGACACTCGCGAACCCTATCCATAGGCACATCGTGCATCAATCCGTGTACACCACAATAAAGTATGGCTACCTGCTCGCCTACTGGCATAGGGCGATACTGAGGCTGAACAAGGAGTTGGTCGTTCTTACGACCACGGTCCAAGGTCATTGCTGTCACGGCATCCATATCACTTGAGAACTTAGAGAAAGCCTCCAACTCACGATACTGAGCCATATCAATCTTCAAGGTACCAGCCACCTTCTTCATACTCTTGATCTGAGCAGAACCACCTACACGAGATACAGAGATACCCACGTTGATGGCTGGACGGAAGCCCTGGTTGAAGAGGTCGGTCTCCAGGAAGATCTGACCGTCGGTGATAGAAATCACATTGGTTGGAATATAGGCTGAAACGTCACCAGCCTGTGTCTCGATAATAGGAAGAGCTGTCAAAGAACCACCACCTCTTACCTTTCCCTTCATACACTCAGGCAGGTCGTTCATCTGCTCGGCAACTTCCTGCTGGTCGTTGATACGGGCAGCACGCTCCAAGAGACGAGAGTGGAGATAGAAGACATCACCAGGATAAGCCTCACGTCCTGAAGGACGACGAAGAATCAGTGATACCTCACGATAAGCCACAGCCTGCTTACTCAAGTCATCGTATACTACGAGAGCGGAATATCCACGATCGCGGAAATACTCACCGATAGCAGCTCCCGCGAATGGAGCATAATACTGCATCGCAGCAGGGTCGGCAGCTGTTGCACTTACAATAATGGTATAAGGCAAAGCGCCATGCTCCTTGAGGTTCTGTACCAATGCTGCAACGGTAGAGGCTTTCTGACCGATAGCTACATAAATACAATATACAGGCTTACCAGCCTCATAGAAACTCTTCTGATTGATAATGGTGTCTACTGCTATGGCAGTCTTACCCGTCTGACGGTCACCGATGATAAGCTCACGCTGACCACGACCAATAGGAATCATGGAGTCGACAGCCTTCAAACCTGTCTGCAAAGGTTCCTTTACTGGCTGTCGATAAATCACACCAGGAGCCTTGCGGTCCAAAGGCATCTCGAAAGAGTCGGTAAGATCAATATCTCCCAGTCCGTCAATGGCCTCACCCAGAGGGTTAACGACACGTCCTAAGAAATTGTCGTTCACGCGGATAGAGGCAATACGATGTGTACGCTTTACGCTCTGTCCCTCCTTGATGCCAGCTGTTGGACCCAAGAGGACACAACCTACATTATCTTCCTCCAAGTTCATGACAATTGCCATGGTGCCGTTCTCAAACTCAAGAAGTTCATTAGCCTCGGCATTACGAAGTCCATATATACGTGCCACGCCATCGCTGACAGTAAGCACTGTACCCACCTCGTCAAACTGCTGAGAGCCATTCACCTCCTGTAGTTGTTGCTGAAGAACTTCAGACACCTCACTTGGTTTAATTTTATCTGACATTGTTTGTTTACTTTAATTGTTATACGAGGAGTTAAGGAGTTGAAAGAAGTTGAGACTATACATATTCTCGTCTTCAAATTCATCCAATTTTAAGAAGTACTCCTAATTTATATCAGGCAAAAGGTGTTGATAGTAAACTCCTTTAACTCCTTAAAAACTTAACTACTCAAGAAAATTACTTTTTGAGCTGTGTCAGAATGTTGTTGAGCTTAGTCTTCACGCTCGCATCCATTCTGTAAGTATCGTACTCAAGGATAAAACCACCAATCAGTTCAGGGTTCACCTCAGTCTTGAACTCCACAGTACCTTGCGTTCTCTGTTCCACCATCTTGCGCATCTTGTCCTCAGTAGAGGCATCGACGGCAGTGGCGGTTATCAGCTTACCGCGGATGATGTTCTTCTGTTTCCTGTAAAGAGTGATATACGAAGCAGCCATGAATTGCAGGGTGCTCTCCCTATCCTCTTTCAAGACGAGAGCAATGAACTTCTGGCTCAACTCAGATGGCTTCTTGCCAAGAGCTGTAATGAGAAGTGCTTGCTTCTTGTCTTTGGAAAGCATAGGGTTGTCTATCGTAAATCTCAGTTCAGGCACGTCGATGTAGCTCTTGTAGAGCGTCTGCATCTCCTGATAAACCTGATCTTCGAGCTTCATGCCGAGTGCCGCCTTGATGAGGGCACGGGCATAACGCACCGATATTACACCTATATCCATAAGCTTTACTGTTTGTTGTCAGAAGAAACCTCGTCCAGCAGTCGATTTATCATATCCATCTGTGCCTTGTCATCGGAAAGCTTGGCTTTGAGAACCTTCTCTGCTATCTGAACAGAGAGTTCTGCCACCTGTCCACGTATCTCGCGAATGGCGTTCTGCTTCTCGTTCTCTATCTGCGTCTTGGCATCAGAGAGAAGTCGAGCACCTTCTTCGCGTGCCTTGTCCTGGGCTTTCTCTACGATGGCATCACGAGTTTCTGCAGCATCCTTGAGGATGGCAGCCTGCTTCTCGCGAGCTTCCTGCAAGATGGATTCACCTTCTTTTTGGATATTGGCAAGCTTCTCATTGGCTTCGTGAGCTTTACGCAAGCTCTCGTCGATGTAGTCCTTACGATCATTCACCATCTTAATGATGGCAGGAAATCCTGCCTTCCAGAGGATGAGGAAAACGATGAGGAAGACCAACGTCATCCAGAAAAGCAAACCACTATCAGGAATCAATAAATCCATATATACTGGTTAAAGTTTAACTTAAACGTTTTATTATTAACTAACTCTGATTGCTTTACAGTCCCCGTCCCTGTTCTTATCCTGTAAGGTGTAAACCTCTATAATATAAGGTATAGGTCTTAATATTAAGGTGTACGTCTCTCACATTAAAGACGAGGACCGCAACAGGCAATCATTACATAACGATTGCCAAGATGGCGATGATGACAGCGAAGAACGCAACACCCTCAACCAACGCAGCCGCGATAATCATAGAAGAACGAAGGTCGCCCATCTTCTCTGGCTGACGAGCCATGGCGTCCATAGCCTGGCCACCAATACGACCAATACCAATACCTGCGCCAATTGCGGCTAAACTTGCGCCAATTGCGGCACCTAACTTTGCGAGAGCATCTGCTGCTAATAAAAGTGATAACATAATCTTAAAATTTAAGTTGTTAATATTTTCTTGTTAATTGTCTTTGTTAATTAGTTCCGTAATGTTAGTTTTCTAAACCATATATTACTTCACTACCTCTGGCTCAGCCTCATGATGCTGCACATGAGCCAGCGAGATGAATACTGCACTCAGCATGGTGAACACCAACGCCTGAATGTAGCTTACCAATAATTCGAGGAGCATCATGAAGACACTCATCGCTACACTTACGATTGTCATACCCGTACCTGCCATATAGTTGACGATCATATCTTCACTGATGTTGAACATAATGAAAATAATAGCCGCAAACGCAAGAGCGATAGCGTGACCTGCCATCATATTGGCGAAGAGTCGGATAATCAAAGCCAACGGTTTCGTAAAGATTCCGAATAGCTCGATGAATGGCATCAATGGAACAGGCACCTTCAACCATGTTGGAACCTCAGGCCAGAAGATTTCCTTCCAGTACTCCTTGGTACCAGTGAAGTTGGTAATCAGGAATGTCGTCACACCGAAGAATGCGGTACAGGCGATATTACCTGTCAGGTTACCACCTCCAGGAGGGAAAGGAACGATACCCATGAGGTTGGCCACAAAGATGAAAAAGAAGCAAGTAAGCAACCAGGGTGCGTACTTGGGAGCCTCTTTACCGAGGGTAGCCTTGATCACATCGTCGTAAACCGACATGATAAACATGTGCATCAATCCCACAAATCCCTTAGGTGCAGGATCATCAACCTTGTGCTTCTTGCACCAGCGAGCTGGTATCAGTACACACAGCAACAAGACGATTGCATCGATGAAGAGCACGCAGACGGTTTTCGTGATGGAGATATCGAAAGGACGAACCTCCTGACCTCCCACCTTCTCTACAATCTTGTTGGGATTCGTCTGTGCGTCACCGTTTTTAATTACGAGATTAAATGGTCCGGGACGGTCGCCGTTAACGTCTCTCTCTTCAGAGAACTCGCTACTGCAGAACACGTGCCAGCCCGTTGAACTCTTTACGATGACAGGCAGATGAATCACTACGGGATGACCTCCCACCTCAGTGATATGCCATTCATAAGAATCCTTGATATGACCCCACAATATCTCTTTCACGTCGATGTTCTCCTTAGCTGATACCTGCAGAGGTGCCAACGTGAAGAGCAGCATCGCCATCAAGAGGAATTGCTTGAGATGTTTCATATTCTTTAATTCTTACTTTGTTTATTAATCTTGTTAGTTTCCGAGCCGTTTAAGAGAGTCGGCTCTTTTTCTCTACCCGTGCAAAGTAGATACAGTCGAACACGAGAAGTACGACATAGAAAAGGGCGAAGATAGCGGTAAAGCCTAAGATGTCCTGCTTGTCGCAAGTAAGCACATAGACGAGAAACACCAATGTGCCTGCCACCATCTTGACGACCAAAGCTGCCAGATAGAACTTGGCGAGATTAGCAGGCGAAGACTTTGCAACAGCCTTCCAGGCCTCACCATAAGCTGTACTTGCAACGAGCGAGAATATTGCACTCACTACCAAAGGTTTAACCACCTGAGCAAGGATATCATCGCATTGAGCCGACACCCTGCAGGCAAAGAGGATGGCAAGTGCCAACGCAGCTGTAAGCCACAGAGAAATCTGCTTGTACTTGATACCAGCCTGCCTGATGCTTTGCAAACGCATCTTTTCTTCTTTTTCCATTCCTAATCGAGAATTATTAATGCTTTATTGCTAATTCTTAATTTTAAATTATACTTCCACACAAAGGCTTACTTCGTTTTTCTTGCATTCTACGAATCCGCCGTTGATGTTCATTGTCTGTTTTCCTTCCTTGGTGGTGTATTCCACCTTTCCCACTTCTAACGAAGAGATGATAGGCGCATGGTCATTAAGAATCTCGAATGAGCCGAGAGTTCCTGGAACCAATACGCTTTCTACCTCACCTTGGAAAACTACCTTTTCGGGAGAAACTATCTTTAGCTGTAACATAATCCTTATATTTTAAAATGTTAAGTGTTAAATGTTAAGTGTTAAGTGTAAGCGTTAAATGATTCGTGTCTGAATCTCTAACGACATAGCATTTGGATACTTCACACTTCACTTCTCACCTTTTAGGATTATCCTTGTGCTGCTGCGAGCAACTGCTTAGCTTTCTCCTTTGCATCCTCGATAGTACCTACATTGAGGAACGCCTGCTCTGGCAGATCGTCCACCTCGCCGTCGAGGATGGCATTGAAGCCCTTGATAGTTTCTTCGATTGGAACCATCACACCCTTCAGACCGGTGAACTGCTCGGCAACGGTAAATGGCTGACTCAAGAAGCGCTGTACTCGGCGAGCACGGTTCACAGTCAGCTTATCCTCATCCGAGAGCTCATCCATACCGAGGATGGCAATGATGTCCTGCAACTCATTGTAACGCTGCAACAACTGCTTTACTCGCTGAGCACAATCATAATGTGCTTTGCCCACAATCAGCGGGTCGAGAATACGAGAGGTAGAACCCAGTGGGTCTACAGCCGGATAGATACCCAGAGAAGCGATCTTACGAGAAAGCTCAGTAGTGGCATCCAGATGAGTAAAGGTTGTAGCAGGAGCAGGGTCGGTCAAGTCATCGGCAGGCACATAAACAGCCTGTACTGAGGTGATAGAACCATTCTTGGTAGAAGTGATTCGCTCCTGCATGGCACCCATCTCTGATGCCAAAGTTGGTTGATAACCTACGGCTGAAGGCATACGACCCAACAGCGCAGAAACCTCAGAACCAGCCTGAGTGAAACGGAAGATGTTATCGATGAAGAACATAATATCGGCAGCCTCACCATTCTTTCCTCCATGATCACGGAACTCCTCGGCTACGGTCAAACCAGAAAGCGCCACAGAAGCACGTGCCCCAGGAGGCTCATTCATCTGACCATACACCAAGGTGGCCTGACTCTTGGCAAGCTCTTCCTGGTCGACAAGAGAAAGATCCCACTTGCCTTCTTCCATGGCCTTGCGGAACTTCTCGCCATACTTGATAACGCCAGACTCGAGCATATCTCGAATCAGGTCATTACCCTCACGGGTACGCTCACCTACTCCAGCGAACACAGAGTAGCCGTTGTGTCCCTTGGCAATATTGTTAATCAACTCCATGATAAGCACAGTCTTTCCAACACCGGCACCACCGAAAAGACCAATCTTACCACCCTTCATGTAAGGCTCGAGCAAGTCGATCACCTTGATACCGGTGGCAAGCATCTCCTTGTGCGTAGAGAGCTCATCAAACTTCGGAGCCGCACGGTGGATAGGATAAGCGCCTTTCATGTCCAATTCTTTCATACCATCAATAGGATGTCCGATGACATTCATCATACGGCCCTTGATTTGCTCTCCGGCAGGCATCAGAATTGGGTTGCCTGTAGAGACAACTTCCAATCCACGCTGCAAGCCGTCGGTGTTGTCCATGGCTACGCAACGAACTGTGTCCTCACCGATATGCTGTTGCACCTCGATGACCAGGTCACGTCCGTCTGGGCGTTTCACCTTCAGAGCTTCGTGAATCTTAGGAAGCACCTTCTCTGGATTCTCGCCCTTGGTATCGAAATAAACGTCGATAACAGGACCAATAATCTGAGAGATACGTCCGTTAATTTGTGACATAAGCTATTTTTTTTAATGTTAGTATATTTATTTTTATTCTGACTTGCTGCTATTAAGGTTCTGAACTCATACGAGAGTATGAAAGTTCAGCACAGACTCTTGGCATCAAGTAGTTTGCATGCAAAAGTAACAAACATTCGCGGAAACGCCAAATTAAAGAGAAGTTTTATTCGCCTTTAAACCATTTTTAGTCCCCTTTAAACCATTTTATAAAACAGTTTTTGTCTTTATATTATACATTTTAAGTTGCACCGTATATGATGACCGGAGTTTGTCATATATTGTGACCAAGGCTTGCCATATATTGTGACCAAGCTTGGTCATCTATGATAACCAGGGATTACACCTTAATATATATAAGAGGAACATTACTGCTTTATAAAATGATTATTCTTATATTTCCTCCACATGTAGTGTATGATGAGTTGGGATTAGATACTCAACTCGTCAAGCACCTTGATCAACTTGCGGTCGAAAGGTTTGTCGGAACGGATGGCTTCTGACAGAGGAACATAAACCACCTCGTTGTTTCTTACACCTACCATCACGTTTCTCTGTCCCTGCATAATGGCCTCTATAGCTCCACAGCCAGTACGGCTGGCAAGGATACGGTCGCGTGCAGAAGGACGACCGCCACGCTGCAAATGACCCAAGATAGACACACGCACATCGAACTCAGGGAACTCCTTGCGTACACGGTCTGCATAATAAAGCGCGCCACACTTAGGACTCTCCGATACGATAACGATACAACTCTTCTTTGATTTACGAATACCACGCTCCATAAACTGGGCCAGCTGGTCGACATCGGTAGAGTCTTCAGGAATAATAGCAGCCTCCGCACCACTTGCAATAGCACTGTTCTGTGCCAGGAAGCCAGCATCACGACCCATCACCTCTACAAAGAAGATGCGCTCGTGGCTCTGAGCAGTATCACGTATACGGTCTACACATTCTACTATCGTATTCATGGTAGTATCGTAACCGATGGTATTGTCTGTACCATAAAGGTCATTGTCAATCGTTCCTGGAAGACCAATACAGCAGATATCAAAGTCGCGCGCCAGATTCATAGCACCAGTAAGCGATCCGTTTCCGCCGATAACAACAAGTGCATCGATTTCTTCTTTCTGTATGGTCTCAAAAGCTTTCTGACGACCTTCGTCAGTCATGAACTCCTTAGAGCGGGCTGTCTTCAGAATAGTTCCACCCGTACCAATAATACCACTTACATTTTCTGTTGTAAAAGTCTTGATCTCGTCATTAATCAATCCGTCGTATCCACGAAAAATTCCTTTTACCGTATAGCCATTATAGATGGCCGAGCGAGTAACGGCACGAATAGCCGCATTCATACCTGGTGCGTCTCCACCAGATGTCAGTACACCAATCGTTTTAATCTTTGCCATAACCAAATACCTTTATTTGTAGTACGTTATTTTATGATAATATTTATTTTTTATTGATTTCGTTCAAAAAATGGACATGTTCTTCTTTCCTTATTATCTAATGTCCTTGTTACTGCATCAGCCATAGAAATCCGAGTCCTATGATGCCTCCCACCAAGGCTTTCCAGCCTACATGACGGAAGAACCAGCCTACATGCATGCGCTCCATCTTCATCAATGCCAAACCACTCATTGTTCCAATACCCAAGATGTTTCCACCTGCCATTACGCAGAAGGCTACGACCCTCCAATACAAACCATTGCAACTGTAGACGGTAGAGAGTTCGGATGCCAAGCCTGTTTGTCCCATCTCGTCAGGAAGCGAGAAGAAATTGATGGCAGTCGCAAAATTGTCGAGCACCGTACTCAACACGCCCGCAGCCACTCCATGAAGCCAAACGAAAGGCTGACTATCATTAACACCCAAGTATTCCATCAACTCATCGTATGCTCCAGTTTCCTTCACAACACCTACAGCCAACATGATGCCCATCACAAAGAGAATCATCTGAATGACACCATATTGCAGCACACGAGGCGTACGGCGGTCGACCATTGCATCCATGTTCATCAGCTTGCGATTGAAAATCTCGTTGACAATCCACAAGACAGACAACACACACAGAGCCCCCAAGAAAGGACTCAGTTTGGAGATATTATGGAAGGTCGGGATAAACCACAGTCCACCGATACCCACAAAGAGCATGAGAAGACGCTGCCATACATTGAGTCGGGTATCATCGCCTCGATAAGGCATGACGATCCATTCGGTGTCGACACGCTCGGGAAGACTTCTCGATATCAGATAAGTAGGAACCAACCAGGTCGCAAGACAGGGCAGCAAAAGTGACATAGAGTAACTGGTGGCCGTTACTGCTCCACCGTTCCACAGCACCAATCCCTCAGGATTGCCGATAACAGTCAGCGCACCTCCACAATTGGCAGACAGCAAGATGGCGCTGCCATAAAACATACGCTGTCTGCGACTGGGAATAATACCATGCATGATGGTAAGCATCATGACAGTAGTGGTCAGGTTGTCAAGATTGGCAGAAATAACAAATGTCACCACAGAAAGTGTCCAAATCATACGCTTGCTATTACGGGTGCGAAGCAACTGGCGGATAAAATCGAAACAACCATTATTGTTGAGAATTTCAACAATCGTCATCGTCGCCAACAGGAACAAGACTATCTCTGCAGCTCTTCCCACATATGGCAGGAAGACAAAACGGGAAATAAAGCTCTTGACTGTTGCGCTGGATTCTGGGATGGCAGGAGTCTGACTGTGCAGATAGCTCGAAAAATCATAAGCATGCTGACTGGTTACGAAATCCATACCAAAACAAATATACAAAACCCATCCCACCGTACCAGCAAAAATGGCCACGGCAGCACGGTTCACCTTGGTAATATTCTCCGTTGCTATAAGGAGACATCCCAACAATAATATGGACACAATGACTATCGTCATATAACTATGCTCTCTTTATTTAAACGCAAAATTAACAATTAATCTGAAATAACAAGCACTTAGCTGCAAAAAAAATCAATTGTTTCATGGAAAAGTAACATATTGCAACATTTTACCATCCATTTTGCTATGTTGAGATAGCAAAAAGCAACTTGTTTGTATTTAAAAATCGAATGACAAATAATCGCAAACAACAAGAGAAAGTTTACTTTTCCTCTCTCTTCAGCAACCAAAATCGTTAAACCACAGTTCAAAGCGGCTTCAATAGTCAATGAAGCCTATTTCGTAGAGCAATGAAAGCGGCTTCGTAAGCAGTTGAAGCCTATTGCATTATTCTGATAGAAACTATCAAAAAATATAGTTGACCACTTTAAACTTTATTAACATCGCCCTACCTGCAAGGGACACATTTGTGCTCTTTAAGGAACATTTTACCGCAAAGGAAAATTACACAGAATGGAAATAATATGGTCAACTGTTTAAGCACTAATCCTTATCCCAGAAATAGAATTTACACAGCAAGCTCCTGCGTAGAAAAAATGACAAAGAAAAAGGTCGCTCCCAAAGGGAACGACCTTTATTCTTTTCATCGAAGAAGATGAGTTGAAGCGAGAATTAAGCCTCTGCAGGAGCCTCCTCAGCAGGAGCAGCCTCCTCAGTAGCTGCAGCCTCAGCCTCTGCCTTAGCAGCAGCCTCAGCAGCCTTCTTGTCAGCTACCTTCTTAGCGATTGCTTCATTTACTTTCTTCTCAGCCTCGAGCTCCTTAGCAGCAGCATCCTTCTTTGCCTTAGCCTCGTTCTCGCGAACAGCAGAAGCCTTAGCATCCTTGCCATTCTTCCAAGCATCGAAACGCTTCTGAGCCTCAGCCTCATCGAAAGCGCC
Organism: Segatella intestinalis; assembly: GCF_029348455.1. NCBI lineage: Bacteria > Pseudomonadati > Bacteroidota > Bacteroidia > Bacteroidales > Prevotellaceae > Segatella > Segatella intestinalis. The sequence goes on from NZ_JARJVV010000012.1 coordinate 78,494, forward strand.
CTTCTTTACGCCACCACGGAGGTGCTTCATCAGGTAAACGCCCTCGCCCTTGAGGATGTTACGTACTGTGTCTGTAGGCTGCGCACCTGTCTCTACCCAGTAGAGGGCACGATCGAAATTCAAATCTACAGTAGCAGGATTGGTGTTAGGGTTGAAAGTACCAATCTTCTCAGTAAATTTACCATCACGTGGTGCTCTAACGTCAGCGATTACGATGCTATAGAAAGCATAGCTCTTACGACCGCCGCGCTGCAATCTGATTTTTGTTGCCATTTTTTTTAAATTTTATTTATTTGAGGTTTGAATTTTATGCTGTTATCACGTAACAGCCGTGCAAAGGTACGGCTTTTTTCCATACCTCACAAGTTTTTTCTTTTATTTTTCTTCTTTTTTAACGTATTCTGTCGGCTGCTCTGACCAGTTTCTCATCATCTGCCACTCCTTTTCGTGCCAATACAACCATAATGATGGCAATAAGTGGCAGACAGGCAGCAAACTTCACCTCTACATTTCCTTCCACCTCGGGCACTGTCACCATGCCGAAAAACAGCAAGGCATAATCTATGTACCACAATACAGAGAACAACAGATTAGTGGCACAAAGTGACAACTGCAGCTTGCGGTTTTTATACAGGAATATTGTCACCAACGACAAGGCTGTAGAGACAGCAAGCAAAATAAAAAGAGGCAGACAGGTGCCCGACACAGTAATCGTTCCGTTGTCATCTACGAAACCAAGGTTGTAGAGAGAAACAACTCCTCCCATTCCCTCTGGCAGAATGACACCTATCGGCATAAAGAAGCACAGCAAACTGGCGATGACAGCAACGAGCAGAAACAATGTTTGTTTGCGTTGTATCATATTCTTTACTGTTTTTAGAAATCCAAAGAGTCCTTTTTGCTTGTCATATTGTCCTTAGAAGGATCGCGCCAGTAGATGTTGCCTTCTACAAACTCCTGTGTAGCAAGCAATGTTGGCTTTGGCAGTTTCTCATAATAACGAGAAATCTCAATCTGCTCACGGTTTTCGAAAACCTCCTCCAAAGAATCGTTATAAGAAGCAAACTCCTGAAGTTTCTTGCTCAGGTCTTGCTTGATCTCAACAGATATCTGGTTGCTACGCTTTGCGATAATGGCCACACTCTCGTAGATATTGCCAGTATTGTCACAAAGGTCCATAATGTTGCGGGTCACGGTATTTACCGGTGCTTTTGATTTCTTGTAATCCATAATCTTGCTTTTATTCTATTTTATTTTCTTTATTTCATTATTTATTCTCTAATTTGCTGTAGCTGTCCTCGGGATGTGCTTTCTCAAATTCCTTGCATTTGGCAATAAACTTTTCGGCAGTAGCACGCTCCTTTGAGTCAGGATACTCGTTGATGAATCCGTAGCACTCGTCCTCTGCATCCTGATATCGCTCCAACTGCTTGCTCTCCACACTCATCTTGGCGAGTTCGTACTTGCCCTTCATAATCAGAATGGCAAATTCCTCGCGCTTGTTGCTGTAGGGATAGTCCTTCAAGGCGTTCTGTGCAGTCACGATACAAGCCTCATAGTTGTTTCCGCCACTGGTACAGTTGCCAAAGTATGTACCCAGATCATAATAGAGTTTAGCATTCTTGTACTCCTTCTCTACCAAGAGGTCCTGCAAAGCAAACAAGCGGTTGGTTGCCTGTTTCTTCAGTTTCGCATCGGGATAAAGATCCAGATATTCCTGAAAAGCAGCTATGGCCGACACGGTGAGCGACTGGTCAAGGCGAGGCTCGGGCGCATTCTTGTAAAGACTCTCTCCTACATAATATTTGGCATTCTCTGCATAAATGCCTTTTGGATAAGTCTGATAATACTTCTTGAAATACTCCGAAGCTGTTTCATAGTCACGCAAGCCATACTCAGCCATTGCCAACATATAGAGACACTCTTCAGCCTCTGTACTGCCCTTCTTCAGAGTTACCAGTTCCTGAAGCAATGTTACTGCACGGGAATACTTTCCTGTGGCATAGCATTCCTTTGCATACTCATATTTAAAGTTGTAATTGTCAGATTTATAAACCTGATTAAACTGGTTGGCGCAGCTCGTCATGAGCAACGCAACACATGCTGTGATTAAAACAGTTTTCTTCATAGGTCACGTTTTGAGTTGCAAAGTTACAGATATTTTGCTTATCCGCAAAGGAAAAAATACATTTTTTCGCAATTTATTAGTCTTTATAACGATTAATGCTCTTTTTTTTGTACTTTTGCAATTTAAAAGACAGTGCATTCACAACTTATTCGTAAGAAAAATGCATGATATCTAAAAAAACAGGAACAGAACATGAACTTTAAGCTGACATCCAAGTACCAGCCTACAGGCGACCAGCCACAGGCCATCAGACAGCTCACCGAAGGCATAGAGCAAGGTGAGCCGGCACAGGTTCTGCTCGGAGTAACAGGCTCGGGCAAGACTTTCACAGTGGCAAACGTCATTGCCAACGTAGGAAAGCCAACCCTCGTGCTGAGCCACAACAAGACTCTTGCAGCACAGTTGTACCAGGAAATGAAAAGTTTCTTTCCAGAAAATGCTGTAGAGTACTATGTGTCTTACTACGATTACTATCAGCCAGAGGCTTACCTGCCGACAACGGATACTTATATCGAGAAAGATCTTGCCATCAACGACGAGATAGACAAGTTGCGCCTGGGGGCTGTATCGGCTCTGCTTTCCGGACGGAAAGATGTCATCGTGGTGTCTTCTGTCTCGTGTATTTATGGTATGGGAGGTCCTACTGCCATGCAGGAGAACATCATCAAGATAAAGAAAGGGCAGCAACTCGACAGGAACGAGTTTCTGCGACAGTTAGTGGATGCCCTGTATGTAAGAAACGATATCGAACTGCAACGTGGCAACTTCCGTGTCAAGGGCGAAACTGTAGATATCTTCATGGCTTATAGCGACAATGTGCTGAGAGTTACCTGGTGGGACGACGAGATAGACTCTATCGAGGAGGTGGACTCTCTCACCTATCACCGGTTGGTTTCGTTTGATGCCTATGAAATTTATCCTGCCAACCTCTTTGTCACCACCAAGGAACAAACCGAGAAAGCCATACGCATGATACAGGATGATCTGGTTGTGCGCGAGCAGTTCTTCAAGGATTTGGGCGACAACATCAAGGCACAGCGCATCAAGGAACGAGTGGAATACGACATGGAGATGATCAAGGAATTGGGACATTGCTCGGGTATCGAGAACTATTCGCGGTACTTCGACGGTCGACATGAGGGCGAACGTCCCTACTGCCTGCTCGACTTCTTCCCCAAAGACTTCCTGCTGGTAGTAGACGAGAGTCATGTCAGCATTCCGCAAATAGGAGCTATGTATGGTGGCGACCGCGCCCGCAAGCAAAACCTGGTGGAATATGGTTTCCGTCTGCCAGCAGCCTTCGACAACCGTCCGCTTACCTTCGATGAGTTTCACAGCATGATACATCAGGCCATCTATGTAAGCGCCACTCCCGCCGACTACGAGTTGAGAGAGTCGGAGGGTGTTGTAGTAGAACAACTTATTCGTCCTACAGGTTTGCTTGACCCAGAGATAGAAGTACGCCCCAGCGAGAACCAAATAGACGACCTGCTCGACGAGATACTTACCCGTACCCATCGCAATGAGCGAGTACTTATCACAACCCTGACCAAGCGAATGGCTGAGGAATTGACAGAATTCTTGCTGAACCACAGCGTGAAGGCAGCCTATATACATAGTGATGTGGCCACACTCGACCGAGTAAAAATCATGAACGACCTTCGTGCTGGCGTTTATGACGTTTTGGTGGGAGTCAACCTGCTGCGAGAAGGACTCGACTTGCCGGAAGTATCACTTGTTGCCATCCTCGACGCAGACAAGGAGGGCTTCCTAAGAAGCCACCGCTCTCTTACTCAGACTGCAGGACGTGCCGCCCGAAATGTGAACGGAAAGGTAATCATGTATGCAGATAATATCACAGAGAGTATGCAACGCACCATTGATGAGACTGCCCGTCGCCGTACTATCCAGTTGCAGTATAATGCCGACCACAACATCACTCCTCGCCAAATAGTGAAGGCTATCACATCGGCCCTGCCTACTTCTAAAGAAACAGAACCTACAACCAGTATGCAAAAGACAGCAGCCCAGCGCGTATATATCGAACCAGAGGGAGCCTCCTTCGCAGCCGATCCTATCGTGCGCAGCATGAGCAAAGAGGAACTGCAGAAGAGTATTGCCAACACGACAGCTCTCATGAAACAAGCTGCCAAGGACCTCGACTTCATGCAGGCAGCGCAATATCGCGACGAGATTATCCGCCTGCAGAAAGAGCTGGAGGAAAAAGAAGCGTAAACCACATACATGTCCAGACCTCTTCCAAAAAAATAAAAGACACACTGGCAAAGACACTGATTTGGACAAAACTATATAAAAATTTCATCAAATGGAATCTCTACAAAAAGACTATTCAAATGACAGTTTCTTGAGTCTTCCTCTCAGCGTCTCTGCTTCCGATTTACGGATAGAGAGAGTGATAGAACAGGTGTTGTCATATTCCTGACTCACAATACGGGGTTGCATTTCCTTGACAACCCGCATCACATCATTCATCATCACATAAGGGAAATCATACTTCACCAGTTCTTCCACCTGTCTTGTCTCTTGTACGGAGTCTTCTATGGCCAAGGCTGCAGCAGCCTTGTATGCCACAATGAGTCCACCTGTTCCCAGGTTGACACCACCATAATATCTCACCACAATAATCAAGATATCAGTAAGGTCGTTGCTGTTAATCTGTCCCAAGATTGGTTTGCCTGCCGTACTGCTCGGCTCGCCATCATCATTGGCCCGAAACTCAGTCCTCTCAGCCCCAAGCATATAAGCATAGCATACATGTCGGGCATCATAATACTTCTTGCGGTAAGAGGCAACAATCTCCTTCACCTCATCAAGTGTTTCCACATGATGTGAAAAAGCAAGGAACTTACTCCGTTTTTCAGAGTAAGTCCCCTCGCCTATTTTATTTGTTATAGTCTTATATTCGTCAATCACCGTACAAATGTTGAAATTCGTATTCTTTATTTAAGTTTGTGAATAATGAGTCCGCTGCGTAACTTAGGCTCGAACCATGTAGCCTTAGGAGGCATTATTTTTCCACTGTCAGCAATATCCATAATCTGTTGCATTGTGACAGGATGCAAGGCAAGAGCCATACGCATCTCTCCACTGTCTACACGACGCTTCAACTCACCTAAACCACGAAGACCTCCAACGAAATCAATACGCTTGTCGGAACGCAAATCCTTAATGCCCAATATCTCGTCAAGAATCAATCGGGAAGAAATATCCACATCCAGCACCCCGATAGGATCGCTGTCATCATAGGTTCCTGGCTTGGCAAATAGTCCATACCATTTTCCGTCCAGATACAAGAGAAAAGAGTGAAGGGCAGCAGGCTTGAGAACATCCAATCCAAATTTATCAATAGCCTCCTCAACAGACATTTTCTCATAACAAGGTATTCCATCTTCCTCGCCCGACACATTGACATTGACTGCGTCAATCTCTATGACCTCGAAGTTCTCTGTCAACTTGTCAAGGAACTGATCGGAAGTAAGACCATTCAGGTCTTTCACGACACGATTGTAGTCGAGAATGGTCAACTGACTGGCCTGGAAACAAACTGCCATGAAGTAGTTGTACTCTTCCTTACCGGTATGATTGGGGTTCAGCTTTGCCTTTTCTGCACCCACGAGTGCGGCAGCAGCAGAGCGATGATGCCCGTCGGCAATATATAGACTTGGCATCTTGGCAAACTCTGCCGTAATTGTAGCAATATCCTTATCGTCGCCTACCACCCAGAACTGATGACGAAAACCGTCGATAGGAGCTATGAAATCATATTCGGGTGTAGTCGCAGCATAACGCATCAATATCTCGTTGAGAACAGCGTTATCGGGATAAGCAAAGAACACGGGTTCGATATTGGCATCGCATACACGCACATGCTTCATGCGGTCTTCCTCCTTGTCGCGACGAGTAAGTTCATGCTTCTTGATAACACCTGTAAGATAATCATTCACGTAGGCACCAACGACCAGACCATATTGTGTCTTGCCGTTCATAGTCTGCGCATAGATATAATACTGTTCCTTGTCGTCCTGCTTCAGCCAGCCGTTTTTCTGAAACTTCTTGAAATTTTCAGCAGCACTTTCATAGACGCGCGGATCATACTCTGAGGTACCAGGTTCGAAGTTGATTTCTGGTTTGATGATATGATAAAGACTCTTCTCATTATCACCAGCCTCTTCACGGGCTTCCTCAGAATTGAGGACATCATATGGACGAGACTCCACCTGTTCTACAAGGTCCTTAGGAGGTCTCACTCCCTTGAAAGGTTTAATAATTGCCATAATAGTTTTCTTTGAGGTTTTGAATATTGAAACCCAATCGGTCATCAGACCCAAGAGATGGGCTTACATCATAATTGTTTATATCCTATAAAACGCAAAAAACTTTGAGACTTGACCAAGAACCATGATGACGACCTTACAAAAAAGTAATCATCCTGCTCTGTGTTCAAATCTCAAAGTCCTATATCAGTTTACTTGTTTACCTGGAACTTTGTGCAGCCGTCCTTGAAGAAGGCATTGATTTGCTTGGCAGCAGCAATACCTGCATTGATATTTGCCTCAGCAGTCTGCGCTCCCATCTTCTTAGGTGTAGAGAAATAACGACCTTCAAACTGTGCAAAGTCGGCATCAGCATCAGGCTTGATGTCTGTGATAAACTTCAAGTCCTCACGCTCTGCAAGAAGCTTTAACAATTCAGGTTCATTGATTACTTCCTTGCGGGCTGTATTGATAAGAATACCACCCTTTGGCAACTGATTTACAGTCTTATAATCGATACTCTTGATGGTTTCAGGAGTTGCAGGAATATGAAGCGATACAATATCGCAAGTCTGGAACAACTCATCCTGGCTCTTTACAGCATGAACACCTGCAGCCTCAATTACGTCGGCAGGACAGAAAGCATCATAAGCAGCCACTTCCATACCAAAGCCCTTAGCAATGCGAGCTACGTTTCGGCCTACATTACCAAAAGCAAGGATACCTAATTTCTTACCCTTCAACTCAGAGCCGGCCTTTCCATTATAGAAGTTACGTACGGCAAAAACGAGCAAGCCGAAAACAAGCTCTGCTACTGCATTAGAGTTCTGACCAGGAGTATTCTCAGCCACTACATGATGGGCAGTAGCTGCAGCCAGGTCGATATTATCATAACCAGCACCAGCACGAACAATAATCTTCAGATTTTTGGCTGCCTCGAGAACCTCGGCATCAGCCTTGTCTGAACGAATGATCATTGCATCTACGTCTTTCACCGCATCGAGAAGTTGCGCTTTCTCTGTATATTTCTCAAGCAGAACCAACTCATTGCCTGCTCCTTCTATTTCTTTCTTGATACCCTCTACAGCAGCTGCTGCAAAAGGTTTTTCTGTTGCAACTAAAACTTTCATAATAATAATTGAATAATAAAATTCGAAAGTTAATATAAAGATGATATAAAAGAGGAGGTCGGATGCTGTAATCAGACAGTTTGCTCAACAGCAGCATCCGCCCATCTATTTTCAACTTGGATTAATGTTGTGCCTCAAAGTCCTGCATGGCCTTGACGAGTGCGTTGACACCCTCCATAGTCATGGCGTTGTAGCAGCTTGCACGGAAACCACCCACAGAACGGTGACCCTTGATGCCCACCATACCACGTTCAGTAGCAAACTCAAAGAAAGGCTTCTCCAACTCTGCATACTCATCGTTCATTACGAAACAGATGTTCATCAAAGAACGAGAAGCTTCTTCAACAGTACCCTTAAACAACTTGTTGCGGTCAATTTCAGCATACAAGACCTCAGCACGCTCATGAGCACGCTTGTCTGCAGCCTCCACACCACCATTCTTTTTCAACCAGCGAAGATTCTCCATCAAAGAATATATAGGAACTACAGGAGGTGTATTGAACATACTTCCCTTGTCTACATGGGTACGATAATCAATCATAGTAGGCAACTCACGTGGAGCCTTACCCAACATATCGTCCTTGACAACTATCACAGTAACACCCGCCATAGAAAGATTCTTCTGTGCACCTGCATAGATAGCAGTATACTTGGAAACGTCTACAGGACGGCTCATGATATCTGAACTCATATCCGCAATCAGTGGGACCGCAACATCAGGATCACGACGCAACTCAGTACCATATATAGTATTGTTGGAAGTGATGTGCAAATAATCAGCATCAGCAGGAACGTTGTTCTCAAACTGTGGATAATAGCTGAAGTTGGCCTCGGACGATGATGCGATCTCAACGACCTCACCAAAATGCTTAGCCTCTTTCATCGCCTTCTTGGCCCAAGTACCAGAATTAACGTAGGCTGCCTTCTTGATGAGGAAGTTAGCAGGAATCTGCATAAACTGTAACGAGGCACCACCACCAAGGAAGATTACGGAATAGCCCTCAGGTATATCGAGAAGTTCCTTGAAAAGGGAGACTGCCTCGTCAACAACTGGCTGGAAATCTTTTGCACGGTGGCTGATTTCCATCAATGAAAGACCAGAACCATTAAAATCCAAAATCTGCTTAGCTGTGTTCTCAATCACTTCGCGTGGAAGCATTGATGGACCTGCATTAAAATTGTACTTCTTCATCTGTTGTTTATTTAAGTTTTAGTGTAATGTTCTCCTTTATTGGAAAAATACATCGGCGAAATTACAATTAATATTTGAAACTACCAAATATTTCTGCACATTTTTAGCATTTTGAGCAAAAAACTAACAATTTATCACTCCATTTCTAAAAAAGCATGCATATTCATGCAGTTTACCTCACTTCTTCTACAACTGTCCTGATGCCTTTAATCTTCTCGCCTGCTACTTGTCGGAGCACCTGTCTGAGGCGTGGACGTGCCACAGCAACATAGGCATATCTTTCTTTTACGTCTATCTTTCCAATCTCTGTAGTCGTAAGACCTCCTTTTTTACAGAGGAAACCTACAATATCGCCCTTGCTTATCTTGTCTTTCTTGCCCTTGCCGATATAGAGCGTTGCCATTCGTGGAAGAGCAGGCGCAGGCAGTTCGGCCGGAATCTCATAATCTTCCACCTCAGCATCAACATACTCAGGAATGCTTTCTGTAGGTCCCAACAGGAAATAGGCTTTACCTTTCGACTCCCATCGTGCAGTTCTTCCCACACGGTGTATGTATCCGTCCTCGCTCTCGGGAAGATGATAGTGAACGATATTGTCGATATTAGGAATATCAAGTCCACGCGAAGCCAAATCGGTGCTTACAAAAATGTTGGCACTGCCATTGCTGAACTTGTAAAGCGCATCCTCACGCATCTTCTGTTCCATACCTCCATGGAAGCAGGAGGTAGAAAAGCCTTCCTGACGCAAAAACTGGTCAGTACGCTCCACACTGTCTCGATAGTTGAGGAACACGATACTGCTTTCATCCCCAAAGCTGCGAAGTAACTTCGACAAAGCCTCAAGCTTATCTTTCTGCTCACTCCTTACCTTATATATATGTACACGCTCAGGAACCTGCTCGTCATCCAGCCGATAGTCAACCTTCTCTACCCTTCCCATATGCACAAACTGCGGGATGGCTTCAGCCTCTGTAGCAGAAAGCAGGATACGCCGTTCCAGATGTGGCAAGGATTGCAAGAGTCTGCTCATCTCGTCCTGAAAGCCCATCTCTAAACATTTATCAAACTCATCGATAACGAGATACTTGACATGCTCGGCAGAAAGGTTTCCTTTATCCAGATGATCGTTGAGACGTCCTGGTGTACCGAAAATGATCTGCGGTCTTACCTGACGCATCACCCTATGTTCATCCATCGTCATTCTGCCTCCATAGCAAGCCATGGCACGCAGACCACTTCCCATATCCTTGAGAACAGTAGCCGACTGCAGGGCAAGTTCTCTTCCTGGTGTAACCACAATAGCCTGCGGCATATCATCGCCAGCATCCACCAGTTGGGTAAGGGGCAAGAGATAGGCCAGGGTCTTTCCACTTCCCGTAGGCGAAAGCACCACCACATCTTTGTCACTTCGTAACAAGGCATGCATTGCATCTTGCTGCATGGCATTAGGGGTTATCCCCATTTTATCTAATATTGATTTCATTTTAAATATTCTAATGTGTTGAATTAAAATAAATGATGACATCATCCCTTCTATTTCATCAGTCGGTCGATTTCATCAAACTCCTTTCCCTTGTTCAGATTGAGGTAAATTGTATACAGGGGCAAAGCCCATTTCTCCTGAGCACCAGGCTCCATTTTACGAAATTTCTCTAAATAGGGCAAAGCTTTTTGGTAATAACCAGTTAGCTCCTGATGACGTTTGCGCGACAGATATGTATTTTTGTCGAGCTCCACCGCCATATTGAAGTAAGCCAATCCGGCATTGTAATACACCTCGGCAATACTGTCATTGCGCTGTATCAGTTTGTTACTCAACTCAAGGCTTTCTTTGTTTTTTCCCTGATTAAGCAAAATTGTGCTTTTAGTGAAAAGATAAAGTCCGCTCTCAGCATCAACCTGCAAAGCCTTGTCTACTACAGCCATTGCCGAATCAAGTTGGTTCTGCTTCGTATAATACTCAATGAGTCGTGGGAAGAAGAACGGGAACTTAGGTGCATGCTCGAATCCTTCCTCAAGAGTCTGCAGATAACGGACCGTATCTTTCTCCAGTTTATAGGTCTCTGCCAAGAACTGGAGCATATAGTCGTAATGAGCCGTATCTTTCAGGGCTTCATAAGAGTGATGAAGTGTTGCCTTGGGATTCTTCATCTTGTATCCACAATACACAGCCCAGTAAGCCGCTGAAGGCAGATATTTGTCATGCTGCTGATAATCGTAACCTTCGAAGAGAGGAATATGCGCGCACGAGATATATTTGTCGAAGAACCTGTAAGCCTCGGCATAGTTCTGCTTACGCACAAACCAACTACCGCCATTGTATAGGTTGGGACGTATCTGGTTGAGATATTCGGCATGTCCCTTCCTTGATTCTATCTCCACCTTTCCTTTACGGTTGGGTATGCTTTCTACCGAGTCGATTCCCTCGGCTATGACAAAAAGCTGACGAGTCAGACTGAACAATTTCGCCGTATCATATTTCTGCTTCAGATACAACTGCTCATTGCCCTGCTCATATTGTTTCCTCACGGCATCGTAGAGCACAGCCCATATCTTACGGTTGGCACGGTTGGCAGAATCGAGCAACAGTTTTTCCATATTCTTCTGTGCTTGGTCGAGGTTTTTCCCGGCCTTGACCAAATCTTTAGCTGCAGCAATCTCCTTCTTCTGTGCCTGCACAGGCTGCACATAGAGCCATGCCATACCTGTCAGCAGACACAGCATACATACGAACTTCTTGAGTCTTGTCAATCTTCTATTATATATTATCAATCGTCTCAATATAATCAATATTCTCATCAAATATTTAGTTCTAATTACTTACCTATTGCCATACTGATAATAATACCAATATGTATTTCCATATGTATCTCGCAGGGCAGCCTGCGTCTGCATAGCATCAGCAAACTTATGTTCCAAAGCCTGATAGTCCTGGAAGTCGGCCTCCATCACATCATCGTGCAGCACTACCATAGGATGAGTACGCCTGTGCACATAGAGCACAAGAGCCTCTTTATAGTGTTTTGGCAAAGGAATACTGTCGGCAATATAGGTGCGTTTTATCTCTGCCACAAAGCGGTCGAGATTCTTGTCGAGCAACAATCCACACAACAGATAGTCCTTAGGCATACGCAGTTTGTTTCCTGCGGTCTTGTTTTGTCTCATCCAGCGTGGCGTTTGCCACATCATTGCCTTGACAGTAACACCATCAGGAATCATCGCCTTGCTTCCTCCCATGAGCGGATATTCGAACAGATGCTCTCCCATGCTTCCGCAGCGATGCAGACAAGCTATACGCAACATGGTCAGCGAAGAGTCGGTGTCCTGCGACTTGTGTCCCACCTTCAAAGCCTGATCATACTTGCCTTCTTTCATGAACCGTTCCATCTTCATGCGCTCATGGAACACCCTGTCGTTGTTGGCCACGAGAATGGTGAGCAGCATCATAACCAAAAGCTGCAACAAGTTTTGCCAAGTGAGTTTTGTAAACCAACCTTCATTATGAGGCAAAGGCTCGAAAGGTTCCACCTGTCTTGCCACCCACATGCCAGTCCCCCATAGCGCGAGCAGCAAAGGGATTATCCACCACCAGGCTCCCAAACTATGATGCTCATCAAAGTCGACCGGAATATCGGTCAATACTGTAAGCATCAGCATCGATGGGAAATAAGTCAAGGCATGGAATCGACGCTTTACCTGTGTAAGGGTACACACACCCATCTGCAGTAGAAACAATGCCAACGTAAGGAGAATGGGTGCCAGTACATAGCTGTAGGTCGTCATTCCTTTCGAAAGCACATATTGTGCTACTGCCAACACATCATCCTGAAAACAATCCAGGTAAAGGTATGTAAACGATATAAAGACAATAGCCATGGTGAAGCGCATCTCCACCATGCTATTCTTTTTATTTCTCATTCTTTTCAAATTTCTATCTTAATTTTTCTTCAACACCAAGGCCGATCGTGCAGGCAGATAGAGCTTGAGCCACTCCTTACGGTCGCCCACATAAAGAGGATCGTAGGTTGTGAGATGAGTCATGGAATCATCATTGAGCCCATTTCCTCCAAACTCCTTGTTGTCGGTATCAAGCACTATACTGTAAGCACCTGTTGGTACAAGAAAACCATAGTCTGTAAACGAGCGCGTTGGCGAGAAGTTGAACACAAAAAGAAGGTCACCTCTCATATATGCCAACACCTGGTCGCCGTCGTTGTGCCATATCTCCTGCACCGGTGTCTTATTGAAGTTTTTCTCACTTTTGATGGTTTTGATCATTGCCTTATCAAAATCACCCAAGTAGCAGTAGCACAGTTCCTTGTTGTCGACCAGGTTCCACTGCCTGCGTGCATACTTGTAACTCCATCCGTTGCCCTCACGAGGGAAATCAATCCACTCAGGATGTCCGAACTCGTTGCCCATGAAGTTGAGATAGCCTCCATTGATGGTAGAAGCTGTCACGAGTCTTATCATCTTATGCAGGGCAATTCCTCGATGTGCCATGTCGTTTTCATCTCCCTTCTTGAAATGCCAGTACATGTCGGCATCGATGAGTCTGAAGATAATGGTCTTGTCGCCCACCAAAGCTTGGTCGTGGCTCTCGCAATAGGATATTGTCTTTTCGTCAGCACGGCGGTTCTTCACTTCCCAAAAGATGCTGCTTGGTTTCCAAGCCTCATCGGGCAGTTCCTTGATGGTCTTTATCCAGTAGTCTGGGATGTTCATCGCCATTCGGTAATCGAAGCCATAACCTCCATCTGTAAACTTTGCTGCCAGTCCTGGCATTCCGCTCACCTCTTCGGCAATGGTAATGGCATGCTTGTTCACCTCGTGAATCAGCAGATTGGCGAGGGTAAGGTAACAGATGGCGTTGTCATCCTCGTGTCCGTTGAAATAGTCGCCATATCCCATAAAGGCCTCTCCGAGTCCGTGCGAATAATAGAGCATGGAAGTCACTCCGTCAAAACGGAATCCGTCGAAGTGGAATTCTGCGAGCCAGTACTTACAGTTGCTCAACAGGAAGTGTATTACCTCGTCCTTTCCATAGTCGAAGCACAGGCTGTCCCATGCCGGATGCTCATGCCGGTCGCCAGGATAGAAGTATTGGTTGGGGTCGCCAGCCAGATTGCCCAATCCCTCAACCTCATTCTTTACTGCATGCGAGTGCACAATATCCATGATAACAGCAATTCCGTTCTGATGGGCAGTATCGATGAGTGACTTCAGCTCCTCGGGAGTTCCGAAACGACTGCTGGCAGCAAAGAAACTGCTCACATGATAGCCAAAGGAACCATAGTAAGGATGTTCCTGAATGGCCATGATCTGTATACAGTTATAACCATCGGCAATGATGCGTGGCAGAACCTTCTCCTTAAACTCAGTATAAGTTCCCACCTTTTCTGCATCCTGTCCCATACCGATGTGACATTCGTAGATAAGCAGAGGCGATGTATTAGGTCTGAAAGACTTTTTCTTCCAGGTGTAAGGCTCAGGATTCCAAACCTGAGCCGAGAATATCTTGGTCTGCTCGTCCTGTACAACACGCTGCGCCCATGCAGGAATTCGCTCACCTTCTCCACCCTGCCAGTGAACCTTCATCTTGTAAAGGTCACCATGCTTGATGGCTTTCTCTGATAGTTTCAGTTCCCAGTTGCCTGTACCGCTGATACGCTTTGCCTTGTACTTGGGGCATTCCTTCCAGTCGTTGAACTCGCCTATCAGATATATCTCAGTAGCATTGGGAGCCCACTCACGGAACACCCATCCACGGGCTGTTTTGTGCAGCCCAAAATAGTCGTAGCCATTGGCGAAGTCGTTGAGTGTCTTCTTGCCATTCTGTGTCAGCTGTCCCAACTTCCACAAAGCATGTTCGTGCCTGCCTCGTATGGCGCCCTCATAGGGTTCCAGATAGGGGTCGTTCTTCACCAGTCCGATATGCTTGGGCTGTACAGTCTTTTTTGTTTTTGACTTTACTCCTTTGGCAGGAGTGGTAGTCTTCTTTGTTGCCATAATAGATTATTTAAAGTTGAAAGTTGAAGGTTAAAAGAAAATTGTTGCGAGCAACTAAGCCTTCACCTTGAATATAGCTTTGTGAATATCACCTTCACCGATGCATGGCTGATGACCGTCCTGTGGCCAGAAGATGGCAAACTCGCCTGGCTTGCAGTTTACATAAGTCTCTGCCTTTGCTCCTGGATATTTTGTGACATCCTTCTCTGCGTTGTACTCTGCTTCTGGCAGATCGGCAAGAGGCAGATATCCATAAGTCTCATTATTGTCGAGTGGTATCTGTATGTCGAGCATATTCTTGTGTGTCTCAAAAACAGCCTCGTCAGCAGTCTTTCCGTGAGCTGTAGTGATGTTTACAAACAAGTCTTTATCCTTGATGAAGTGCTTGCCTGCCTCCAACTTGTTCAGATCATTTTCCTTGATGAACTTCACTACTTCCTCGAAAAGAGGATTCAGAGAAACATATTTCTCCAGATTGTCTAATGTATCTACTACCATATCGTTTAAAATATTGAAAGTTACTATTTTGTGTCTGATATTTGCTTGTTATTATTTTACTCAACTTCCGCTGGGTTCAAAAGTTATAGAAATTAAAGAATCTATCTCTTCCTACGGTCGTTAGAAGTTATAGCATATAGCCTTGGAGGGCTACACCTTTTTATATTATATATAGATAGGCATCTCCACCTTTTATATAGATAGGCATCTCTGCCTTAATATGATACTTGTTCGACTCATCTATGATGACAGCGTCGACTCATCTATTAAAGGCGATGGCTTTCTGATTTTATTCCTCAAATCGCTTTCCGTTCTCGTAATAGCCTTTTGCAGTAACCTGCCCGTTGCGGTCTTTCTCTACAAACTTTCCATCACGCCTGTCGGCACGATAAGTTCCCTCAAAGCGCTTTCCGTCTTTCGTCTCCTCGATACAGAAGCCTTCACGACGTCCTCCACGATACACTCCCTTGAAGCGATTTCCATTTGCATAGTGAATAATCACCTCGCCGTCTACCAATCCCTTTTTGAAGTCCCCCTCGAAGACATCGCCATTCTTCTTTGTCAGTTTGCCTCTTCCGTTCTGTACATCGTCCATCCATGAACCTACATACATGTCGCCATTCTTCCATACAAAGGTTCCCTGACCCGAGCGCTGTCCGTCGTTGAACTGTCCTGTGTACTTTGAGCCATTGGCTGCGCGGAAGATGCCTTCGCCCGTACGCTCGCCCTGTACATAATCGCCTTCGTAGACATCACCATTATGGAACTTATATATTCCTTTTCCATCCTGTATGTCGTCTTTCCAGTCGCCTATATATATGTCGCCATCAGCATATTTGAAGGTTCCCTTCCCAGAGCGTTGGTTGTCCACCCAACTGCCTTCGTAGGTGGTTCCGTCTCCCCAGTTGAAGAAACCTGTACCATTCTTCATGTCGTTCATCCACTGTCCACGATAATATGCCCCTCCGGCATAGGTATAGGTTCCTCTGCCCTGTCGCTTGTCCTTATACCAGTCACCGTCATATTTGTCACCATTGTAATAGTACATGATGCCATGTCCGTGCTGATAGTCGCGGAACCAGAGTCCTACGTATTTATTATTGTTTTGGAAATAGAAAGTACCCTTGCCGTGCTGCTGGTCCTGCATCCACTGGCCTTCATACTTCTCGCCGTCAGAGAAAGTATAAACGCCATAGCCCTCTCGCTTGCCTTTGAGGTAATTGCCCTCATAGGTATCGCCATTTGGGAACACAGTAGTTCCCTTTCCCTGTGGCTTTCCACTGACCATTTCGCCTTTATACTGTCCTCCGTCCTTGGTGGTACAGGAGCCTAATGAAATCTTCTGAGCTCCTGCCGACAGGGGTATAAAAAACAGCATCCATGCTGCTATCCGTATCTTGTAATTCATATTTTTCTATTTGTTTGACCTCCAAAGTTATATATTTTCCGGCAAACAGCAAAATAGATTAAGCAAATTTAACTCAAGTAGCATGTTTGCTATTTCTCAAATTTCGCAAACGGGGAAGTTGAATTTAAAAACAAAAAGAGCGTACCACAAGCAGAACACTACTTATGATACACTCTTTGTCGTATTATTATGCCTCTTTCATTTGGCGCAACAGCTCTTTCTGTCTGTCATTCAGCGTGGTTGGCAACTTCACGTTGTATGTAATCATCAAATCGCCAAATGTTCCGTCACCACGGTCGCATCCTTTTCCACGAACCCGAACCTTGGTTCCGTTCTGCGTTCCAGGCTTAATCTTGAGTTTGATTTTCGAACCATTGCTCAATCTGATAATCCCCTCGCCACCCAGCAAGGCCGTATACATATCGATGTTTACGTTCATCAGCATTTCTCCTGTGCTTTGACGCATATTCTGCGAGCCATATTCCGTTCCGCCACCAAAGCCATCAAAGCCTGCACCTCCAGAACGGCGACGAGCGCCACCGCCAAATAGGTTCTCGAAGAAACTGCTGAATCCACTACCGCCCGAACCAAAATTGCTGAAGTCGAAGCCCTCGAAAGGATTTCCTCCTGCTGAGCCTCCAGCTCCGCCAAAGCCTCCGAAGCCTCCTGCCCCGCCAGCCTGCTCGTAGGCAGCAGCATTCTTCCACTGCTCACCATATTTATCGTATTTGGCTCGCTTGTCAGGATCGGAAATCACGTCGTATGCCTCATTGAGCGCCTGGAACTTAGCCTTTGCCTTAGGGTCATTAGGATGCAGGTCGGGATGAAACTGTTTGGCACGCTTGCGATAAGCCGCGCGCACATCATTTTGTGGTATATTCTTGTCAACACCCAAAATCTTGTAATAATCTACGAATGCCATATTCTTTTGTCCTCCATATTTATTTTAATAACTTTTCTCTAACAAAAAGTATGCCTGTTTGACTTCTTTTTTGTAATTTTGCACTGTAAAACAAAAAATGGCAGATTATGAAACAAATTCTGACAGCGCTGCTCCTGGCGCTCACATTCAATTCTCAAGCTATGGCACAACAGAAAACCATTAAAATCAGAGTTGTAGAAACCAGCGACGTTCACGGCTGTTTCTTCCCATACGACTTTATCAACCGCAAGCCCAAGGCGGGTTCGCTGGCAAGGGTGTCGTCGTATGTCGACTCGCTGAGACAAGAATACAACGACCGACTCATCTTGCTCGACAATGGCGACCTGCTACAGGGACAACCCACCTGCTACTATTACAACTACATCAATACCAAGGCACGCAACGTGGCTTCTGACGTACTCAATTACATGAAATACGATGCCGAAACCTTCGGCAACCATGATGTAGAGACAGGACACGCCGTCTACGACAAGTGGGTGAGCGAGCTGAAATGCCCTGTCTTAGGAGCCAATATCATCAATACCAAGACAGGCAAGCCTTACGTCAAACCCTATGTCATACTGGAACGTGAGGGAATAAGAATCGCCATCTTGGGCATGATCACTCCAGCCATCCCCAACTGGCTCACCGAGAACCTATGGAGCGGCATGCGTTTCGAGAATATGGTGACGAGCGCACGCCAGTGGATGGAATACATACAGCAAAACGAACAGCCCGATGTAGTGATAGGACTCTTCCATAGCGGTAAGGAAGGAGGCATCCAGACACCCGAATACGACGAGGACGCCTCTATGAAGGTGGCACGCGAGGTTCCGGGATTCGACTTGGTACTCTTTGGTCACGACCACACACGCCATGCCGAAACCATCACCAATGTAGCTGGCAAGCAGGTGGTTTGCCTCGATCCTGCCAACAATGCCATGAGTGTGGCAGATGCAGAGATTACGGTAACCATAGACGAACACCAGTTGCATGGCAAGAAACTTCACATCCTGCAGAACAAGAGTGTGGAGGGAAAAATAGCCGATGTGACAGATTGTCCTGTCGATGAGAAGATGCTGAAGATTTTCGAACCACAGATAGCCGAGGTAGACAAGTATGTAAGCAAGCAGATTGGCACATTCAAGAACACCATCTACAGCCGCGACTCCTACTTCGGAAGCAGCGCCTTCAACGACTTCATCCTCAATCTGGAGTTGCAGATTACCCATGCCGACATTGCCTTCAATGCTCCTCTGCAGTTCAACTCCTCCATACAGGCAGGCCCTATCTGCGTGAGCGATATGTTCAAGCTCTACAAATACGAGAACCAACTCTACGTAATGCGCCTCACAGGCAAGGAGATACGCCGCCACTTGGAGATGAGCTACGACCTGTGGGTCAACACGATGAAGAGTCCCGATGACCATCTCCTGTTGCTCGACCAGCAGACGCAAGGCGACCAACAGCGCTTAGGCTTCAAGAATTTCTCGTTCAACTTCGACAGCGCTGCAGGCATCGACTACGAAGTGGACGTCACCAAGCCCGATGGAGAAAAAGTACGCATCCTTGGCATGAGCAACGGCGAGCCTTTCGATGAGAACAAATGGTACAAGGTGGCTGTAAACAGTTATCGGGGAAATGGCGGAGGAGAGCTGCTCACACGTGGCGCAGGCATTCCAAAGGACAGTCTTGAATCACGTATCATCTGGCGAAGCGAGCGCGACCAGCGCTACTATCTGATGCAGGAAATAGAGAAAATGGGCACCGTAGACGCCAAGCCCAACAACAACTGGCGATTCGTTCCCGAAGAATGGGTAAAGCCTGCTGCAGAGCGCGACTTCGAACTGCTCTTCAAAAAGAAATAAACTCACTCGAGGAGTTAAGGAGTTAAGGAGTTAAGGAGTTAAGGAGTTAAGGAGTTAAGGAGTTAAGGAGTTAAGGAGTTAAGGAGTTAAGGAGTTAAGGAGTTAAGGAGTTAAGGAGTTAAGGAGTTAAGACAAATGCTTTAGTGGACTTGAAATTAAACATTAAACACTAAACATTTCCTCCAAAGCTGTTGGCTTTAACTTCTGAACGACCGAAGGGAGTGATAACTTCTTTAACTTCTATAACTTCCCGAAAATTAACTTTCCCCAAAAACGAACAACTTCTGAACTTGCTAAAGTTCAAAGAAAGAATCTCAACATAAAGAATAAAGAAATGACCTATTGGTTTATATTTTGCAAGACCGACCTCTTGCTGCAGAAACAGGCAGACGGAAGCTACACCATTCCCTGCTCTGAAGAGAGTCCGATAGAACTCAAGCCCTGGACCCATGTTCTCAACATCAGTCCTATGGAAGACGGAACCGAGGTAAAGGCTTTCACCATCGACACCCCCGTCACCGACAATCCCAACTATGAGATGTGCGGACTCCGTCCCAGTTACTACAAACTGAGCAGAGACCTGTACCTCAAGGCAGGAAAATGCCATGAACTCATCTACTGGGACCAGAACACACAGTTCTGCGGAATATGCGGAGCACCCATGAAGATGTCGACCGATATCAGCAAGAAATGCACTCAATGCGGCAAGTCGGTATGGCCCTCGCTCGCCACTGCCATCATCGTCCTCATACGCAGGGGAGAGGAAGTCCTTCTGGTACATGCCCGCAACTTCAAGAGCGACTTCTATGGACTTGTGGCTGGCTTTGTCGAGACTGGCGAAACCCTTGAGCAAGCCGTACACCGTGAAGTGATGGAAGAGACAGGACTCACCATCAACCACCTGAAGTATTTCGGTTCTCAGCCCTGGCCATATCCCAGCGGGTTGATGGTAGGCTTCACCGCCGACTATGTAGATGGAGAAATCCATCTGCAGAAAGAAGAACTCTCACGCGGCAAGTGGTTTACCAAGTACAATCTGCCCACCATTCCCGAAAAACTCTCCATTGCCCGACAGATTATCGATGCCTGGCTCGAAGAACAAAAGTCTAATCTATAATAACAATGAATAGCAAAGAGAAACTCTGGAATGCCAATTACATCAAGGTGATGACAACAAACTTTCTGTTGTACTTCGCCTTCTATCTCCTCACCCCGCTCCTGCCCCTCTATCTGAGCGAAACTTTTGGAGCCACCAAAGACACCATAGGCATCGTACTGAGCGGCTACACCGTGGCAGCCCTTATCGTGCGCCCATTTTGCGGCTATGTGGTAGACAGTTTCTCGCGCAAGAAAGTGCTCATGCTGTGCCTTTCGGGCTTTGCCGTCTTCTTTGCCGGATACATAGCAGCAGGCACAATCCTCATGTTTGCCATTTGCCGAACATTGCATGGCGGACCCTTCGGAGCCGTCACCGTAGCCAACAGCACCTGCGCCATCGACGTGCTGCCTTCCAGCCGGCGAAACGAAGGCATCGGACTTTATGGTCTCAGCAACAACTTCGCCATGGCAATAGCTCCATCCATCGGCATCTATCTGCACAACATGGTAGACAGCTACATGATACTCTTCTGGATAGCTTTCGTCGTAGCGATAAGTGCAGTGCTCATCGCATGGACTATCCGGTTGCCCGAAAAAGACATCATTCGCAACAAAGAGAAATTGTCGCTCGACCGCTTCTTCCTCACCCGTGCATGGCTCCTCGCCATCAATATCGCCATGTTTGGCTTCTGCTGGGGCGTATTGAGCAACTATCTCGCCATCTACAGCAAGGAGGTTTTGTCCATCACAGGAGGAACAGGCACTTATTTTGCCCTTCTCTCTATGGGTCTTTTCAGTTCTCGTCTGCAGGGCCGTAAAGCCCTCAGCCAAGGCAAGTTGACACAGAATGCAGCCGAGGGAATGCTCATCTCACTCGTTGGCTTCACCCTCTTTGTGGCCATTCCCCATCCAGTGGCATATTACCTCTCTGCCATCCTTATCGGACTGGGCAACGGGCATCTCTACCCTGCCTTCCTCAACATGTTTGTCCACGTGGCACGACACGACCAGCGAGGCACTGCCAACAGCAGCATTCTTACGGGATGGGACCTTGGCTTCGGCATAGGATGTCTGTTGGGCGGAATCGTTGCCGAACACTTTGGATACACTGCCACCTTCTGGATGGTGGCTGCCGAGAATGCCGTTTCTGTAATCCTCTTCTTCCTTGCCTCACGCCAGTTCTTCGAAAGAAGGAAGATCCTGAAAGACTGAGACTTCCGCTAACTTCTCTTATCTTTCCAGCCAGTAAAGTTCATACTGTTAAACTTTCATAATTGAAAGCAAAAAAGCGTACATAAACTTGCTTTTTTGGAATTATTACAATATCTTTGCAGACATAAGTTGTAAGATACGCTGCTAAGATTATTAGCAATATAACTCAAATTTATTAACATTAAAAACAAAGACATCATGAAAGAACTGAAAGGAACCAAAACCGAGAAGAATTTGTGGGAAGCATTCGCAGGCGAATCGCAGGCCCGCAACAAGTACACCTACTTTGCCAGCAAGGCCAAGAAAGACGGTTATGTGCAAATAGCCAACATTTTTGAGGAGACAGCAGCCAACGAGAAGGAACACGCCAAACTGTGGTTCAAGTACCTCATAGGCGGCGAGATAAAGAGCACAGCCGAGAACCTCTTGGCAGCAGCCGAGGGTGAGAACAGCGAGTGGACCGATATGTACAAGCGCATGGCAGAAGAGGCTCATGCAGAAGGATTCGAAGAAATCGCTGCCAAGTTTGAGATGGTGGCAGAGATAGAAAAGCACCATGAGGAGCGCTATCGCAAATTACTGAAGAACGTAGAGGACAAAGTGGTGTTCTCGCGCGACGGCGACTGCATCTGGCAGTGCTCCAACTGCGGGCACATCGTAGTTGGCAAGCAGGCTCCTGAGGTTTGCCCTGTTTGCAACCATCCACAGAGCTACTTCCAGATAGAAGCTCGCAATTATTAAATCAACTGAGTCCACTTGAAAAAGTCATTTTTACGAAAATCAGCTATTGATTGTCAATATGTTACAAAGACAAAAAATACGATTTTCGACTTTATCAAGTGGACTCATTACTTTTAGAATGGAAGATCGTCTGCACTGCCTGTCTCAGCAGAAGCAGCAGGAGCAGCAGAAGCTGGAGGGAAAGGAGCAGTGGCTCCAGCTGCAGGAGCAGCTGCTACAGGAGCACCTGCTGGTGGGAACGGAGCACCAGCTGGCTGCATTCCGCCAGCCATGGCAGCAACAGTATTAGGATCTACGTGCTGAACATTCCATGCACGAATATTATTAAACCAGCGGCCATTATATTCGTGAGCATCGATATCAAAGGATACCAAGATCTCTTCGCCGCTCTGAATATTAAACTGTGCCAAGCGTTCGGCTCCGAAGACATCGAAGACCAACTTCTTGGGATACTGCTCATGAGTCTCAATGACAAACGACTGTGATTTCCACTCACCTCTTGCAGAGACACCGCTTCTTTCAGGCAAAACGGCAATAACCTTTCCTTGTAATTCCATATTATAATAATGTTTGAATAATGATACTTAAACTTTCCTCTCGAGAAACTATTCACACCCGCAACTCACAACAGAGGTGAAAGATGAAGAAAGTTTTCTCTTTAGACTGCGAAATTACTAAAAATAGTTCATAAACTGAAACTTTTTATCGATTTTTTTGTACGTCATCGATATTTTTTGTATTTTTGTGGTCAGTAAGAAAAGAAATGTAGAACATAAACAAAATTATAAACACTCATGAGATTTGTTTTATCAAGCTCTGCCCTGAGCAGTAGGCTCAACATGCTTGCGAAAGTAATCAGCAGCAAGAATTCCTTGCCCATCCTCGATTGCTTCCTTTTCCAGGTTGCTAACAATGTGATGACCATCACAGCAAGCGACAGTGACAACGTGATCAAAAGCGTCATCGACCTGACTGAATGTGAGGGAGAAGGCGAATTCTGCATCCCCAACAAGGTGATTCTCGACGCACTGAAAGAGTTGCCAGAGCAGCCTCTCACCCTGGACGTGACCCCCGACAGCTACGCCGTGAAAATCGTTTACCAGAACGGTTTGTACAACTTCACAGCGCAGAGTGCTGAGGACTATCCTCGCACACAGAGCATGACCGATGCAGCCAATTCTATCATGATACCTGCCACCGTCCTGATCGACAACATCTCCAGAAGCCTGTTTGCCACAGCCAACGACGAGTTGAGACCTATTATGAACGGTGTGTACTTCGATTTAACCCCCGACGCACTCGCCATTGTAGCAAGCGACG
The DNA here is from genome assembly GCF_029348455.1 of Segatella intestinalis. Classification (NCBI taxonomy): domain Bacteria; kingdom Pseudomonadati; phylum Bacteroidota; class Bacteroidia; order Bacteroidales; family Prevotellaceae; genus Segatella; species Segatella intestinalis. Next base: position 102,294 of record NZ_JARJVV010000012.1, read on the forward strand.
GCCATAAGTTGGTACGCAACAAGAACTTCTCTATCACAAGCGAGACTCCTGCTTCGTTCAATCTTCCCAAGAAACCAGCCAACCTGCTGAAGAACATTCTTACCAAGGACGGCGGTGACGTGCTTATCAAGTTCGACGACAGAAATGCCGAGATCAAATACAACGACGGAGTACTTAACTGCCGACTGATAGACGGAAGATATCCTAACTACAACTCAGTGATTCCTACCGACAATCCAAGTCAGACCACAGTAGACCGCCGTGCCCTTCTCAGCGCCTTGCGCCGTGTGCTCCCCTTCGCCAGCGAGAGCAGCCAGTTGGTTCGTCTGCACATGGAGAATGGCCACTTCGAAGTATCTTCCGAGGATATCGACTTCGCCACATCAGCCAAGGAACAGCTCTCTTGCGAGTACACCGGCACACCTATGAGCATCGGTTTCAAGGGCAGCAGCCTCATGGAGGTTCTGAGCAATCTGAACAGCGACCAGGTTGTCATCATGTTGGCAGACCCAAGTCGTGCCGGCATTATCGTTCCTGCCGAGCAGCCTGAGGACGAGGACGTGCTGATGCTGATTATGCCAATGTTGCTCAACGACTAAAATAATAAAAACATATAATGAAATTAAATCTTAAAAAGCCCTTAGTAGTCTTCGACCTGGAGACTACGGGGCTTGATATGGTTAAAGACCGTATCATCCAGATGTCGTATATCAAGGTCATGCCCGACGGTAGCGAGACTCGTAAGAATCTCTACGTAAACCCCGGAATGCCTATACCCGAAGAAGTCGTCGCCCTTACCGGCATCAGCGACGAGGATGTGAAAAACGCACCTACATTCAAGCAGCTGGCAGCCAACTTGCAGAAGGAGTTTGAGGGATGCGACTTTGCAGGCTACAACTCCAACCGTTTCGACGTGCCTATGCTCGCCGAGGAATTTCTGCGTGCAGGCATCGACTTCGACTTCAGCAAGTGCCGCCTGATAGATGCGCAGACCATCTTTATGAAGATGGAACGCCGCAATCTTGCTGCCGCCTACAAGTTCTACTGCGGCCGAAAGATGGAGGAAGACTTTGAGGCCCATCGTGCCGACCAGGACACCGAAGCTACTTACCGAGTGCTCATGGGCGAGCTGGACAAGTATGCTCCCGGAGTACAGGAAGAACCAGAGCGTGTTCTCAACAACGACATGGACGAGTTGGCCAAGTTCTCCATGCAGAACGACAACGTCGACTTTGCCGGCCGCATCATCTGGCAGGAGCTGAAAGATGCTCAGGGCAACGTGCTTACCGACGAACAGGGAAATCCACGCAAGCATGAGGTGTTCAACTTTGGCAAATACAAAGGCTGGGACGTGGCAGAAATCCTGCACAAAGATCCAGGCTACTACACATGGGTATTGGGCAGCGACTTTACCTACAACACCAAGCAGGTGCTTACCCGCATCCGTCTGAGGGAGTTCAATAAAAGATAAAGTCATGTTCTCAACTTTCGCTGGACGAGTTATTTTTCAAGGAGTTAAGAAAGATTCCTTCCAGCGAAGGTTCAACCATCAAATGTTCAAATCAGAAAAATGAGTCTTAAAGGAAAGAAAATAGTACTGGGCATCACTGGCTCGATAGCAGCCTACAAATCTTGCCTCATCATAAGAGGCCTCATCAAGCGGGGAGCCGAAGTGCAGGTTGTCATCACACCTGCCGGCAAGGAGTTCATCACTCCCATCACGCTCTCTGCCCTTACCCATAAACCCGTTGTCAGCGAGTTCTTCTCGCAGAGAGACGGTACATGGAACTCGCATGTCGACCTCGGCCTCTGGGCTGACGCCATGCTCATTGCGCCCTGTACGGCTGCCACAATGGGAAAGATGGCAAACGGCATCGCCGACAACATGCTCATCACTACCTATCTGTCGATGAAGGCCCCTGTCTTCATCGCTCCAGCCATGGATCTCGACATGTACAGACATCCGTCCACCCAGCACAACATGCAAACACTCCTGAGCTACGGCAACAGAATCATCGAGCCAGCCTCCGGATTCCTGGCAAGCGGACTGGAGGGCAAGGGACGCATGGAGGAACCCGAGATCATCGTCGACAGTCTGGACCGTTACTTCGATGAACAACAGCAGCAGGACCTCAGTGGCAAGAACATCATGATCACTGCCGGTCCTACCTACGAGAAGATAGACCCCGTAAGATTTATCGGCAACTACTCATCGGGCAAGATGGGATTTGCCCTTGCCGAGGAATGCAGAAAGCGAGGCGCCCACGTCACGCTGATAGCAGGCCCAGTGGCGCTGCAATGCGACAACGACATCAGACGCATCGATGTGGAGAGCTGCGAAGAGATGTACGAGGCTGCCACCCATGAGTTTACAGGCTGTGATGCAGCCATCCTCTGTGCGGCAGTAGCCGACTTCCGTCCAGCCGTTGTTGCCGACAGGAAGATCAAGCGCGAGAAGGACGACCTGGTGCTCACCCTGGCTCCCACCCACGACATCGCAGCAGCCCTTGGACAGATGAAGCAGAGCCACCAGCGCATCGTGGCTTTTGCCCTGGAAACCAACGACGAGGAAACCAATGCCGAGAAGAAACGCAGGAAGAAGAATGCCGACTTCATCGTGCTGAACTCCACACGCAATGCCGGCACCACCTTCCGCACCGACGACAACCAGATAACAATCATATCCGAGAAAGGCAAGAAAGAATATGAGAAAAAGCCGAAGACTGAAGTGGCTCGCGATATCATTGACGAGCTGGCTGGCATGCTGTAGTTACGGCCTCCAGGCACAGGAACTGCAAGCCAAAATCACCATCAACCATGCTCAGATACAGGGCACGGACAATGCCGTATTCGACAACCTGCAACAGACACTCGAGCAGTTTGTCAACGACCGGCAATGGACCCATCTGCAGTTTCAGAAAAACGAGCGCATCAACTGCAACTTCAACATCACGGTGACAAAATACGCCAAAGACCAGAACCTCTTCACGTGCAAAGCGCTGATACAGGCCAACCGACCCGTATACAATGCCGCCTACACCACTACTATATATAATAATGTGGACGAGAACTTCACGTTCAACTTTGCACAGTTCGACCAGCTGGACTTCAACGAGGAGAATCTCGACAACCAGCTCACAGCTCTCTTTGCCTATTATGCCTACCTCATCATCGGACTCGACCTCGACACCTTTGCGCCCATGGGAGGCGAGGATGTGCTGCAAAGATGCATGAACCTCACCAACAATGCACAAAACCTGTCGTACCCGGGCTGGAAAGCCTTCGACGACAACAGAAACAGATACGCCATCATAGCCGACTATCTCGACGGAGGAATGCAACCCTTCCGACAGATGCAGTACGACTACTACCGCAAGGGACTCGACGAGATGGCCAACAATGCCGAGCGAGGACGCACGGAGATTACGACCACGCTCGAAACCAATCTGAAGAAAGCAAAGGAGAACAAACCGCTCAGTCTGCTGCCACAGATATGGACCGACTACAAGAAAGATGAGTTGGCAAACATCTACAAGGGCAAGGGCACACAGAAGGAGAAAGAGAGCATCTACGAACTGCTCTTCAACATCAATCCTTCGCAGAATGCCCAATGGGACAAAATAAAGCAATAAAGAAACCGACAACATGCTCAAACAGCTATACATCAAGAACTTTACACTCATCGACGAACTCGACATCCAGCTGCATCCAGGCTTCTCCGTCATCACGGGCGAGACAGGTGCAGGCAAGAGCATCATCCTGGGTGCCATCGGTCTGCTGCTCGGCAACAGAGCCGACACCAAGGCCATCAAGGCAGGATGCGACAGATGCACCATCGAGGCACACTTCGACCTGTCGAGATACGACATACAGAGCTTCTTCGCTGAGCACGATATCGACTATGACGCCGACGACACCATCATCCGCCGCGAGCTGACAGCCGCAGGCAAAAGCCGTGCCTTCATCAATGACACACCCGTTTCGCTCAGCCTGATGAGAGAGCTGGGCGAAAGCCTGGTCGACATCCACTCACAGCATCAGAACCTGCTGCTGCAGAAAGAGGATTTCCAGCTCAACGTGGTTGACATCATCGCTCAGGACAGCAAGTTGCTGGGCGACTACAGGGCCACATACAATCAGTATCACCAGGCCAGGCAGCGACTCGCCAAGTTGGAGGAAGAGATAGCGAAGAGCCGTGAGAACGAAGAGTTCCTCAGATTCCAGTACAAAGAGCTCGACCACGCCCAGTTAGAGGAAGGCGAGCAGGAATCGCTGGAACAGGAAGCCGAGACACTGACTCATGCCGAGGACATCAAGACTGCCCTCTACGAAGCCGACAACACGCTGACCAATGAGGACGGAAGCATACTCGAAAGGCTGAAGTCCACCTGCCAGCAGCTCGCATCCATCAAGGAGGTCTATCCCGCCATAACAGAGGCTGCCGAAAGACTCGACAGCAGCTACATCGAACTGAAGGACATCGCTCAGGAGATAGGCACCAACGTCGACCGCGTCGACTTCGAACCGGCAAGACTCGACGAGATCAACAGCCGGCTCGACACCATCTACTCGCTGCAGCAGAAGTTCCATGTACAGGACATCAATGCCCTGATAGAAATCAGAGAGCACCTCAAGCAGCAACTCGACCACATCGGCAACAGCGACGAGGAGCTGGCAGCCCTGCAGCAGGAGGCCGAGCATTGGCTTTCCAAGGCAGAACAGGCGGCCAGGAAGCTCACCGAGCTACGCACCAGGACAGCCAGGAAGATAGAAACCGAGATGCAGCAAAGACTCGTGCCGCTGGGCATTCCCAACGTGCGTTTCGAGATCAGCTTCACCGCCAAACCACTCTCACCCGACGGAGCCGACAAGGTCAACTTCCTCTTCAGCGCCAACAAGAGCACACCTCTGCAACCCGTCAGTCAGGTGGCTTCGGGTGGCGAGATAGCCCGTGTGATGCTCTCACTCAAGGCAATGATCAGCGGAGCCGTCAAGTTGCCAACCATCATCTTCGACGAGATCGACACAGGTGTAAGCGGAAAGATAGCCGAGAAGATGGCACAGATCATGGCAGAGATGGGCGAACTCGACCGCCAGGTCATCTCCATCACCCACCTGCCACAGATTGCCGCCATGGGCAGACATCACTACAAGGTGCTGAAGGAAGAAACCCCACAGGGCACACGTTCCCACATGACGGAACTCACCGAGGAGCAAAGAGTAAGCGAAATAGCGCAGATGCTGAGTGGAAGCGACATCACCGAGGCCGCCCTCGCCAATGCGCAGGAACTGCTCAGAAGCTATCGCAAATAAATGCTATTGTGGGCATGAAATTAAACATTAAAAATATATGAAAAGACTGTACATCATCATTGCTGCCATGATCATAAGCATATCAGGCATCATGGCACAACCAGGGCCAGTACAGAAGATGGCAAAGAGCGTCTTCACACTGACCACATTCAACAAAGACGGACAAATCATCGCCTCGACACAGGGCGTGTTTATCGACAATAAGGGAACAGCCATCAGTACCTTCAAACCATTCATCGGAGCCACCAAGGCCACTATCGTAGATGCCAGCGGACGCTCTACAGACGTAGACGCCATCCTTGGCGCCGACGAGCTCTATGATGTCGCCAAGTTCAGGATCAAGGCATCCACAGCCGCTGCCACCCTGGCGAGCAGCACCACACCTGCAGGAAGCAAAGTGTGGCTCGTTCCCTACTCCATCAAGAAGCCAGCCTTCCAGCAGGAGGAGATCAGCAGCGTAGAGACATTCAACAACACCTACAACTACTACATCTTCATCACCACGGTGCCCGAGAATGCCATCGGCTGTCCCTTTGCCAACAAGGACGGACAGGTCATCGGACTGATGCACAGCAACGGATCGGTGACAGCCATCGATGCACAGTACGCCAAGCAGCTCAAGGTGACAGGACTCTCCACCCTCGATGCCGCACTCCGCGAGACAGGCATCCGCACAGCCCTGCCCGACACCGAGCAGGAGGCTGTCATGATGATGACACTGAAGAAGGGACAGATAGCCTCCACCGACTTCGATAAGTATGTCGACGAGTTTATCGGCAAATTCCCGGCATCCGCCTACGGATACAAGGAAAAAGCATCCCGGCTCTCCAACGAGGCAAAATATGAGGAATCATCAAAGCTGATGGAGGAATGCATCAAGAAGGCAGCCAAGAAGGACGAGGCTTACTCAGCCTATGCCGACATCATCTATCAGAAGGCAGTGTACAAGGGCGACTCCATCTATTCCGCATGGAACATCGACAAGGCCATAGAGATGATACGCAAGGCATACAGTATCAACGCCCTTCCTGCCTACAAGCATCAGGAGGCGCAGTACAGCTACTTCAAGGGCGACTATCAGCAGGCACTCAGCATGTTCCTCGACCTCACCAAGACCAACATCAACAGTGGCGAACTGTATTACGAGGCAGCCCAGTCGAAAGCCCAGCTCAATGCACCCGCCGGCGAGATAGAGGTGCTGCTCGACAGTGCCATCGCCGTAGGACAGAAGACAGGACTGGCAGCTCCCTACTATCTGGCGCGTGCACAGTTCTTCGACCGCAAGGGCGAATATCGCAAGGCGCTGCCCGACTACAACCAGTACGACTCCCTGACCCATACCGTAGACCCCACCTTCTTCTATGCCCGCTACAAGTGCGAGACGAAGTTGCGTATGTGGCAACAGGCGCTGCTTGACATAGCCCGCACCTGCTACTTGGCGCCCAAGGAGCCCACCTACTTTGCCGAATGGGCAAGTCTCGACCTCCGCGTCAAGCGCATCGACGAGGGCATCAGCGCCGCCAAGGCCTGCATCAACCTCGCTCCCGAATATGCCGACGGCTATCTGCTCTTGGGTCTGCTGCAGCGCGAGAAGGGACTGAAACAGGAAAGCATCGAGAACCTCAAGAAGGCACAGGAGTTGGGTGACACCCGTGCCGAAGAATATCTCAAGCAATAATTTTATCGGCTTCCATGCCCCTGTCAACGAGATAAAGTTGAGTGATAAACACTTAGCGGACAGCAATAACAGCAAATAATCCCGAAAATATTTGGTAGATTGCAAAAAAAGCAGTAATTTTGCATCCGCATTAAGAAACAGAGTATGGTTCCGTAGCTCAGTTGGATTAGAGCAACAGCCTTCTAAGCTGTGGGTCTTGGGTTCGAACCCCAACGGAATCACTCTCATCATGATGCAAAGCAGGTGATATGATCATTAGATTGTATCACCTGTTTTGTTTTAGTACATCCGAAATCGAAAATGACTAATGACTAATGAGCGAGTCATAGAACGTTTTCATCAATCTAAGTATTTATCAAAGTTTCGTCAAGAAGATTTTTGTCTTTGTCAAGAATTTGAGAAACAACGTTCGGCGTCCGAAGGGGAAGCCAATTTAAGAATTTTTCTACAAATGCCTTTGCTTTTCTGTCGGCATTTTCTATTTTGCTACGTGCGGTGAACGTTAATTCTCTGTTTCTCAAATTCTTGACTAAAAATACTCTTGACTAAAAATTATTCTCCGTCACCAGTGCCGCCGCCTTCGGTCTGAGAGCCGCCACCACCCTGGGTATTGTCGGTGCTGCCGCCAGTCTGAGAACCGCCGCCGCCAGTCTGAGAGCCGCCGCCTTCGGTAGTGCCGTCAGTAGAAGGAGAGGCAGGCTTGCTGATGTCGACGTTGTCCTTGCCCTGCTTGATGGCCTTGATGACGGCAGCCTGTGCGTCACGGGATGCAACGAGGTTGAACTCTGCGTCGTCACGGAGAGACTTGAACTCTGCGCCTGGCTCCCAGATCACCTTCACACCAGTGATGTTCTGAGCATTGAAGGCGTTGGGGTCCTCCACACCCTTGCTGGAGAGAGAAACGGAGAAGTCACCGAGGTCGCCGAGGCGGATCTTCTTGCCCTCAAGCAACTGCTCTCGCATACAGTCGACGGTGAGGTAGAGGATGGCTGCGATGTCTGCCCTGCTGTACACGCTGCCGTGGCTTGAGATGTGGCGGGAGAACTTGTCGATGTTCATCACTCCGGTGTACTGTGCGACGGCGAAGGCGTTCTGCTTCTCGGTCTTCACGAGTGCGAGGTCGGCTGGCTGCGGAGTCTTGCCCTCCTTCTTTGCCTGGTTGATGCGTGACTTTGCCTGGTTGATTTCAATGAGGTTTGCGTTCACGCTGCGCTTTACGATGCTGTAATTAATCATAGTTCTGTAGGTTTTTGAATGATAGTTTAATACTTTGTCAGCTGCCCGATAGTGCCACCTTTTGGGTCTTAATAGATGACCGGCGCCTGTCGTCTATTGTGACCGCCCTTGGTCGTAATAGATGCCTCCTGCGAGGCTCCCTGAGCACTTTCATTGGTTGACGGTGCAAAGAAAATGCAAACGAGCGCAATGAAAGCTTGCTTTCAAATTGCCGAGTGCTGCTTTTCTTCTGCAAAGATACGACATTTTTCGGCTGTTTGTTCAAAAACGGGGGTAACTTGTTAAGCAAAGCAGGTTAAAAATGACAAGAAACAGTGCTGTAAGTTGCTGTGTATGTGTGGAATACGAAAACTTCGATTTTTTGCGTATTACCATCAGCTTTATAAAAGCGAACAACTTATTTTTTAGTCATTAGTCATTAGTCATTAGTCATTAAGGAATTTTGAAAATTCGATTTTTATCCAATAAAGAATATATAATAAATATATATATATTTATTATATATTCTTTATTGAGTTTTTTCCATTTTTCTTAATGACTAATGACTAATGACTAATGACTGATTTTACTGAAAGAGTACGCAGTAAAGTAACATTACATATTTATCATCCAAACGGCAGTGCAGAAACGGGAAAAAAATCATATTCAGAACTCCAGACTTTTCTTAAAATCTGTTCATGAAAAGGTAAGTAAAAGTCTTTAAATTAACAATATACAACATAAAAGAGAAAAGTTAGCTCATATTTAACTTTTACTATGTATACTTATTGCAGTTTCCAATCCGTGAATTTGTATAAATATACTAAGCCACATTATCAAGGCAGAATGTATAAATATGCGTTATTGAGAAAACAGGAATTTTCGGTGCAAAGAACGCAGTAAACAGATTTTACAAAAACTGCATCTTCTTCTCGCTTTTCACAGTCATCAATATCACATAATGAAAGCCGTCAGCGAAAGCAAACCGTCTTGCCACATCGACATTTATTTCTTTCTTTCCGTCTCATCGACGCAGGAAACGGCGGATGGCAAACCAGAAGTAGAATGCCAAGAGGACATAACCCACATAATATAGTGTGCAGAGACTGAAGATGATGTAATCGACTGCACAGACTCCGACAAGACCTCCCAGATACAGGATGGCATCGCCAAGACTGAGACGATGCTTTACCTCGTCGAGACAGGCCAATGCCAATATCAATATCGCCCAAACAGACGCCAGGAAGAATCCCAACACACGGGGTACGGCAAAGGGATTGAGAGTGGGATGAAAATAGAAATGACGCCACATCTCGGGTGCAAACAACTGGATGGTGGCATAGAAAGCCGCTGAGAGCGACACCATCAGCACCAATGCCGTAGGATATGGCGAGTCGATGTCGTTGAAATGAACGATGCGCGCATTGCTGTGGGATATCTTGCGCAGAAGATAAGCCACAGAAATCAACACGATGACGATCATGAAGATGAGCAGGTGGGTGTTGCTGAAGATGAGGATGAACTGAGAGATGGGATCGTCGGGGACGACACGGGGCAACAGACGGGACTCGTGTGTCCAGCCAAACTCATTCTCCTCGGTGGCCAACTGTACCCATACGGAGTCTTCTGCGTCCTGGGGAATGATGCGTATGTCGGAAACGACCAGCAGGCAGTGCTTCCTGACGGCAAAGGAGTCGATGCGCAGATGGTTGACATACTCCTCTGGCTGCTGACGTATCAGCATGAGTGAGTCGGAACTGACTACAAAGTTGTATTTGTTGGTGTAATGATGCGTGGAGGAAAACGAGATGGAGTCGAGTTGCCGGTCGCTGTACTCTATCAGGGCGGCATGCTGAGCCTTGCCACCATGACGATGATAGCAACCGCTGAGCAGCAACAGCATGCCCAACAGACAACAGGTAATCCATGTATTTCGTTTTACTTTGCTCATATATCATTCTTTTTTCAACGCTCAGAATACACATTCATTTGGCATTCGTTGCAGGCAAACTGGAGGCGGAACTTCCTGCCGTCGCCCAGACGAAGGAAGAGCGGTTCCTTCCACGTGGGCTTGCGCCCTCCCCGCTTCACACAATAGCCCAACGAATAACGCAAACAGTGGCGGCACTGCATCAGCAGAACCTCCTCCTGCCGCTCTGCCCCGTTGCGCAGCTCGAAGGCATAGCCTGGCTTCGCCATGCCGTGTGCCTGATAGAAAGAGCGGGCACTCTGATTGGCGATATTGTAGAGATAGCTGTACTTGGCGTATTCCGGCTGCCATGCCTTTGCGGGCGATGTCTTGTCGGCGGAAGCCTCTGTTTGTGATGCCTCCGGGGCTGCAACGGCTCCCGACAGGGCTGACACCAAAGAACGGCGCAGGTCGGTAAGCACACTGCTGGGGATGAAATACTGGTCGGCTGCATTGCGAATCTCCACCTCACGGCACTCATAGATGGTGCCGCCCAACTTGCTGAGTTGTTTGATGATATTCTCGCGCTGCGGCTTTTTCGCCATGCTGTGCTCAAAGGCTACGGCTTCGGTAGCCATGTATTCCAAGGAGGCATGCTGCTCGGCATCTCCGCTCACGAATGGGGTCTTTCCCTGCTCCTTGCAGTAATAGGCAGTGGCTGAGAAGCCGCTCACAGCGTCCTCATCGTACAAGTCGAAGACAATCTTGACAGGAATCTTCCGTTCTGCCGTTCTGCCTGCCAATATCCTGCTGAAAGCGACGTCGTTGTTGCGATAGAGCGCCACTCCGGGACGCAGATGACGAGGCATCTCTAAGGGGAAGAGGCGGTTGCCCTCGGCATGGTTGACACGGAAGCCTTCCAGCTCGCGCTCGTCATTGATGAAACACAAGCCGTCGCCATTGGCAAAGCTCGCCACGGATGCTACATTGAAACTGTTGCCGCGCAACTCCTTCACCTTTCCCACATACTCGCCGATGGCCTTCGGGGTGTCGAAGGAGGTGATGTCCATCTGTCTGCCACGAAGGAAATAATGGGTAAAACCACGGTTGAAAGTCTTCTTCAGGTTGGGCTCGAAAGCATAGCGGGGTCTGCCCAGCGATGGACGCTCATACTCGCCGGGGCGCTGGCGGCAGATGTCGTCGAGGCGCTGGCTGTAGGCTGCCACCACATTCTTCACGTAGTCGGCATCCTTCAACCTGCCTTCGATCTTGAACGAGCAGGCTCCGGCGTCTGCCAAGGCCTCCAGGTTGTCTATCTGGCACATATCCTTGAGGGACAGCAGATGGCGCTGATGCTCGATCTCCTGTCCGTCGGCATCGAGAAGGTCGAACTTCATGCGGCAGAACTGGGCGCACTCGCCCCTGTTGGCAGAGCGGCCGAAACAGTACTCTGACGCATAGCACACGCCGGAATAGCACACACAAAGCGCACCATGGACGAACACCTCGAGCTCCATATCGGGCACGGCGGCATGAATGGCCTCTATCTCACTGACCGAGAGCTCGCGAGCCAATACTGCCCGATGAAAGCCCAACGACTGAAGCCACTTCACCTTGTCGGCAGTCCTGGTGTCGCACTGGGTGCTGGAATGCAGTAACTCTGTCCACCCGCCCTCTGTCGACAGAGGGCCCTCGCCCTGAAGGGCATAGAGCACACCCATGTCCTGCAACAGCAGGGCATCGACACCGGCTGCCTGCAACTGCTGAATCATCTGCAGGGTGTCCCTGATCTCGGAATCGTAGACTATGGTGTTGACCGTGACATGCACCTTGGCATGAAACTGATGGGCGTAGTCGCACAGCTGACGGATATCCTCGATCGAGTTACCCGCAGCCGCACGGGCACCAAACTTGGGTGCTCCGATATATACGGCATCTGCGCCATGGTCGATGGCTGCGATGCCGCACTCTAAATTTTTGGCAGGTGCCAGCAATTCCAAAGTTCTCATTCTTCGCTTTTTCGCTTCTTCGCTTTCGCGCTTACTTGATGTCATCAATATTATAAGGTGTCTCCTGGTAAACGTAATAGTTGATCCAATTGCTGTAGAACAGGTTGGCATGCGCCCTCCAGGTCACCATGGGCTCCTCGGTGGGATCGTCGTGATAATAATAGTTCTTGGGCAAGTCGACGTCATCACGCTTGCCCAGGTCGCGACGGTATTCCTTGTCGAGTGTGTCGGGAGCGTACTCCAAATGGCCCGTGACAAAGAACTCCCTGCCGCCACGTGCCATCACGATGCTTACACCGCTCTCGGGCGACTCGGCTATGATGTCAAGCCCCGGCACCTTCTCAATGTCCTCGCGTCGCACCTCGGTATGGCGGCTCTGCGGCATGGCGAACCAGTCATCGAAGCCACGGAAGATAGGCAGCGAGGGGTCGAGGGATTTCTGTCGGAAGATGCCAAACATCTTCTTGCTGAGTGGATGCTTGGGTACGCCATAGAAATGGTAAAGTCCTGCCTGCGCGCCCCAGCAGATGTAGAGTGTGGAGGTGACATGGGTACGAGCCCAGTCGAAGATCTGCTGAATCTCGGGCCAGTATTCCACGTCCTCGTACTGCATGGTTTCGATGGGTGCACCCGTCACGATCATGCCATCAAACTTCTGCTTTGACAGTTCGGCAAAGTCTTTGTAGAACATCATCATGTGCTCGATGGGGGTGTTCTTGGGAGTATGGCTCTTCAGTTTCATGAAGTACACCTCTATCTGCAGTGGTGTGTTGGAGAGCAGTCTGACGAGATCGGTCTCCGTTGTTATCTTCAGCGGCATGAGGTTGAGCACTACGATACGCAGGGGGCGAATCTCCTGACTGTGCGCCCTGCTCTCGTCCATGACGAAGATATTCTCGTGCTTCAGCAGCTCTATGGCTGGCAATTTATCTGGCAATCTTAATGGCATGATTCTATTCCTTTCTCTAATTTTGTGCAAAAATACACTTTTTCAATGAGATAATGAAAAAAGGATGCCAAAATTTCTTTCAGCATCCTTCTTTTTGTCGATTATTACCAAAGTTCCAGTCGCTCATTCTTAGGAATGAACATCTTGTCGCCCGGCTTCACACCGAAGGCCTCATACCAGGCATCGATATGTGGCAGAGCTCCGTCGACACGCCATTTGCCCAAAGCGTGTGGGTCGTTCTTGACGCGCTGACGTATCTCCTTCTCGGTGATGTTCTGTCCCCATACGCCTGCGTAGGCCAGGAAGAAGCGCTGAGCTGGAGTGAAACCGTCCTTGTTCTTGAGGGGCTTCTTGGCGGTGACATTCTTCAAAGCATTGAAGGCTACCATCAAACCGCCATGGTCGGCAAGATTCTCGCCCAGTGTGAAACGGCCGTTGCCATTCAGGTCGGGCAATACCTTGATATTGCTGAAGAAGTCGGCATACATGTCGGCACGCTGATTGAAGCCCTTGGCATCGTCGGCTGTCCACCAGTCCTGCAGATTGCCAGTAGCATCATACTGGCGGCCCTGATCGTCGAAACCGTGAGTCATCTCATGACCTATCACGACACCGATGGCGCCATAGTTGAACGCCTCGTCGGCCTTTGGGTCGAAGAAAGGATACTGCAGGATTCCGGCAGGGAAACAGATCTCGTTGGTGGTAGGATTGTAGTAGGCATTGACGGTCTGTGGAGTCATGTACCACTCGTCTCTGTCGACTGGCTTTCCGGCCTTCTCGGCGATCTCCTTGTCGTTGGCAAACTTGCGGCAAGCCAACACATTCTCGTAGTAACTCTTGGAAGGATCGATGTTGAGCAGGCTGTAGTCGGTCCACTTGTTGGGATAGCCTATCTTGACATAGAACTTGTCGAGCTTCTTATGGGCTGCAGCCTTGGTTACGTCGCTCATCCAGGTCTGTGCGTCGATACGCTCGCCCAAGCTGATCTGCAGGTTCTTGACCAGGGTCTCCATCATCTTCTTGGAACTCTCGGGGAAGAACTTCTTGCAGTAGATGCGGCCAAGCGCCTCACCCATCTGATTCTCTACCTGATTGGTGGCACGCTTCCAGAGAGGATAGTCCTCCTGACGGCCACTCATGGTCTTGCCGAAGAAGTCGAAGTTGGCCTCGCGAATCTCATCGGTCAGGTAAGCGGAAGAGCTACGGATGACACTCCAGAACATCAGCGCCTTCAGGACAGAGGCGTTCTCGGCTGCCGAAAGCTTGTCGTAGGCTGCAAAGAATGCTGGCTGACCTACAATGAGTTCCTGCATATACTCGCTCTTGATGCCCTCGCCATTGGCCAAGGCCTCGAGAGGTATGTTGGGATAGTTTTCACAGAACTGCTTGAGAGTCATCTTGTTGTAGTTGGCCTGTGGGTCACGAAGCTCGGTGCGGCTCTTGGAAACAAAGGCAAGACTGGTTTCGTGCAGGAAGATGGCCTGTGCATACTGGACAGCATCGGCTGCAGAGAAACCATAGAGCTGGAACATCTTGGCAAGATATGCCTTGTAAGCCTCACGGATGGCCACAGTGGCGGCATCGTTGTTGAGGTAATAATCCTTGGCGCCAAGGGTGAGACCGCCCTGCGAGAGATTGTAAATGTTCTGAGTGACATTCTTCTCGTCGGCACCGAAACCAGCACCATAGCTTACTCCGAGTCCCATCCAGGCATACTTGATTTGCAACTTCTGCAGGTCGGCCTTGGTTTGGGCAGCAGCTATCTCGTCGAGCAGAGGCTTTACGGGAGCTATGCCCTCCTTGTTGCGACGGTCGACATCGATCGCCAACTTGTAGAAGTCGGACAGTTTCTGCTCGATACTTCCCTTCTTGTAGCTCTTTTTCTGGAGCTCGCCCAAGATGCTGTTGATACGCTTGTTGTTGTTTTCCTGCAACTGGTCGAAGCTTCCATAGCGGCTGTAGGCTGCTGGCAAAGGATTGTTCTTCTGCCATCCGCCTGTGGCAAACTGATAGAAATCGTCGGCAGGCTTTGTCGTCTTGTCAAGATTGCTCATGACAAGTCCCGACTTGTTTTGTGCGTCTGCACCCATAGGCATGGCTGCTATCATCACCATCGGGATAATCATCTTCATGTTCATAATGTTATAATTATTTGGTTATTGTTGTTTTGTCTGGATTTTATTGCCCTGACACTTCTTCCAGCTCCTCGGAGAGGACGAGCCAGTTGTCGTTCTCCTCATCGAGTTTCTGCATCAGCGAGGTGTACTCTGTGACGAGCTCCATGTTGGTGGCATTCTCGGGCTTCATCAGCAAATCGTCAATCTCCTTCTTGCGTTTTTCCAAGGTGGCGATACGCTGCTCGCAGTCCTTCACCGCCTTCTCGGCCTTGCGAATTTTCTTCTGCTGTTCCTTGTGCTCGGCGTAGCTCTGCTTCTTCGACGACGCATTGTCTGTTGCGACAGGCGATGCGTCCTGCTGCTGTGGCTTGGCTGAAGAAGCGCCCATGGATGGCTCGCCCTTGGCAAGGGCTGCCTGGATGGTCTCGGCATTGTGGGCACGCAGATAGTCGTAGATACCGCCCAGATGCTCGCGTACCTTTCCGCCACCAAACTCATACACCTTGTCTACCAGTCCGTCGAGGAACTCACGGTCGTGGCTCACGATGATGGCAGTTCCGTCGAAGGCCTTGATGGCTTCCTTGAGAACATCCTTCGACTGCATGTCGAGATGGTTGGTTGGCTCATCGAGAATCAGGAGGTTGACAGGCTCGAGCAGCAACTTGATCATCGCCAGTCGGCTGCGCTCGCCGCCACTGAGCACCTTGACATACTTCTCGGAGGTCTCGCCGCCAAACATGAATGCTCCCAAGAGATCGTTCACCTTGAGGCGCATATCGCCCGTGGCCACATTGTCTATGGTCTGGAAGATGGTAAGGCGCTCGTCTAAGAGCTGTGCCTGGTTTTGTGCGAAATAGCCTATCTGCACATTGTGGCCTATCTTCAGCGTTCCTGTAAACGGAATCTCGCCCATGATACACTTCACAAGTGTGGACTTTCCCTCGCCGTTCTTGCCGACGAAAGCCACTTTCTCACCGCGCTTGATGGTAAGGGTGACGTGGTCGAAAACTGTATGCGAGCCATAATCCTTGCGCACCTCGTCGCAGATAATGGGATAGTCGCCACTGCGAAGACAGGGTGGAAACTTGAGGTGCATCTGCTTGTTGTCGACCTCGTCGACCTCAATGGGCACGATCTTCTCCAACTGCTTGATGCGGCTCTGCACCTGCACGGCCTTGGTGGGCTTGTAGCGGAAACGCTCTATAAAGTCCTTGATATCGGCAATCTCCTTCTGCTGGTTCTCGTAGGCTCGCAACTGCTGTTCGCGGCGCTCTGCACGAAGTACCACATACTCGTCGTATTTCACACGATAGTCCTCTACCCTGCCGCAGGTTATCTCTAAGGTGCGGTTGGTCACATTGTTAATAAAGGCACGGTCGTGGCTGACCAGCACCACCGCCTTGGCACTCTGGGCAAGAAACTGCTCCAACCACTGTATACTCTCTATATCGAGATGGTTGGTAGGCTCGTCGAGAAGAAGCACGTCGGGTTTCTGCAACAGTATCTTAGCCAACTCGATACGCATACGCCATCCACCAGAGAACTCACGGGTAGGACGGTCGAAGTCATCGCGGGTGAAGCCCAGACCTGTAAGCGTGCGCTCTATCTCTGCCTCATAGTTCTCGCCGCCCATCATCATGTAGCGTTCATGCTCCTGGGTAAACTTCTCTACCAGTTGGGCATACGACTCGCTCTCATAGTCGGTACGGTCGGCCATCTCTTGCTGCATCTTGTCGAGACGTGCCTTCATCTCTGTGTTATGAGCAAAGGCCTTGCGGGTTTCCTCCTTCACGGTGGTGTCGTCCTGCAACTTCATCACCTGTGGCAGATAGCCTATCGTTGTCTCGTTGGGCACAGCCACAACGCCATCTGTTGGTTTCTGCATACCACAAAGTATCTTGAGCATCGTCGACTTACCTGCTCCGTTCTTGCCCACCAGGGCTATGCGGTCACGGTCGTTGATGACAAAGTTCACATCGTGGAAGAGAGGTTTTACGCCAAACTCGACTTTCAAGCCTTCTACTGAAATCATATTTTCTTATCTCGTTATTATTTTACCGTCACAAAACACTTATTTTCCAAAAAGGCAGCCCTTCATTCCAAGGGCTGCCTCTCTCTATAATATAAATAGGTGTAATTCCAATATAAGTAGCGCTTACTTGATGACGCCTTCCTCTACGAAGACCTCCTTCAGAATTTTCACACCGCGTTCTACCTGCTCCTTGGTATGAGTAGCCATGAGGGCGAAACGTACCAATGTGTCCTGAGGAGCACATGCTGGAGGGATAACTGGGTTGATGAATACACCACGGTCGTAAGCCTTCTTGGTTACCTCGAAAGTCTTCATAGCATCGCGCACATAGAGAGGAATGATAGGACTCTCTGTCTCGCCAATCTCGAAACCTTCCTCACGGAAACGCTTCAGGGCGTAGTTGGTAACATCCCACAACTGCTCGAAACGCTCTGGCTCGTTCTGAATGATGTGAAGAGCCTCCAAGGCTGCTGCTGTGGCTGCTGGAGTGTTGGATGCACTGAAGATATAAGTACGGCAAGAATGACGCAGGAAGTTGATGGTGTCCTTGTCTGATGCGATGAAACCACCGATAGACGCCAGACTCTTGGAGAATGTACCCATGATGAGGTCGACCTCGTCGGTAAGACCAAAGTGATCGCATACGCCACGTCCCTGCTTGCCAAACACACCCAGGCCATGAGCCTCGTCCACCATGATGGAGCAGTTGTACTTGTGCTTCAACTTGACAATCTCTGGCAAGTTGGCCAGGTCGCCCTCCATAGAGAAGACGCCATCGACAACGATCAGCTTGATAGCCTCATGAGGCAAGGTCTTGAGTACGCGCTCAAGATCCTCCATATCATTGTGCTTATAGTGCAGCTGGGTTGCAAACGAAAGACGGCGGCCGTCTACGATACTGGCGTGGTCGCGGTCATCGCAGATGATATAGTCATTGCGGCCTACCACACAAGCCAACACGCCCTGGTTGACAGAGAAACCTGTAGAGAAGCACAGGGACTCATCCTTGTGCATGAACTCGGCCAACTCCTTCTCGAGCTGTACGTGAAGGTCGAGGGTTCCATTGAGAAAACGGCTTCCTGCACAACCAGAACCATACTTGTCGAGAGCAGCCTTGGCTGCATCGATAACACGCTGGTCGTTGGTCAAACCCTGATAAGCATTAGAACCGAACATCAAAATCTTATGTCCATCGATGTCGGTAACTTCCGTCATCTGCTTACTGGTGATCTCACGGAAGTATGGGTACACACCGGCAGCCATATACTTCTGAGGTTCACGATAATTCTTGTATTTTTCTTGTAATTGTCCCATTATGAATAGGTGTACTTTTTATAATTTCTAAGTTTACAGGGTGCAAAGATACAAAAAAGAACTAATATATCGTGATTTTTTCCAAGAAAGTTGATTTTTAGTGTTTTTTTAGGGTCTAAAAAGGCGTTTTTATACTAATTTTATTACTTTTGCAACTGAATATTCATAAAATTCTGTCTAATTAGATGAAGAAGAAGATCGTTTTTATCATGAATCCTATCTCGGGCACGGCAAGCAAAGCATCCATCCCCAACCTGATAGATAGCATTCTGGACAAGGACCGCTTTGAGTACGAGATAAGAACTACGGAAAGAGCCGGACACGCATCGGAAATTGCTTCCGAGGCGAAGGAGGCTCATGTTGACATTGTGGTGGCTGTGGGAGGTGACGGTACTGTCAACGAAGTAGCAAGAGCCATCGTACACTCCGACACAGCCCTGGGAATTCTGCCTTGTGGATCGGGCAACGGACTGGCTCGTCACCTCATGCTGCCCATGAACCTGAAAAAGAGTATTGAGATCATCAACCAATGCGAGATTCACGACCTCGACTATGGGGTCATCAACGGCTATCCTTTCTTCTGTACCTGCGGTATGGGATTTGACGCCTTCGTAAGCATGAAGTTTGCCGAAAGCGGCAAACGAGGACCCATCAGCTACGCTGAGAACATTCTGAGAGAAGGACTGAAGTATCAGCCTGAAACCTACACCCTCGAGGACGAGACGGGAACAAAGCAATACAAGGCCTTCCTCATCTCGTGTGCCAACGCATCGCAATATGGCAACAACGCCTATATCGCTCCACAGGCATCGATGAGCGACGGACTGATGGACGTGGTCATCATGGAGCCTTTCGATGTACTGGAGGCTCCGCAGGTAAGTTTCGATATGTTCAACAAGACGCTCGACAAGCACTCCAAGATTAAGTCGTTCAGATGCAAAAAGCTGCATATCACCCGCACCAAGCCTGGTGTCATCCATTATGACGGCGACCCGGTTATGACGGGTGCTGACATTGATGTGCATTTGGAAGAGAAAGGCATCAAGATTATCGTCAACCCATTTGCCGACAAGAGTGCCCGGAAACCCAACGCCATACAGTCGGCCTTTGCCGATTTCTTCAACGGTCTCAATGCCGTGAGAAGCGACATCAGAGAGCAAGGAAGAAAGGTGGAGGCGCTGAGCAAACTCGTGCAGAGCAAACTGAACTTATGATGCTTGACGAAGGAGTTAAAGAGTTAAGGAGTTAAGGTGTTAAGGTGTTAAGGTGTTAAGACAAATGCCTTTAAGGGATTGTTTAATTTCAAGTCCACTTAAAGCATTTGTCTTAGCTCCTCAGCGACCGCAGGGAGCGATAACTCCTTAACTTCTTAACTTCCTTGAAACCCCATGAAAACTCCTTGAAAACTCCTTTGAAATCTACTTGATATAAAATTCTTCCGTTAACCGGGAATACCATTCCGAACGACTGCCATCCGGCAACTGGAGCACTTCTGTAGACTCCTCAAAGTTGCCCATACGGCTACGGGAGAAGGTAAGAAGAAGCCGTTTGGGAGCCTTGCGTTCCACAGTCTTCACCATGCATTTGCGAACAAGTGTAAAGCCCTTATAATAAGCCTCTTCCTCCACCCTGCCAAACACTTCTGTGGGTACAACAATCGACAGGAAACCATGTTCCGTAAGCAGACGTCTGGCTCCGGCAAAGAGGTCGGCAAAAGGCAGTGTGTCTGTGTGCCGGGCAAGCGAGCGCTTGACATCAGGATTCTTCAGACTGTCGACAAAGAAAGGCGGATTGCTGACGATGGCATCGTAAGGCTGGGAAGACAGAAAATCTTGCAGCGGACAATGACTCACATGCACACTTCCGGCAAAAGGACTTGCCGCCACATTCTCGGCAGCCTGCCTGCAAGCCTCCTCGTCAATATCGATGGCATCGACTACTGACTGCGGGAAACGCTGAGCCATCATGAGTGCTACGAGACCTGTCCCCGTACCTATATCCAGCACCCTGCTGCCTCCCAAAGCCCATGCTCCCAAGAGTACACCGTCTGTGCCTACCTTCATGCCGCACTTATCCTGCATGATTCCAAAATGTTTGAATTGAAAATCTGCCACCGTTTCTTGTTTTTATTCTGATTTACGCAACTTTCGCTTACCTCAGGAAAAACGCAAACAAGTCTGTTTTATTTTATCATTTTTACAAAAAAATGCCACGAATATATTAAAATATCTATACCAACCCCTCTGAATTCAATAAAAATGACTACCTTTGCACCCTAAAAAGAATTCTAAAAACGAATATGAACAGAAAACAAAATACACAATTTCAAATGATAGCCGATTTTGACGGCGATGCTTCTGTATTGGTGGCAGAAAGAGAATCAGGAGAATACCCTATTCTCTGCACACGCAATCTCGTCATCTTTCCTACCGTTCTGGCACCCATCATCGTGGGAAGACCCCAGAGCGTTCAGCTCGCCCAAAAGCTAATCGAAAATCCAGACAAGGTATTCTGTATCTTCTGCCAGAAAGATGAGGCTACAGAAAACCCCACATCTGGAAACCTCTATAAGACTGGTGTGTTTGCTAAACTCATAAAAACAGTAGAACTGCCAGGAGTAGAATCAGGTAACATAACCATCGTGGTACAGGCTCTTGGCAGATGCCGACTCGAACAGATCACATCAACAAGTCCTTACTACAAAGGACAGGTAACCAGTCTGCCAGAAAAGTGGCCCAACCTGGAAGACGTGCATTTCCAGACGCTGTTGGACACACTGCATCAGGAAACAACCAACTTCATACATGCCTGCGATGATATGCCCAATGAGGCTGAATATGCCCTCAACAACATATCCAACCCCATGATAGCTGCCAACTTCATCTGCAGCAACATGCCTTTCAGCATAGAGGACAAGATGGAGATGCTGGAGAAAGACAACCTCAGCGACCGTCTTTACATCGCTCTGAAAGCCGAGCACAAAGAGCTGCAGCTGCTGAGCATACAGTCGGACATCAAGCAGAAAACACGCTTCGACCTCGACGAACAGCAGAGAGAATACTTCCTGCAGCAGCAACTCAAGAACATACGCGAGGAACTGGGGGGAGACGAGAAGAATCCTGAGCGAAAAGAACTGGCTGAAAAGGCCAAGAACAAGAAATGGAACGAGGCTACAGCCAAGGCGTTCAATAAGGAATTGAACAAGCTCGAAAGCATCAACCCACAGAGCCCCGACTACTCTATCCTCGTCAACTACCTGCAGACCATGGTAGACCTGCCTTGGAATGAATACACTCAGGACAACCTAAGCCTCAAGCATGCCAAAAAAGTTCTCGACAAAGCGCACTATGGCATGGAAAAGGTTAAGGAACGTATCTTGGAATACCTGGCTGTAAGATCGCTGCGAGGAGACCTGAAGAGCCCTATCCTCTGCCTCTATGGCCCTCCAGGAGTTGGCAAGACAAGTCTTGGAAAGAGCATCGCCGAGGCGATGGGCAGAAAATATGTGCGTATGTCATTGGGCGGTCTGCACGACGAGTCGGAGATACGAGGACACCGCCGTACCTATATAGGAGCCATGCCCGGACAAATCATCAAGAACATTCAGAAGGCTGGAAGCAGCAACCCTGTATTCATCCTCGATGAGATAGACAAGGTGACACAGAACACCATCAACGGAAACCCGGCATCGGCTCTGCTCGAAGTGCTCGACCCAGAACAGAACAATGCCTTCCACGACAATTATCTCGATACAGACTACGATTTGTCGAAGGTGCTCTTCATTGCTACTGCCAACGATATCAGCAGTATTCCACGTCCGTTGCTCGACCGTATGGAGCTCATCGAGGTGGGCGGATACATCATCGAGGAGAAGGTGGAGATAGCCAAGCGACACCTGGTGCCACGCGAACTGAAGAATACCGGTCTCGACAAGTATGAGCCCAAGATAAAGTTTACCAAAGCAGCCATCGAAGACCTGATAGACCACTATACACGCGAAAGCGGAGTGCGCCAACTCGAGAAAGCTATCAACAAGGCTTTGCGCAAGATGGCATACAAGCTGGCATATACCGAAGAACTGGAGAAGCCTACCATCACTCCTGCTGAGGTGGAAGAGCTGTTGGGCAAGCCTATCTTCACACGCGACATCTACCAGGGAAACCAATATGCTGGCGTGGTAACAGGACTGGCATGGACATCGGTAGGAGGAGAAATCCTCTTCATAGAAACCTCGCTCAGCAAGAGCAAGGCTGCCAAACTCACCCTGACAGGAAACCTGGGCGACGTGATGAAGGAATCGGCGGTCATTGCGCTGGAATATGTCAAGGCACACGCCGACCTCTTGGGCATAGACTATCGTATCTTCGAAAACTGGAACATCCATATCCATGTGCCCGAGGGAGCTACTCCTAAAGACGGTCCTTCTGCTGGTATCACCATCGCTACAAGTATCGCATCGGCCCTGACACAACGCAAGGTGCGAAAGAACACAGCCATGACAGGAGAGATAACACTTCGTGGAAAAGTTCTCCCCGTAGGTGGCATCAAGGAGAAGATTCTGGCCGCCAAGCGAGCCGGCATTACCGATATCGTGATCTGTCAGGACAATAAGAAAGACATTGAGGAGATTCCTGAGATCTATCGCAAGGGAGTGGAATTCCACTATGTGGAGAATGTTGCCGATGTATGGCACTTCGCGCTCACCGACGAAAAGGTGGAACATCCCATCGATTTCACGATTCCCGAGGATGCGAAGAAAGGAGAGTGAGAAATCAATATAAACAAGAAGAATGAAATTCGAACTACAAGTAACAGATAAAGCCAGTGATGCACGCACAGGCATCATCACCACCGACCACGGACAGATAAAGACTCCTATCTTTATGCCAGTGGGAACTGTCGGATCAGTGAAAGGTGTGCACTTCGAGGAACTGCGCCAACAGGTTAAGGCACAGATCATCTTAGGCAACACCTACCACCTATACCTACGACCAGGACTCGAGGTCATCAAGGCCGCAGGCGGACTGCATGGCTTCAACGGATGGGACCGACCCATCCTAACAGACAGTGGCGGATTCCAGGTGTTCTCGCTTACAGGCATACGAAAGTTGCGTGAGGAGGGGTGCGAGTTCCGCTCTCACATCGACGGAAGCAAGCACATCTTCACACCCGAGAACGTGATGGACACTGAGCGAATTATTGGTGCCGACATCATGATGGCGTTCGACGAGTGTCCTCCTGGACAAAGCGACTTCCAGTATGCCAAGAAGAGTCTCGAGATGACACAGCGTTGGCTCGACCGCTGTTTCAAGCGCTTCAACGAGACCGAACCGCTGTACGGATATCAGCAAAGCCTCTTCCCTATCGTGCAGGGCTGCACCTTCCCCGAACTGAGAAGAGAGGCGGCCAAATATGTGGCAGACAAGGGAGCCGACGGAAATGCTATCGGTGGACTTGCCGTAGGCGAGCCCACTGAGGTGATGTACGAAATGATAGAGGTGGTGAACGAAATCCTGCCCAAGGACAAGCCGCGCTATCTCATGGGTGTGGGTACACCACAGAACATACTCGAGGCCATAGAACGAGGAGTGGACATGTTCGACTGTGTGATGCCAACCCGCAACGGACGCAATGCCATGCTCTTCACCTACAACGGAACGATGAACATGCGCAACAAGAAATGGGAAATGGACTTCAGTCCCGTAGACCCTGACGGATGCGACATCGACCGTATCACAACCAAGGCTTACCTCCATCACCTCTTCAAGGCACAGGAACTCCTGGCCATGCAGATAGCAAGCATACACAACCTGGCCTTCTATCTGCGACTCGTCACCGATGCGCGACAGCACATCGAGCAGGGAGACTTCGTGCAATGGAAAAATTCGATCATCGACCAGCTGGGACAAAGAATATAAAGACCACAGGCTGGGAGAACAAACGCAAAGACCACAGACAGACTGGTCGAACAAAAAAAAGACCTATTAAAAGGTCAAAAACATAAAATGAAGACATTTCATCAATTAAGAAAACATCGCAGGCTCTATAAAGCCAAAAGATGGTTCGGACAACACTTTGCTGGGCTCATACACTTCACACAATGGCTCGCAAAGAAGTTGGCCTTCCTGCGTATACTCAGGTTCCTGAACCCATTCAGGTATATCAAGCGCATGGACTGGTACATCATCAAGAAGTTTGTAGGCACATACTTCTTCTCTATCCTGCTGATTATCTCGGTGGCTATCGTGTTCGACGTAAACGACAACCTGCCTAAATTCACCGAGAATCATGCACCGCTGAGGGCTATCGTCTTTGACTATTACCTCAACTTCGTGCCTTACTTCGCCAACCTCTTCAGTGCGCTGTTTGTCTTCATTGCCGTCATCTTCTTTACATCTAAGATGGCTGGCAACTCTGAGATTATCGCCATCATGGCATCAGGCATCTCATTCAAGCGGCTGTTGCGCCCGTACATGATTACCTGCATCATGCTCTCGGCCATGTCGTATGCCCTCTCTGCCTATGTTATTCCCTATGGAACGGTGGTAAGACAGAATTTCGAAATCAAGTACAAGAAGAAGAGCAAGAACACATCGGCAGAAAACGTACAGCTGCAGGTGGACAGGGGCGTCATCGCGTATCTGCAGCACTACGACAACCAAAGCAAGAAAGGCTTCGGCTTCTGCCTTGACAAGTTCAAGGACAAGAAATTGGTAAGCCACCTCACCGCCATGGAGGTGCAGTACGACACCATCTCCGACTCCAAGTACCACTGGAAAATAAGAAACTGGAAGGTACGACAGCTCCAGGGACTGAAGGAGCACATCACCAGCGGAGCCGAGAAAGACACCATCATCATGATGGAACCCACCGACCTGGTATACTCCAAGGGACAGCAGGAAACATTTACCAGTCCTGCACTGAAGGATTATATCTCCAAACAGATCAACCGAGGTTCGGGCAATGTGGTGCAATACCAGGTGGAATATCACAAGCGAATTGCAGCCTCATTCGCCTCATTCATCCTTACCATAATAGGTGTGTCGCTCTCGTCGCGCAAGCGCAAAGGTGGAATGGGAACATCGCTCGGCATCGGACTGGCACTGAGTTTCAGCTACATCATGCTGCAAACCATCTCTGCCACATTCGCCATCCAGGACAACTTCCCGCCTATGCTGGCAGCCTGGATGCCCAACTTCCTCTTCGCATTCGTGGCATACTTCTGCTACCGCAACGCACCGAGGTAAGTATTAATGATTAATGACAAAAAAAGAAAAAAGGAAAAAGAAAAATAAGAAATATGTATTTCGACGAATTAGATTTAAATGACAACGTGCTCGATGCGCTCTACGATATGCGTTTCGACACTTGCACCCCAGTACAGGAGAAGTGTATTCCAGAGATATTGAAAGGCAACGACGTAATGGGAGTTGCACAAACCGGAACAGGCAAAACTGCTGCCTATCTGCTGCCAGTGCTCAGCAAACTCGACGACGGTGGTTATCCTTCTGATGCCATCAACTGTGTTATCATGTCGCCTACACGCGAGTTGGCACAACAGATAGACCAGGCCATGCAGGGCTTCGGATATTACCTGCAAGGCGTAAGCAGCGTGGCTGTATATGGAGGAAACGACGGAAACCGTTACGACCAGGAACTGAAAAGCCTGCGCATGGGTGCAGACGTGGTGATAGCTACACCTGGCCGACTCATCTCTCATATCAGCTTGGGCAATGTAGACCTCAGCAAGGTAAGCTTCTTTATTCTTGATGAGGCAGACCGCATGCTCGACATGGGATTCTCGGAGGATATCAAGACCATCGCAGCTAAATTGCCAAAAACTTGCCAGACCATTATGTTCTCTGCCACAATGCCCGAGAAAATAGAAGAACTGGCAAAGACTCTGCTCAAGAATCCTGTAGAGATCAAACTCGCAGTAAGCAAACCAGCCGAGAAGATACAGCAGAAAGCTTACGTATGCTACGAGACACAGAAGATGGACATCATCAAGGACATCTTCAAAGCTGGCGACCTGCAGCGAGTCATCATCTTCTGCGGAAGCAAGATGAAGGTAAAGCAAGTGGCAGGATCACTGCAGCGTAAACATATCAACTGTGGCGAGATGCACTCTGACCTGGACCAGGCTGAACGCGACAATATGATGTTCAAATTCAAGAGCGGACAAATCGATGTGCTCGTAGCTACTGACATCGTGGCACGAGGCATAGACATCGATGATATCGCATTGGTTATCAACTATGATGTGCCTCACGATACTGAAGACTATGTGCACCGTATCGGACGTACTGCACGTGCCGACCGCGACGGAGTGGCTATCACCTTTGTGAGCGAGGAAGATATCTTCTATTTCCAGCAGATAGAGAAGTTCTTGGAAAAAGAAGTGGAAAAGGTTGCTCTGCCCGAAGGATGCGGCGAAGGACCTGCATACACCAAGCAGAACAAGCCCAGAAAGGCAGGCAACAACAGCGCAAAGAGCAGACGACGCAAAGATCGTGAACAGACTGCACACAAACGCAAACCTGCCAATAAAACTGCCAACCGACCTGAAAAGGCTCAGCGTCGTACAGAAGACAACAACCCACAGGAAAACAGCAAGCAAGGCAACAACCAGCAAGACAACAACCAGCAAGGCAACAACCAGCCCAGGAACAAAGACAACAAGAAACAACAGGGCAACGCCAGACAACAGGGTAAGAACGCTCCTCGTACCAAGGATGGCCAGCAGCAGGGCAACAGCCAGCAGCAGAACAATGGTGGCAAACCTGAAAACGAGAATAAGCAAAATCGCAACAACCGACGTAAAGGCAATAATCGTCCTGCAAGCGATCAGACTGAAAACAAGTCACGCAACAGACAGGCACAAACTGACAACAAGCCAGGCAGCCAGGACAACAACGGCAAGCGTCGCAATGTACGCCCAGGCAGCAACGGCAGAGGAAGAGGTGTCAGCCAGAAGAAGACTTCTGAAAAATCAACCACACGTAAGGTTACACCTATCGTAAATCCTCAGAAGAAAGAAAATGTAGTCAAGAAATTCATCAAGCGCATTTTCGGCTTCAAAAAATAACAACAGCTCCAGTTTCTCGTCTACCTGAAGCAAGAAGAAACTGTAGTTGAAAACAAAAAAGTATCTTAAGTTACATGCAGATGTTTCTTAAGATACTTTTTTTGTTTTAAGATGATCCTGCCAATTACTTTTTTAGCTTCACTTACCTCTATCAGTAACTACTTTGCACCCCCTATAGCCATGAATAGTCAACTGTAAATAAGACTAATAATTAAGTAACTGAAGTTTCGCAAAGTGGTTCAAGTACAGGCTAAGGGCTTCTGCCCCTTCTGGGCGTATGGGAACATATTTGCGAAAGTTGAGAAAGTCTACGCGAATTATAAATAAGTAATAACTGAAGTCAACTCATATTATCAATAATACTTAGAGTAGTCAACTAAAATCGTTAAACCACAGATAAATCTATGTTCGATAGTTTAGAACATAAGTTCGGTACTTTAGAACATAAGTTCGAAACTTTAGAACATAAGTTCGGTAGTTTAGAACAGGGCAAACGCATCAAACTTTTTACCTTTTAACATATAGATATTAATGTTGTATCTTATTGAATATTAACTATTTATATTTGCTTATACCAAAAATATTTTGTATCTTTGTAAAGAATAA
>NZ_JARJVV010000013.1:0-117966 GCF_029348455.1 Segatella intestinalis
TTCTTTACAAAGATACAAAATATTTTTGGTATAAGCAAATATAAATAGTTAATATTCAATAAGATACAACATTAATATCTATATGTTAAAAGGTAAAAAGTTTGATGCGTTTGCCCTGGTTCTAAAGTATCGAACTTATGTTCTAAAGTTTCGAACTTGTGTTCTAAAGTATCGAACATAGATTTATCTGTGGTTTAACAATTTTAGTCCGCAAAACAGAACAAATACAAGGCTTTGAATAGAACTTTTATAGGCTAAGCAGAACATTTACGGCAATAGTTGAAAACTCCCATTAATATGATTCTTCGGCAAAAATGCACATTTTAAATATGTAGGAAGGAATGGAAGCCTGTAAGCGAGGTACTCAGAAACAAAAGCAAAGAGTGGAAGAACAACAACTTGGATTAACAGTTGTTCTTCCGCTCTTGATATTTTCTTCAAGACAATCTATTCTTTTCCCAAGAGGAAATCGGAGAGGCTCATCATCAGAATGCCCTCTTCATTATAACCCGAACGATACCTATCCCCAACGATAATCAGTTTGCGAAAGCCATCGTTTATATTCAAAAGAGAAGCCTGCTCCTGTTCTACCTTCTCCTTATCTGGCAAGGCGTAAGCCGACTGTATATAGAGGCGTTCATCATGACGGTTCACCACGAAATTAATCTCAAGATTCCTACGCTGTAACTTACCATTCTCATCTCGTTTGAAACTCTCCACTGCCCCCACATCTACAGTATAACCCTGCTTCCGCAACTCGTTATAAACCACGTTTTCCATGATATGAGTGAATTCTATCTGCCGGAAATCTACCACGGCATTTCTGATACCGATGTCCTCGAAGTAATACTTGGTACCAGTACCAATATATTTGCGCCCCTTCACATCATAGCGCAAAGCCTCGCTGATGATAAAGGAATCCTGAAGGTTCTCCAGATACCTGCCAATGGTTTTAGTACCGATTTCCACTCCTCCAACAGATTTGAACGTATTTGAGATTCTCTGCACATTCGTACAGGAACCAATCGTAGAAGCCAGAAGGCGCACCAACTCGCGCATTCCATCAGAATTCTTCAGGCGATTACGCTCCAAAACATCCTTCAGATAAACCGTCTCATAAATCTCACGAAGATAATTCTGTTTCGCTTCAGGAGTTTCTATCTGCGCCACAGCAGGCAATCCACCATAAAGATAATATGTCTCCAGGGCTTGATGCTCCTCGCCTCCTACTACTTCATAATATTCAGAAAAACTCAGCGGATGGATTCGGATTTCCCATCCTCGACCACGAAATTCTGTTATCACATCCTTCGATAAAAATCGGGCATTGGAACCTGTAACATACACTTCGGCATTCTCCACATGGAGATAAGAGTTGAGCACATCCTCAAACTCCTTTACCATCTGAACCTCATCAAGAAGAATGTAATACCTATCCTTATCTTTCATCAAAGCATCGATATGCTCCAGCAAAGCATCAGGGTCACGGAGTTTTTTGTTTCTACGGTCTTCAAGATTTACCTGTATGATATGATCTTCCGCAACACCTCTTTCAAGCAAATGCTTGCGGAAGATGTTGAAGAGAAGGAAGGATTTACCACAACGGAGAATGCCGGTGATAATCTTGATCATCCCATTGCCTTCTGCCAAAATGAGTTCTTTCAAGTATGCTTTACGTTCAAAATACATAGCTTATGACGTTTTTTGTGTCAAGACACGGTTTTCGGTCGCAAATATGCGTTTTTTACTCGATAACGCCAAACTTTTTCATCGATTTAACTCTTCAGAAACATAAAAGGGCACGATTGCTCGTGCCCAATAGCAGAAATCTTTAAGAAGGCAAGTACTGCCATCGTTGCCTAATCGATGAGATGCAGAAAACCACATCAATATCTAAAACATTTTATTTGCCGTAGCAAATAGCAAAGAATGCTTTTAATGCTTAATAAATATGTGTACTCTGACACATACCATTAAAACTAATGCTAGAAGAATTTTTTCTATCATAATTTTAATTTTTTAAGTTATTAAAAATATTCATCTGCGAATCTTAGATTCATCTATAGTTCAGCATATTATAACCAAACTAATCTTTTTGATAAGGCATCAATATTTCTAAGTTCGGGACAAAGTTACAATTTTTTTTTGTACAATTGACGAGTTTAACATTTTTTACGCAGAATATACTAGAATTCAGCTTAGGGTGAGAATAGTATAAGCGCAAAAGACACATTACCTAACTACAGAATGATATGGTATAGATTATACACTCATACCATTGGTCTGTTACAATTATTCATTATATCTGATTTCTGCATGGAAAACATACAGTATCTTTCGACAACGAACCTAAAATTCTTACAGGATACGTTGTCGAAGATACGAAAATGCTGAGGCTTTATTACTACAACGCATTTATCGTATAAACTATCTACGTCTAAGCAACCATCCTTACCGTGGTGGCAGCAGAGACTCTATGTCCTTATTTGAACTACAAAAACTACTTTTAACAAAAGCAATTTGTCCGAACTAGGGGGGATTTAATCTATATTCCACTGTGCATCAGAATCACCTTCATACCATGTTGTATCATTCTCATAAAAATCGTTTTCTTCCTCGTACAGACTTTCTTGCCGCCAGTTTTCATCTTGTTCTTCTAGACGTTCTAATTCTCTATTTATAAAACCCTTAGACGAAACATTTTCTTTTTCGATTTTTGCCAATATTGTCATAATCCTTTTCTTACCATTATATTTTTGTTTCATCTGTTCAATAACTTGAGACTCTATGTACAAAGAATGATTTTGTAACAATTCAATAATAAAAGAGCTCTTAAATAGAACCATATTCTCAAACGTTTTATTACTATTATCGTATTCAAGAAACTCTGGCTCATAATAATTACTAAACGCAAATAAAGGCTTCAAATGATCTGTCATATTTTCTATGACACTATAACTAATCGCAAGACTTAATGCCCTTTGAATTTTCATTTTATAATCTTCTTCTATATAAAATTCATTTGAAAAGCGTTCAAAATGTAAAAGATACAAATATCCGGAATTTATTAATTCTATTATTTTTTCCGGATATTTTTCTAACATCCACAAGATATTCATACCCGTATACTTCCCCTGTGAAATAGTATAAAAGATACCAGGTACAGCATGTATAACACGCCCAAAGAAGTCTCTACCAGTCTCTGCTTCTAATGTGTACTCACGCAAATCAACAACAACACAAGGTGTTGGTTTTGCAAAATACAATGCAAATGCTATAGATTTATTTTCATTATAATAATCTTTTCCAAACAGTTTACTTTCTTTATATCTACAGAAAGAATAATAATTATCTGTATAGAATATATTTTTACTGAATGAAGAAAATGGGTCAAAAATCTCTACCTTATAGTTTCTTTTATCCAGTATTGTAAAAGGACTCCAAACTTTCTTGGTGTATCCTTTTTTTTGTCCACATTCATAAGTAAACTCAGAAGAAATCAATTTATTACAAAAAGAAATTTCATCATTGCATATTCGAACGTTAGGGAAACCATTTGCAGAATTTGTAAAAGAAGTATGACCATCTGCATATATTAAATGCGTTTTGGCATTTAAATCAAATATTCCATATTTTGTGGCGTATATATTTTTTTGAACCTCTTCTTCGAGCTCAATGCGATTATAATCCATATCATCAAGAAAATACTCATCATAACAATCATTAGGATTAATATAATCTTCTAACTCACTTTTTAAGAATAGATACCTATTCTTGAAGGCATAATTTGTAATCCCATTAAGATTTCCAGAATATATCTCTTTCAATTGGAAACTCTCATCAATTTGAAATACAGAACCAACTCTCTCACATTTATCAGTTAAATGCGACAAGATTATATAATCTGTATAATCAAATTTAAATTCATTTCTATTTTCGAAAAAAGCATCTAAATCTACGAAGTCATTTTCTGAAGAATATGTAACTATTCTTTTTATATCTATTGGTCCTAATCCACACAAATCGTTACGAACTACACTATCAACTGTTTTTTTTTCTGAATCAGAAACTATATTGACATTTAAAAAAGAACCTTTTTTATTTATTATATAGGAAGCAGTAAACTCGTCTTCACTGTCGTTTAATTGTTCTTGATTAACATGCAGATATATACAAGAATATCCATTAATAAACTTACCAAAAGCAATCTGACGACAAAAAACTGCTCTTTTTATTTCTTCAATCATAACAGAAGAAAGTACATCACTAAACTCTAAAATTTCCATAGCAAACTATTGTCTTAAAATTACCACACCCATCTACCCCTATTGAAATACTCAATAAGTGTATCTACTATTACTTTGCTTGCTATTCACAAAGTTTTCTTTATAAATTAAGAATACCTCAAGTAAACTCAATTGTTATTAGAGCCCCATCCCCAAACCACGCCTCAACCATCGCCATGACTCATAGCAAAGTGTCGGCACTCGGCGTGAGCAGAATGGGTATCTGCGTGCAAAGGTATATAAAATATTTGAAATGCCTCTCCTTTTCCAGGAACTTTTTAGAGAGAAAAGCAAAAAAGATAGATGTGGGGGCACACAAGAAAGGAAAATGAATGCTCGAAAACAAAGAAAGAGCGGAAAAACAACTGTTAACCCCAGCTGTTTTTCCGCCCTTTCTTTTTGGGAAAGTCGGCCTTCTTAATCCAGCCTTTACTTCAGCATCCATTCCCAGGCAGGAATTATATGCACCGTCTTCCCATCTATGGTAAGCTCCTCTTTCTCATTCAGCGTAATAATGTAGCCTTCTGATAAATCATAGATATCCATCGCCTCTTGCAGACCCTCTATCTCACGCTTGCGAGTCTTCTCATCATCCATCTTCACCGTAACCTGGTAAGCCTGGGTAATCCTTACACCTTCTCTCACCACAAAGTCGCACTCTTTCTTGTCGGCATGATAGAACAAGTCATAACCCCTTCGCAGCAACTCGATGAAAACGGCATTCTCCAGCTTTACACCATTGTTATCCGTGACATTGAACCCCATCCTGCTGATGATGGCATTATCTATAAAATACACCTTCTTCGGACTCAGCATCTGGGTCTTTACCGATGGAGCATACTTCAGCAGCTGGAATATCATGTAGGTTTGCTGAATATATTCCAGATAGTTCTTGATGGTTTCGGGATGACGGATGCCCACTATCTTTCCCAGCGAGTTATAGGTAACACGCTTGGTGGCATTGCTGGCAAGATAAAACGCAAGCTCTTTAATTTCCTTGTCGTTCGTAAGACCATTGCGAGCCATCACATCCCGGAAGATAATGCTCTCATAAAGTGAGGATAGGTAACTGACGGAACCCGTCTGAAGATATTTCGGAAAACCACCCCTCTCCAAGAAATCACGGAAATGCCCCAACAGTTTGGAACGGCTCGCCATCAGATAGAAATCTTTCTGCGAATGCTCAATATGCTCCAGCTGCAGGTATTCGGCAAAAGAGAAAGGATAAACCTCTACAGAGATATAACGCCCTGTGAGATGAGTGCCCATCTCCTTGCTCAGCATCCGGGCATTGGATCCTGTCACCACCACCTTATTGCCTTCGTTGTAAAGGCGTCTCACAAAGGTTTCCCAACCCGCAATGTTTTGAATCTCATCAAAGTAATAGGTGTGCTGCTCACCGAAAAGCTCAAAGAAGCATTCCTGCAAGGTTGCAAAATCTTCAAGCTTAAAGTTTACGAGACGCTCATCGTCAAAATTGAAGAAGAAATCTTTCTCCTCCAACTTATCACGCAGTTGCTGCAGCAACACCGACTTTCCACATCGTCTTACACCAGTTATGATAAGGATTTCCGTGGTGGTAAGCCATTCCTCTTCTATGTGTCGAGGAATAGCATCCTGCATAAGATGCTTGCAGTTTTCCTGCTGCTCAAATATAATTTGTTTTAACAGTTCTTTCATTGCTCCACTATTTTATGAATTGCTCCACTATTTTATGATTCGTGGGCAAAAATAAGAAAAATATCTGAAAGCAGCAAGAGAAAATCCAAAAATCTTTCATTCTGAATGAATACTTTTATTAAAAACCTTTCACTCAGAACGAACGCTTTTGTCTAAAATCTTTCATTCATAATGAATAGATTCTGGTTTTGTTCCGCCAGCAGCTTCTCTGCTTATTACCGAAGATGATAATACTGAAGAATATAATGAAGAAGGAAAAGGCTGAATTATTGGGGTTTTCTCTTTGACGTTCTTAAACAGTTTGCTTGTCGTGGATTGATTTGAAGATTAGAAGAGATCAGTAGTTATTTCTATTTGCCTTTGCTGATTTTTCTGATTAAACTTGCCGATATTTCTATTAAAATTTGTAATTTTGCAACTTGATAGAACGAGAACAGAAAATAGTTGTTTTAAACAAGCAGAAAGTTAGTATAGAATATGAAATCATTACGCGAGCTTTATAGAATAGGCAAGGGGCCGTCGAGCAGTCATACGATGGGACCCCAGCGTGCTGCCCAACTCTTTTTGGAACGCTGTAGCAACGCATCTTCGTATGAGGTGACTCTGTATGGCAGTCTGGCAGCCACAGGCAAGGGACACATGACGGATGTCGCCATAGAGGAGGTGCTTCATCCACATCACACTGTCAGCATTATCTGGAAGCCACAGGTGTTCTTGCCCTTTCACCCCAACGGAATGAAGTTTGTTGGCAGGGACGTGAATGGTGATATTATAGACGAGTGGACGGTTTACAGCATTGGCGGTGGAGCCCTTTCGGATGGCATTGACGGTCATGATGAACTGGGAGCTTCCGAAGTGTACGACCTCAACAAGATGAGCGATATACAGAGCTGGTGCTACGATAACGGCCGCTCTTTCTGGGAATATGTGGAGAAATGTGAGGACAAGGAAATCTGGGACTATCTCAAGACGATATGGCAGACCATGAAGGAAGCCATTCGTCGCGGTCTCGACCATGAGGGTGTGTTGCCTGGTCCGCTGAATCTGCCTCGTAAGGCTGCTACTTATTACACCAAGGCCAAGGGCTATCGTGCCTCGCTGCAGTCGAGAGGTTTGGTTTATGCCTATGCCCTGGCAGTGAGCGAGGAGAATGCATCTGGAGGAACCATCGTTACGGCTCCTACTTGTGGTGCCTGTGGCGTGTTGCCAGCGGTGCTCTATCACATGCAGGAAGCTCACGACATGAGCGAACAGCGCATTTTGAGAGCCTTGGCTACTGCCGGTCTTGTGGGCAACATCGTCAAGCACAATGCTTCGATAAGTGGTGCCGATGTGGGTTGTCAGGGTGAGGTAGGCGTGGCCTGTGCGATGGCTTCGGCTGCAGCCTGCCAGTTATTTGGTGGAAGTCCTGCCCAGGTGGAGTATGCTGCCGAGATGGGTCTGGAACATCACTTGGGTATGACCTGCGACCCGGTATGCGGACTGGTTCAGATACCTTGTATCGAGCGTAATGCCTTTGCTGCAGCCCGAGCCTTGGATGCCGACTTGTATGCCTCTTTCTCCGACGGTCATCACAGTGTGTCGTTTGACAAGGTGGTGGAGGTGATGCGTCAGACGGGTCATGATCTTCCTTCGCTCTACAAGGAGACCAGTGAGGGTGGACTCGCCAAGGGACTTGGCAAGAAATATACCAAATAATATACACATCAAAATCAAAAAATAATCAAAACTGCATCATGACGAGGAAAACAAAAATTCATGAGATACGTGATTACATAGTGATAGCCTTAGCCATGGTTATCGGAAGTATCGGTCTTAACGTGTTCCTGCTTCCCAACCACATCACTATGGGCGGTGTAGGCGGTATTGCCTCTATCCTGTATTGGGGCTTCGGTATTCCTGTATCGTTTTCTTATTTCGGTCTCAATATTTTTCTTTTGGTATTGGCCTATAGGGCATTGGGATGGCGCTTCTGCCTGAAGACGGTGTATGCCGTGGCAGTCTTTGCCGTAGTCACCCGCTTGATAGAGAGTCATGGCGGAAACGAGATTACGCTCTTGCACGACCAGCCATTCATGGCAACAGTGGTGGGAGCTTTCTTCATGGGATGCAGTGCCGGATTGGGATTGTCGAGCAATGGTTCTACGGGTGGCTCTGATACGGTGGCAGCCATGGTGAACAAGTATTACAACATCTCGTTGGGTCATGCCATCATGATTTGCGACCTGTGTATTGTCACGAGTTCCTACTGGGTACTGAAAGACTGGGAGATGGTGATCTATGGCTATGTGTGCCTTTTTGTCTGTTCAGTTTGTGTAGACCATGTGGTGAACACACTTCGCAGATCGGTGCAGTTCTTCATCATCTCGGACAAGTATCTGGAACTGAGTGCCGCCATCAATACAGCTGCCGACAGAGGCTGTACGGTGATGGACGGTCATGGATGCTATAGTGGCAAGGATGTGCACATGCTCTTTGTGCTGGCCCGTCAGCGTGAGTCGCAGACGATATTCCGCCTGATAGATGAGATTGACCCTTCTGCGTTTGTCAGCCAGAGTGCTGTTATCGGTGTCTATGGATTGGGCTTCGACCGGTTCAAGGTCAATAAGAAACTGATAGGAAAATAGAACTGATCATGAATCAGAATGCGGACAAGATAAAAAGGAAAAAAAGTTGAATCCATTTACGGGTTCAACTTTTTTAATCTTCTTTTAGCCTCGGGATGCTCGGGGCACAGTTCGAGTGCTTTCTTGTAGTTGGCGATGGCAGCAGCCGACATACCTTCTTTCTCGCATTCTTTGCCCAGCAAAGTGTATTCTGCTGCCAGGCGTTTCAGGAATTTCTCTTGTTTCTTTTTCTCTTCCTCCTTCTGCCTGATGATTTCGCGTAGCTGCTCGTTCTCAGCTATCAGGGAGTTGACCTTTCCCAATTTTCTTCGTATCAGTCGTTTGGCACTTGGCTTCTCGATGTCGTATCTGCTGTGTATGGCAAGGAAGAAGTTGTCGAGTGCTCCCTGCATGTCGCCCTGGTCGAATGCTGCGGCGGCATCATGGTATTGTTTGTCGGCTTTGCTCTGGGAGAGAGCCGTGTTGATGGTAGATTGGTCGTTGTAGTGACGGGCAAACTGCTTCACCTCGTTGCGTACAAAGACCTCGTTCTGTCTGATGGGTTCCTGCAGGCTGATGCCTTCCAGACTGGTACAACGTGACAGTGCCACATAGGTCTGTCCTCCAGCAAAGACGCCCCCTGTGAAATCTATCTTCACCTGATTGAAGGTAAGGCCCTGGCTTTTGTGGACAGTAATCGCCCACGCCAACCGCAAGGGATATTGCTCGTAACGGCCAATCTCTTCCTCTTCTATCTTTTTCTCCACCTCGTTGAAGTGATATCTCATGTTGCTCCATGCGGCAGGCTCCACCATGATATCCTGTCCATTTTCTGTTCGCACGTATATCTTGGCATCATCGTCATCGTCGAAACCGATGATGGTTCCCAGGGTTCCGTTGACCCATTGATGCTCTATATCGTTTTTGATAAAGATGATCTGTGCGCCCGTCTTCAGGTATAGTTCCATTGGGGTGGGGAGGCTGCTTTCAGGGAACTCGCCCTGGATATTGCCTCGGAAGAGGGTAGGCTCGCCAGGCAACAGTTTGAGTTGACTGTCGTTGATGTAGTCTACTGTGTCGCGGCGTGTGGAAAGGGTGATGGCGAGTTTGCTGTCGCTTTCGTCAAGTCGGGCTCCCACACGCTGGTTGAGTTTCTGAAGGTCGCTCATGGGAACCTGACTGGTGCGAATGTGGTCGAGTATGCTGATAAACACAGGGTCGCTTTGTCGGTAAACCTTTCTCAGCTCGATGCTCACCAACTGGAAGTATTCGAACACCTTGGCATCGAAGAAGAAACTGCTGCGGTAGAAAGGTGAGAGAAGCCTGCGGTCTTCCTCTCTCACGACAGGTTCCAGCTGATAGATATCTCCCACGAGAAGCAGTTGCTTGCCACCGAAAGGCTCTCGCATGTTGCGGCTGTATATGCGTAGCACCTTATCTATGAAGTCTATGATGTCGGCACGCACCATACTGATCTCGTCGATGATGATGAGTTCCACCTCGCGTATGATCTTAATTTTCTCGGAGTTGTACTTCAGGGTGTTGCGGATATTGCGCACGCTGAACATACTGTCGTTGGGCAGCAGCGGATGGAAGGGAATCTTGAAGAAACTGTGCAGGGTGCTTCCTCCGGCATTGATGGCAGCAATACCGGTGGGTGCAAGAATGATGTGTTTCTTTTTGGTGTGGGCAGCAATGTAGCGCAGAAAGGTGGACTTGCCGGTGCCTGCCTTTCCTGTGAGGAAGAGTGAGCGTCGGGTGTACTGTATAATCTGGAGTGCATTCTGCAACTCAGGATTATCCAGGTCGATATGATTTTCTGCAGACTGGCTTGCTGAGTGGTCTTTTTCTGCCATACCTGTTTCTTTGAAATGACAATCGGCGATTCCCATCTTTCAGAAAATCGCCGATTTTTGTTAGGTTGTGTTTATTCTTTTCTGTCACTATAGAGCCTGGCGCGGTTTACAAGTCGTCAAACTTGATGGCCTGCTCTGTGGGGCGTGACTTTTTCTTTTCTTTCTTCTCGCCCTGTTCCTCGCCTGGCTTTTTCTCTGTGGCAGTTCCTGTTGTTGCCTCATTCTTTTCGGCAGGTATCTCCTTGATGACAGGGTTGCCGTTCTCGTCGAGGATGATCTCTTCGTTGAGTGCAGTGCTGTCTACCTGAGTGGTATCAACCTTAGCCTTGGGCACATAACTTGCACAGATGTACATGTCGCGGGTGATGTCCTCGTCGTGAGGCTTGTCAAACTTGCCGTGGTATTTCTGGAAGGCAGGATCGTTCATCACGTATTGCCAGAAGTATCCG
Organism: Segatella intestinalis; assembly: GCF_029348455.1. Classification (NCBI taxonomy): domain Bacteria; kingdom Pseudomonadati; phylum Bacteroidota; class Bacteroidia; order Bacteroidales; family Prevotellaceae; genus Segatella; species Segatella intestinalis. The sequence continues at coordinate 10,878 of NZ_JARJVV010000013.1, forward strand.
CAGATAGGCAATGCCGTTCGGGAACCTTGTCCGAGAGCACCCGTCCTGAAGTGGATGCAGCGGTATTCTCCTCCTACCCATGCACCTACTACGAGCTTAGGGCTCACACCCATGAACCAGGCGTCGGAGTGATTGTTGGTTGTACCGGTCTTTCCACCAAACTCAGTATCACGAACATTGCCCACGTAGCCCCACAGACTCTGTGAGGTTCCTCCTGGTTCGCGCATACCGCCCTGCAGCAACTGCTGCATCAGGAAGGCAGACTTGTAAGGAATCACCTGTTCCTCGGTTGATGGGGCAGTATATACCTCCTTGCCGTCGCGGTCTACAATTCTTGTCACCAGGACTGGGTCATGATGCTTTCCGTTGTTGGCAACCGTACAGTAGGCGTTTGCCAATTCCAAGAGGTTGACGTCGCTCGAACCAAGAGCCAGAGAAGGCTCATCGTTGAGCGGACTCTGAATACCCATCTTCTGTGCTGTCTCTATGATGCGCTTGATACCCATCTCCTGACCCAAGCGCACTGCTACAGAGTTGATACTCTTGGCAAATGCACTCTTCAGTGGGATGGAGTCGCCCGAGAAAGAACCATTGGCATTGGATGGGGTCCATTTCACCATCTCATGTTTCTTCTTGTCGTAGACATCCATCGAGATATATTCATCGCGACGCTTGTCACAAGGCGTAAGACCCTGGTTCATGGCCTCGGTGTAGACGAAGAGCTTAAAGGTAGAACCTGGCTGGCGTTCGGCTGTCACTTTGTCGTATTTCCAATGGTCGAAGTCGATGTCGCCCACCCATGCCTTAACGGCACCCGTCTGTGGTTCCATGGCCACAAAGGCACAATGCATGAAGGTGGTCATGTACTTGATGGAGTCTTCGGATGTCATCATCTTGGTGATGGTGCCCTTGTCGTAATCGAATACCTTGACTGGGTGAACCCACTCCTTATAATAATAGTTCACAGAGTCGGGATTGTTGGGGAAGCGGGCAATCAAAGCTTTATAGAAAGGCTGGCGCTCGGCAATGCCCTGAATGAAGTTGGGGATGACCTGATGCTTCTCGTCCTGCCAGGGTTCCTGACGAAGCCAGTTGGTATCCTGTTTGCGGTAGATATCCCAGTGGTTGTTGAAGTTCTGCTGTACCTGTCGCATCTGTTTGCGTGCGGCATCTTCAGCATACTTCTGCATGCGGGTATCTATCGTGGTGTATATCTTCAGTCCGCTGGTATACAGGTCGTAACCCTCGTCCTTGCACCAGTCTGCCAGATAGTCAGCCACAGCCTCGCGGAAGTATTTGGCTTGTCCGTCGTAGTTTTCCTCCACCTTGAAGTCGAGCTTGATAGGCTCCTGACTGAGGGTGTTGTATTCCTCGCGGCTCAGGTCACCATGGCGTACCATATTGTTGAGCACCACGTTGCGTCGTTCCAGACTGTGTTCGGGGTTGGTGCGTGGATTATAATAGGTGGTAGCCTTAAGCATACCTACGAGTACGGCAGCCTGATCGGTAGTCAGTTCCTTAGGACTTACGTTGAAGTAGGTCTTTGCCGCTGTCTTGATGCCATACGAGTTGGAACCGAAATCTACAGTGTTGGCATACATCGTGATGATTTCCTTCTTGGTGTAGACAGCCTCCAACTTGGCTGCTATAATCCATTCCTTGCTCTTGATGATGAGAATGCGCAGACCGGGCACCTTGCCCAGCAAACCTGTAGAGTACTGGGAGCGGACGCGGAACATATTCTTTGCCAACTGCTGGGTGATGGTAGAAGCTCCTCGTGCATCGTGATGCAGCAAGGCATCCTTCATGGCACCAAAGAGTCCGATGGGGTCAATACCCAAATGCTTGTAGAAGCGCTCGTCCTCGGTGTCGACCAAAGCCTTGAAGAAGGCTGGGTTTACCTCTTCGTATTTTACGGGAGTACGGTTTTCGTTGAAATACTTACCTATCAGCTTGCCGTCGGCGCTGTAAATCTCAGAAGCCTCGCTGGTCTGAGGATTCGTAATGCCAGAGAAGAAACCTGGCGATTTACCAAACAGCCAGAGGAAGTTAATATCCACTGCACCTAAATACAGTATGAAAGCCACGATGCAGCTTGCTATGCCAATGAGAGTTTTGGAATACCATGCCTTGCCTCGATACAGATTCTTGTACCATGGCCAGAAAGCGCGGAACTTGCGCCACAGCCATGCTGCTAAGTTCTTGATTTTGTTCATTGTTGTTGTATATTGAATACTCTTTTAAACTTCTTTGCAAAAGTAGTAAAATTATTCCATCTTCAAGCAGCTATCTACATATTTTATGATTTCTTTAATATTATCGGGGTGAAACCATTGTATCGTCTCGTCACGTTTGAACCATGTTAGCTGCTTGCGCATGTATTCTCTGCTGTGTGACTGTATCTGGCGTACCGCTTCATGCAGGTCGATGGTGCCGTCGAAATAGGCAAACATCTCTTTGTAGCCCACAGTACGCAGGGCTGTCTGATCACGATAGGCATAAACGCCTCTTGCCTCTGCCTCTAAACCTTCCTGCATCATGACGTGAACTCGTTGGTTGATACGGTCGTACAGTTCGGAACGGTCTCTGTTCAGTCCTATCTTGACAATGCGGAAAGGACGGCTCTTCTTTTTGTTGGTACGGAAGGATGTGTAGGTCTTTCCTGTCTGGTGACATATCTCCAGGGCATGAACCACGCGACGTGGATTCTTCTTGTCTACTATGGCCCAGTGTTCTGGGTCGAGGTTTTTCAGTTCCTCCACCAAAGTGTCGAGCCCTTCATTGGCAAGACGTGCTTTCATCCATTCTCTGATGTCATCACGTACGGTGGGTATGTCGTCGATGCCATTGCATACAGCATCAATGTACATCATGCTTCCTCCTGTGAGCAGGGCTACGTCGTGATTCTTGAAGATATCCTCTTTTAGGAGTTTCATCACGTCAGCCTCGTATTGGGCAGCACTGTAATAGTCCTCGATGTGGCGGTTGCCTACAAAATAATGCTTCACGCGCTTCTGCTGTTCGGCAGTAGGGGCTGCAGTTCCTATAGGGAGCTCGGCGAATATCTGACGGGAGTCTGCATTGACAATAGGCGTGCCTAAATGCTCTGCCAGCGAAAGGCAAAGCTCCGTTTTGCCAACACCCGTAGGACCTAAGACCACAATCAATGTCTTCATATCATGCGAAAGTTGAATCATTCATTATATTCAAGAAAAAAGCATCCTTGCTCGTTTCATAAACTTAAGCAAGAATGCTCTTTTTACCTTTTTACTTTTTTACCCTTTTACTTTTATCGAATGATACCTCTCTTGGAGTTCTCAACGAAGTCGATGATATACTGTATTTCAGGGGTAATCTGCAGGTTCTTCTTGATTTCCTCGATACCTTCTTTCAGCACGCCCTTAGAGTAGAGAAGGCGGTAAGCCTCATGAATCTGCTGAATGAGTTCGTTGCTGAAACCGCGGCGGCGAAGGCCTACCAGGTTGAGTGCGCAGTATCTTGTTGGCTCCTTACCGGCAATGATATATGGAGGAATGTCCTGTGAGAATCGGCATCCACCCTGAATCATCACGTATCCTGCAATGTGGCAGAACTGGTGAACGAGAACATTGGCGCTGACGATAGCGTTGTCGTCTACTACCACCTCTCCGGCAAATTTTGTAGAGTTGCCTATGATCAAACCGCTGCCCAACTCACAGTCGTGAGCCACGTGCACACACTCCATGAGGAGGTTGTTGCTTCCGACAACAGTCTTGCCCTTTGAGGCAGTACCACGGGAAATGGTTACATTCTCACGAATACTGTTGTTGTCGCCAACCTCGCAGGTTGTCTGCTCACCGCGGAACTTCAGATCCTGTGGCTTGGTAGAGATGCTGGCACCTGGGAAGAACTCGTTGTTGTTGCCGATTCGTGCTCCCACATGGATGGTTACAGAATTCTGCATCACGTTGTTGTCACCCAGAACGGTGTCTTTGTCAATATAGCAGAAAGGACCGATGATGTTGTTATCTCCGAGTTTTGCCTCAGGATGAACAAATGCTAAAGGACTAATCTGATTCATATTTCTTGTTTACAATTTAATTAACTATTGTTGATTCAAGTCTCACATGCAGAGAGGCTTTTTATATATTTTTTTCTTGCCTGTGTTGCATGTCAAAGGATAGTTTTCTTACTTATTCTTAACAATCTGTGCAGTGAAGGTTGCCTCAGCCACTACCTGGTCTCCAACAAACATATAGCCCTTCATTGAGCTGATGCCATGGCGTACAGGAGCCAGCAGCTCTACACGGAACAGGAGAGTGTCGCCAGGTACTACCTTCTTGCGGAACTTCACGTCGTCTATCTTCATGAAGTAAGTGCTCCAGCGTTCAGGCTCTTCCAACTGGTTGAGCACCAACAAGCCTCCACATTGTGCCATGGCTTCTACCTGCAGCACACCAGGCATGACTGGCTCTTCAGGGAAGTGACCCTGGAAGAATGGCTCATTGCTTGTTACGCTCTTGACACCAACGATGCTGGTTGGACCCATGGCTATCACCTTGTCTACCAACTGCATTGGGTAACGGTGGGGTAGAAGCTGACGGATGCGTATGTTGTCCATAACCGGCTCCTCGTTAGGATTGTAGATAGGAGCCTGAATCTCGTGCTTGCGAATCTCCTTGCGCATCAGGCGGGCAAACTTATTGTTGATGGTATGACCAGGACGGGTTGCGATGATGCGACCCTTGATAGGCTTACCGATAAGAGCCATGTCGCCGATAATGTCGAGAAGCTTATGACGTGTGCATTCGTTCTCCCACTGCAGAGGTCGGTGCTGGATATAGCCCAACTTGTTGGCATCCATGCGAGGAACCTTAAGATGGTCGGCGAGTTGGTCAAGCTGAGCCTGCTCTACCTGGCGCTCATAGATCACAATGGCATTGTCGAGGTCGCCACCTTTGATCAGGTTGGCTTGCAGCAATGGCATGATGTCACGTACGAAAACAAAGGTACGGGCAGAAGCAATCTCCTCTGCATAGGTCTCCATCTTGTCGAGTGTAGCAAACTGACTGTTGATGAACTTGCTCTCGAACGAGCACATGGCTGTGATACTGAAGTCTTCGTCTGGCAGGATAGTGATGACCGAACCGCTTTCGTCTTTCACCTCTATCTTATGACGGATGATATAGTAGTCTTTCTCTGCATTCTGCTCCTGTATGCCCACGCTCTGAATCTTTTCTACGTACAAAGCAGCTGAGCCATCGAGAATAGGGAATTCTGGACCATTTACCTGAATCAGACAGTTGTCGATGCCGAGCGCATAAAGAGCAGACATACCATGCTCTATGGTGCTTACTCGCACATCACCTTTGCCAAGCACTGTTCCACGCTGTGTTTCTACTACGTTCTCAGCTACTGCCTGGATGACTGGCTGGTCTTCGAGATCGATACGCTGTATTTTATAACCGGTATTCTCTGCTGCAGGATTGAAAGTTACAGTGAGGCTTAATCCTGTGTGCAAGCCTTTTCCACAAAGTGAGAAACTGCCTTTCAGAGTCTTTTGTTTTGACATAATTATATTATTTTTTAGGCACGGATTACACGGATTCTTTTTTCGGATGCCTTAGTGGCGTTACACTCTGTGTGTCATCCGTATCATTCGTGCCTTGTTATTTCTATTACTTCTTTTTCAGTTCTTCCACCTGCTTCTTCAGGTCGTTGAGTTCCTTGTACATATCGGGCAGGCGACGGAAGATGGCCTGTGACTTGAAGTATGAACGCTGCTCCATAGGAGGTGTGCCGATGAGCTGCTGTCCGCTCTTCAGACTTCCTGGAACACCACTCTGTGCACCGAGGAACACCTTGTCGCCAATAGTGATGTGACCAGCAATACCTACCTGACCGCCAAACATACACCACTGGCCCACCTTGGTGCTTCCTGCGATACCTACCTGAGAAGACATCACGGTGTTCTCGCCAATATCAGTGTTGTGAGCTATCTGAACGAGGTTGTCGAGTTTCACACCCTTACGGATATAGGTACTTCCCATAGTAGAACGGTCAACACAAGTGTTGGCACCTATCTCTACATCGTCCTCAATGGTGACAATACCTATCTGAGGAATCTTGTCGTAACCGTCGGGACCAGGTGCAAATCCGAATCCATCGGCACCTATTACACAGCCTGCATGAAGAGTTACGTTGTCGCCCAACTTGCAGCCATGATAAACAGTCACGTTAGGATAGATGAGTGCGTTCTTTCCTACCTTGACACCTTCGCCAATGTAAGCATGAGGATAAATCTGGCTGCCTTCGCCCACCTCAGCTCCATCGCTGATATAAGCAAAAGCTCCTACGTAAACACCCTCGGCTACCTTAGCCTTAGGAGAAATGAAAGCCAATGGATCTATGCCAGTCTTCTTAGGCTTCATTGATTCATACATCTGCAGAAGTTTTGCCACGCATTCGTAGGCATTCTTTACGCGAATCAATGTTGTGGAAACGGGCTTTTCCAGTTCTACACTCTCGTCTATCAATACGACAGACGACTGAGTGTCGTATACATAATGCGTATATTTGGGATTTGAGAGGAAAGAAATAGCACCTTTCTTACCTTCTTCAATTTTTGCAAAGGTATTGACGATTGCATTCTCGTCACCTTCTACGTGCCCTTGTACAAACTGGGCTATTTGTTTTGCGGTAAACTCCATATTTGTTTGTTTTCAATGATTGTTATTAGCCAGTTAGCTCCTTATTGCTTGCAAATATAGCAAAAAAGATTTATAAACTTGTAATTAAATCGTAATATTTTGCTTTTTGGCTTGCAAACATACACTTTTTAGGCGCAAAGTGCCCTGAAAAGAGGTACTTTGCGCCATAAAAGGTAGTCGTTTTTTATGAAAGCTTGGCTAATTCTTCTGCCATCTGCTCTTGCAATTCCTTGGCCTTGATGCCAGCTGTCTCGGCAAAGTCCTCACCGTTGCTGGCATAGATAATGCCACGTGAAGAGTTGACCAGCAGACCGCAGTCCTTGATGATGCCATACTTGCACACTTCCTGCAGACTGCCTCCCTGTGCACCTACGCCAGGAACAAGGAGGAAGTGGTTAGGAGCGCATTTGCGGATATCGGTGAACATGCTGCCTTGTGTGGCTCCTACGACATACATCATGTTCTCGTCGTTTCCCCATTCCTGACTCTTTGTCAACACTTTCTCGAAAAGACGCTGACCGTCCTTGTCTTCTGTGAGCTGGAAGTCGTGGCTGCCCTTGTTGCTTGTCAACGCCAGCAGGATGACCCATTTTCCCTCATATTCCAAGAATGGTTTCACAGAGTCTTCGCCCATATAGGGAGCTACTGTGAGAGCGTCGAGCTTATACTCTTCGAAGAATGTGCGGGCGTACATCTTTGATGTGTTGCCGATGTCACCTCTTTTGGCGTCGGCGATGATAAAGTGATGAGGATAGTGCTCGTTCAGATAAGCGATGGTCTTATCGAAAGCTATCATGCCTGCCAGTCCCATGCTCTCATAGAAAGCCAGGTTGGGTTTGTAAGAAACACAGTAGGGTGCTGTGGCATCAATGATGGCCTTGTTGAAGGCGAAGATAACATCTTCAGTCTTTTCATACTGTTTGGTAAGGTGCTCAGGCACTTTCTTGATATCGGTGTCGAGACCTACGCACAAGAAACTTTTCTTGGCGAATATCTGTTCTACAAGTTCTTTTCTGTTCATAATTCTACAATTCTGTTTCTTTCAGTTTTTCTGCATTCTCGGCTACGGTCAGGGCATCTATCATGCCTTGTATGTCGCCTCCGAGGAATCCACTCAGGTCATGGGTGGTATAACCGATACGGTGGTCGGTGACACGTCCTTGAGGGAAGTTGTATGTACGAATCTTGGCGCTACGGTCTCCTGTCGACACCAGACTCTTGCGTCGGCTGGCAATATCGTCGATGTACTTCTGGTGTTCGCGGTCGTGAATGAAGGTGTACAGACGGCTCAAGGCACGTTCCTTGTTTTTAGGCTGGTCGCGAGTTTCGGTACACTCTATGAGGATTTCTTCCACCTCACCCGTGTTAGGGTTCTTCCAAGGGTAGCGAAGACGTACACCGGACTCCACCTTGTTGACATTCTGACCACCGGCACCACTCGAACGGAATGTATCCCACTTAATATCACCCTCGTTGATGTTTACCTCAAACTTGTCAGCTTCGGGCAGTACGGCTACTGTAGCAGCACTGGTATGCATACGGCCCTGAGTTTCTGTGGCAGGAACTCGCTGTACACGGTGTACGCCTGATTCGTATTTCAGCGTGCCATAAACGTCAGCTCCGCTAACAGCAAAGTCGATTTCCTTGAATCCGCCAACAGCACCTTCTGATACAGAAGTCACGCTGACAGTCCATCCCTTTGACTCGCAGTATTTCTTGTACATATTGAAGAGGTCGCCAGCAAAGAGTGCGGCTTCATCGCCACCAGCTCCGCCACGAATTTCCATTTGTACGTTCTTGGCATCTTCTGGGTCTTTTGGCACAAGGGCAATCTTTATCTCTTCCTCAATCTGGGGCTGTAGAGTCTCGTTCTCATTGAGTTCCTCGCGTGCCATCTCTTTCATGTCAGGGTCGCTCTCATTGGCGAGAATGTCCTTGGCTTCCTTGATGGCGTTGAGGCAGTCGATGTAGCGCTTGCGTGCCGCCATGATGTCGCCCAAGTCTTTGTATTCCTTGGTCAACTTCACGTATCGGCTCTGGTCTGCTATCACATCAGGGTCGGTAATGAGGGTGCTGACTTCCTCGTATCGGCTCTCCAAGCCTTCTAATTTCTGTAGTATATTGTTGTTGTCCATCGTTATTTAAACTCTTAGTATTCGAAAGTTCCGAACTCGCTCTTGATAGTCAGGCTGCGTTTGCCTTCCTCGATATGTCCCACTACCTGAGCATCGATATTGAAGCTCTTGCTGATGGCGATAACCTTCTCTGCAACCTCAGGACGCACATAGATTTCCATACGGTGACCCATGTTGAATACCTGATACATTTCCTTCCAGTCGGTACCAGAGCAGTCGTGGATGGCCTTGAAGAGAGGTGGAACAGGGAACATGTTGTCCTTCACAACCTTGCAGTTCTCGTTTACGAAATGTAGTACCTTGGTCTGTGCACCGCCTGTGCAGTGTACCATACCATGTATTTCGGGACGCAGTTCGTCCAACAGTTTCTTGATAACAGGAGCATAGGTGCGGGTAGGAGAGAGAACCAGTTCGCCTGCATTGACAGGAGCGCCTTCCACCTCGTCGGTCAGTTTGTATTTGCCACTGTATACCAGTTCCTCTGGTACTGCATGGTCGTAGCTCTCTGGGTAGTTCTCTGCCAGATACTTGGCGAAGACATCATGGCGGGCAGAGGTAAGTCCGTTGCTGCCCATTCCGCCATTGTATTTCTTTTCGTAGGTAGCCTGACCTGTAGAAGAAAGACCTACGATGACATCACCTGGCTGTATGTTGGCATTGTTGATGACTTCACTTCTCTTCATGCGGCAGGTTACTGTTGAATCTACTATGATGGTGCGAACCAAGTCGCCTACGTCAGCTGTCTCTCCTCCTGTAGGATAGATGCCAATGCCCATGTTGCGCATTTCGCTCAGGAGTTCGTCAGTACCATTGATAATGGCAGAGATGACTTCTCCAGGTACGAGCATTTTGTTGCGTCCAATGGTAGAAGACACCAAGATGTTGTCTACGGCTCCCACGCAGAGGAGGTCGTCGGTATTCATTACCACAGCATCCTGTGCAATACCTTTCCATACAGAAAGGTCGCCAGTCTCCTTCCAATACATGTATGCCAAGCTCGATTTTGTGCCGGCGCCGTCGGCATGCATGATGTTGCAATACTCAGGGTCGCCTCCCAAAATGTCGGGAATAATTTTGCAGAAAGCCTGTGGGAAGATTCCCTTGTCAATATTCTTGATGGCATTATGCACATCTTCCTTGGCGGCACTCACACCGCGCATCATATATCTGTTGTTGCTCATAATCAATTGATATAAAAAGAAAATAATTTTGAATTATATATTGTCAGCAGAGAGTGGATGTTATTCCTGATGCCAGAAGTCCCACGATGCAAAGGCTTGCAGAAGCAACATTTCCAAACCGTTCTTCACGGTGGCTCCTTGCTCTTTGCCTTTCTTCATGAAGAGGGTCTCGTCAGGGTTGTAGATGAGATCGTAGAGCAGGGTGTGGCTGTCCATAGCCTCGTAGGGAAGTTCGGGACATTCGTCTGTATGTGGATACATTCCTACAGGGGTACAGTTTACGATAACGTTGTACTCCTTGATAATCTCTGGTGTTATTTTGTCATACTGTATGGTTCCAGGGCGCTCGAATCTGCTTACGTAGACGGTCTCGAGTCCAAGAGATTTCAGTCCATAGTTGATGGCTTTGGATGCGCCGCCAGTACCTAAGATAAGGGCTTTCTTATGGCAAGGCTCCAGGAATGGCTCAATGCTGCGGGTGAATCCAATGACATCGCTGTTGTAGCCTTTCAACTTGACGTTATTTCCTTTGTGTTCCACCTTGATGACATTGACAGCTCCGATGGCTGTAGCCTCGGGGCTGATGAAGTCGAGGTAGCTGATAACCTTTTCCTTGTAGGGGATCGTGACATTGAGTCCTTTCAACTCGGGCGTGGTGTCCAAGATTTCTGTCAGGTCTTCGATGTGTGGTATCTCGAAGTTGATGTACTTGGCATCAATTCCTTCGTTCTCAAATTTCTCGTTGAAGTAGTTTTTTGAGAAGGAATGTCCCAGCGGATAACCTATAAGTCCATATTTGTCCATAATATCCTTGTTTTGTATTGTTCTTTATCGTTGCACTCTGTTTATTTTGTTGCGAAATACATGGTGCAGATTCCGAAAGTCAGTCTTTTGAATTCTGTTTTGGCAAATCCTGCTTTCCTAAGCACTTCCATCATAGTCTCTCCCTGAGGGAAAGCCTCTATGGTAGCTGTAAGATAGCTGTAGGCGCTTTGGTCTTTGGAAATCAGCTTGCCATAAATGGGCAGTACGGTGTGTGAATAGATGCGGAAAAGCTGTTTCATAGGGAAGCGGACGGGTGACGTCAGTTCCACTATGCTCAGATGTCCGCCCTTCTTCAGTACGCGGTGCATCTCTCTGAGACCTTGGTCCAGACTCTGGAAATTGCGTATGCCGAAAGCAACTGTTACGGCATCGAAGGTGTTGTCGGGAAACGAGAGGTTCAGGCAGTCTTCTTTCTGGAAGGAGATGATGTGTTCCAACTTCTCTCTTGCCACCTTTTCCTTGCCTATCTTCATCATGCCCTCCGAGATGTCTGTGCCGATGAGTTGCAGTGGGTGCAGCATTTGTGCCGACAGGATAGCGAAGTCGCCTGTGCCTGTGGCTATGTCGAGCATTTTCTGAGGTCTGAAAGGTGCCAGCTGTTTGATGGCCTTCTTCCTCCAGCCTTTGTCTATGTCCCACGAGAGTCTGTGGTTGAGGGTGTCGTAGGTGGGGGCGATGTTGTCGAACATTTCCTCTACCAGTTTCCCTTTATCGCCTTGTCCTTCGTAGGGCTTTATTTTCTCTTGCTTGTACATGCCTCGCGCGTACCTTATATTATATATAGAATATTACTGTATAGTATGAGTTACGGAATGTCGGTCGAAAGACTGTCGTTCCGTAACTCTTCTTGTTGTCTTCAGCTTACTTCTTGTGTGAAGCGAGCCACTCGCTGACGTTCTTCTCGATTCGTGCGGCAATGTCGCCTTCCTCGGTAGCTTTGTCGAACTTCTCGCCTGTGATGTGCTCGTACAATTCGATGTAGCGCTCGCTTACGCTCTCTGCATACTCATCGGTAATCTCAGGCATGGTCTGTCCTGGCTCGTTCATGAAATTGTGCTCGATGAGCCACTGGCGTACGAACTCCTTAGAGAGCTGGCGCTGAGGCTCGCCCTTCTCGAACTTTTCCTCGTAGCCGTCAGCATAGAAATAGCGGCTTGAGTCTGGAGTGTGAATCTCGTCGATGAGATACACCTTGCCGTCGCGCTTGCCAAACTCGTATTTTGTATCTACGAGGATGAGACCCTGCTTGGCAGCAATCTCCTGTCCGCGCTGGAAGATGCGGCGTGTGTAGTCTTCCATGACTGCATAGTCTTCTGCGCTAACGATACCCTGTGCGATAATCTCTTCCTTAGAGATGTTCATGTCGTGTCCCTCGTCAGCTTTGGTTGTAGGTGTGATGATTGGCTCTGGGAAACGCTGGTTCTCGCGCATACCCTCTGGCAGTTTTACGCCACAGATCTCGCGACAGCCCTTCTGGTATTCTCTCCATGCGCTACCTGTAAGGATAGAGCGGATGATCATCTCTACACGGAAACCCTCGCACTTCAGTCCTACGGTCACCATAGGGTCGGGCGTAGCCAGCTTCCAGTTAGGACAAATGTCTGTTGTTGTATCCAGGAACTTGGCTGCAATCTGGTTGAGCACCTGTCCCTTGAAAGGAATGCCTTTAGGCAACACAACGTCGAATGCCGAGATTCGGTCAGTGGCGACCATCACGAGGATATCGTCGTTAATGTCATACACATCACGTACTTTTCCGTGGTAAACACTCTTTTGTCCATCAAAATGGAAATCTGTCTTTGTTAAAGCTTTCATTTTACGTTGAAATTTGAACTTTGAAATTTAGACTCGATGATATGGTTTTCCATTTCATTTCGTCCATTCTTAAATTCTAATTATTTTGTATTCTCTTTTTCTGCTAATCTTGCTTCCCGTGCCTCAGCCCGTTCCTTGTCATACTTGTCGTAGGCGTTGACGATACGGGTAACCAGTTTGTGGCGCACGATGTCTTTCTGGCCTAAGTTCACTACTCCGATGCCTTCTACTCCTTCCAGAATCTTGAGCGCTTCTTTCAGTCCGCTTCTCTGGTCGCGCGGCAAGTCTATCTGTGTCATGTCGCCCGTGATGATCATCTTGGTGTTGGTGCCCATTCGGGTGAGGAACATACGTATCTGCTGTGAGGTGGTGTTCTGCGCCTCGTCGAGGATGACTATAGCATCACTTAGGGTGCGTCCACGCATAAAAGCCAGGGGTGCTATTTGTATGATGTGCTTCTCCATCATGTCCTGCAGTTTCACGGCAGGTATCATGTCTTCGAGCGAATCATAGAGTGGTTGTAGGTATGGGTCTATCTTGTCCTTCATGTCGCCTGGCAGGAATCCCAATTTCTCGCCAGCTTCGACGGCAGGTCTTGAAAGGATGATCTTCTTGGCCACTTTGTCCTTCAGGGCCCTTACGGCAAGGGCGATGCTGAGGTAGGTCTTTCCTGTACCGGCAGGCCCTACGGCAAACACCATGTCGTTCTTCTCGTAGGCATCAATAAGTTTTTGCTGGTTCTCGCTTCGGCTCTTGATGGGCTTTCCGCTGATGCTATATACCAATACTCCCTTCACGGTGTCGGCTTTGGTCTGTTTTCCCTTCACGATGTCGAGGATATCTTCCTCTGTCAGGGTGTTGTACTTGAGCAGATGTATCCTCATACGTTCTATCTCTTCTTCGGCTTTTGCCATTTCCTCTTCGTCGCCGAGCACACGCAACACATTGTCACGTGCCACGATACGCAACTTAGGATACAGCGACTTGATCATCTGCAAGTGAGCGTTGTTCACTCCGTAGAACATCACTGGGTCTACATCTTCGAGTACTATATGCTTCTCTATCAAAACCTTTTTATATCAATTTTTTTTGTTCAAAGATATGTAATATATAACACGGTGCAAAAGTAATCATTTTCCACGACATGAGCAAATTAATACTCCCAAAATCGAGCCTTAAATATCAAAAAACAGTAGGCTAAATGATAAATAATTAAAAAAATGTATTGTGAGTGTCTTTTTGCGGAATGTCGATGGCTCTAATTCATTCCTTTTTACTACCTTTGCATGAAAATAAAGAACGACACATAGAAAATGAAGCTATCCAAGAATAAGTTTTTGAAAGTTTTTGTGGCAGCAACTTTGTTGCTTGCCCTGGTACGCCTTGTCTTCCCGAGTGTGGCACAACCCTTGGCTCACAAGTCGGTGGCGCAGGCCGACACGGCAGTTGTCGACAGTATCGACACCACGGCGGTAGAGAGGATGAAGCCTTCTGTATTTTTCGATTCCAAGGGGCAGGTGGTGAAACATCGTATTTTCTCGGTCCCTCATTTTGGCAATACCTTTCCCGATCAGAATGATGTGCAGCTTCTTGCTGCCAATAAGTATGGAGTAAGTCCGGTGCAAAACCGTGAAGAGGCTGAGCACAGCAAGGGCAAACTGGTGTATGTGGGCAGTAACCCTTATTTCTATGTTGATAAGTTGAACAACAGCATTCCTTATCTTGTGCCACGTGCCTCGGTGTTGCTTCAGGATATTGGCAAGGCTTATTTCGACTCGTTGCAGATCAAGGGCATTCCGCTCCATAAGATTATCGTCACCAGTATCCTGCGTACCAAGGACGATGTGGCGAAACTGCGTACACGCAACAGTAATGCCACCGAGAACTCGTGTCATCTTTATGGTACAACCTTTGATGTGTGTTACAACAGGTATAAGACCGTGCAGACGGCAAGCGAACCTCGGCGTGAGGTGCGCAACGACTCCTTGAAATGGGTGCTCAGCGAGGTGTTGCGTGACATGCGACAGGCCAACCGCTGCTTGGTGAAGTACGAGGTGAAGCAGGGATGCTTCCATATTACGGTGAATTAATGAGGTGGAGTTGCTTGCTTCTTACCATGAAGTGGTGAGGGCGGGTCTTCATTATCTCCCTATAAATGATGATTTTCAGTATAGAATGTGAGTAGAGAAAGAAATATTTGCGGCTTTTCATTGTCATTTCAGAAAATATGCGTAACTTTGCACCCTCAATCAGGAAAGAGACCTTTTTCGGTCTTTTGCAGAGATAAAAAATAGTATTAATCACAATATAAAGGATAAAAAGAAAGAATGATAAAACAAAAGTTCAATAATCGTATCGTTATAGGCTTCATGCAAGGCGGCTTTGCGACTTGTTGGATATAAACCCGGGCACTTTTGTGTTCGGGCTTTTTTTGTTTATTTGTTAATTTATTAAATATTTACCGATTATGAGAAAAGAATGGAGAGGTTTCAAAGGAAACAAGTGGCAAACGGAAGTCAACTTGCGTGACTTCATTCAGAACAACTACACCAGCTACGACGGCGATGAGTCGTTCTTGGCAGAACCTACCCAAGCTACAGACACCCTTTGGGGAATGTTGAAGGAACTCCAGAAAGAGGAGCGTGCCAAGGGTGGTGTGCTGGATATGGAGACCGAGGTAGTATCTGGATTGACAGCATATGGTGCTGCTTATATCGGCGAGGGTACCAAGGACTTGGAGAAGGTGGTAGGTCTGCAGACTGACAAGCCTCTGAAGCGTGCCTTTATGCCTTATGGTGGTATTAAGATGGCAGAGCAGGCTTGTACTACATACGGCTATGAGCCATCAGAGAAACTGCACGAGATCTTCCACAAATATTGCAAGACTCACAATGATGGTGTCTTCGATGCTTACACTCCCGAGATGAAGCTCGTTCGCCACAATCATATTCTTACTGGTCTGCCAGACACATACGGCCGTGGCCGTATCGTAGGTGACTATCGTCGTGTGGCTCTTTATGGTATCGACTTCCTGATTCAGGAGAAGCAGAACGACCTTGCCAACATGGGTGACCATGAGATGATCGACGAGGTGATTCGTCTTCGTGAGGAAGTTTCTATGCAGATCAAGGCTCTCAAGGGCTTGAAGGAGATGGCTGCCAGCTATGGTTTTGATATCAGCCAGCCTGCTCAGAATGCACGTGAGGCTGTGCAGTGGCTCTACTTCGGCTACCTCGGTGCTGTGAAGACCCAGAATGGTGCTGCCATGTCGGTAGGTCGTATCTCTACCTTCCTCGACATCTACTTCGAGCGCGATTTCAAGGAGGGAACTCTTACTGAGGCTGATGCGCAGGAGCTGATCGACCATCTGGTGATGAAGTTCCGTATGGTGAAGTTCGCCCGTATTCCTTCTTATAACCAGCTCTTCTCTGGTGACCCAGTATGGGCTACACTTGAGGTGGGTGGTATGGGACAGGATGGCCGTTCTATGGTTACCAAGAACGACTTCCGTTTCCTTCACACATTGGAGAATATGGGTCCTTCGCCAGAGCCTAACCTGACTGTATTGTACAGTTCTCGTTTGCCTAAGGGCTTCAAGCACTATGCTTCTTTGATTTCTGTGAAGACAAGTTCTATCCAGTACGAAAATGACGATGTAATGCGCCCTGTATGGGGTGACGATTATAGCATCTGCTGCTGTGTGTCTGCCACACAGACCGGTAAGGAGATGCAGTTCTTCGGTGCTCGTGCCAACTTGGCCAAGTGCTTGACCTATGCTGTTTCTGGTGGCGTTGATTCCAAGACCCGTGAGCAGTGTGGTCCTAAATACCGTGCCGTAGAGGGCGATGTACTTACTTATGAAGAGTTCATGCCTCGCTTTATGGACATGATGGACTGGTTGGCTTCTGTTTATGTGAAGACTTTGAACCTGATCCACTTCATGCACGACAAGTACTTCTACGAGGCAGCCGAGATGGCGCTCATCGATACTGACGTCCGTCGTACATTTGCAACAGGTATTGCGGGTTTCAGTCATGTGGTAGACTCTATCTCAGCCATCAAGTATGCCAAGGTGAATATTATTCGTGATGAGACGGGTTTCCCACTCAGCTTCAAGACCGAGGGCGACTTCCCACGTTATGGTAACGATGATGAGCGTGCCGACGAGATTGCAGTATGGCTTCTGAAGACCTTCATGAACATGATCAAGAAGTATCATACTTATCGTGATTCTGAGCCTACTACCTCTATCCTTACCATCACGTCCAACGTGGTTTACGGTAAGTTTACCAGCAACATGCCTGATGGTCGTCCTGCTGGAGCTCCTTTGGCACCTGGTGCCAACCCATCTTACGGTGCCGAGAAGAACGGCCTGTTGGCTTCGCTCAACTCTGTGGCTAAGTTGCCTTACGAGTATGCTCTTGATGGTATTTCCAATACTCAGACCATCAGTCCTGGTGCTCTCGGTCATAACGACGAGGAGCGTGCCCAGACTTTGGTTGGCGTGATGGATGGTTACTTTAACCAGGGTGCTCATCACCTGAATGTCAACGTATTTGGCGTAGACAAGTTGATGGATGCCATGGAACATCCAGAGAAGGAAGAGTATCAGAACTTCACAATCCGTGTGAGCGGTTATGCAGTCAAGTTTATCGACCTGACTCGCGAGCAGCAGCTTGACGTGATTGCCCGTCAGGCTCACGAGAAACTCTAATGAGAAGTTTTTTTGTAAAAGAAATCATCTATATAGCCCAGGCTCTGAGAGTCTGGGCTTTTTTTCTCTGACTTCCGAACATAAGAAAGTGCAGGTATTATTCATGCAAGAAGTGGTCATTTGAAATCGTCAGACCACAGATTTAAAGGGCATGTTTATGCTGTATTTTTATGCAATAATAGCCTAAAAATCCTTTTCTAACTGGGAAACAGAATCCGCCCAACTGGAAAAATATTTTTTCCCAACTGGGAAAATATTTTTTCGCAGTTAAGTGAAGTAGGCTTTTGGATATATATGCAAAAGCTTTTGTGCTGTTTTTTTCTTGTTTCTCATGTTCGTACTATCGATAGTTGAGTATACGATAAATATCCTAAAAATTATAAAATTGCTGCATAAAAGTTGTATAAATGGAAATAAAGTACTAACTTTGCATAAAATAGAAAAGATATGACAAAATGTTTCGTACATAGTGTGGAAAGTTTTGGCTCGGTAGACGGTCCTGGCATCAGGTTTTTGATATTCCTGCAAGGGTGTCCTATGCGCTGTCAGTTCTGTCATAACCCCGATTCCTGGAAGACAGGAATCGGTGAGGAGCGTACGGCTGACGAGTTGCTCGATCAGGCTGAGCGCTTTCGTGCATATTGGGGCGACAATGGAGGCATTACCGTTAGTGGAGGTGAGGCCCTGTTGCAGATAGACTTCTTGCTGGAGCTTTTCGAGAAGGCCAAACAGCGAGGCATAGGAACCTGTTTGGACACATCGGCTCAGCTATTTACTCGTAAGGCACCTTTCTTCGAGAAGTTTGAGCGTCTGATGGAACTTACCGATACGGTGCTGCTTGATATCAAGCACATAGATGATGAGGAGCATCGCAAACTGACGCGTCATAGTAACGCCAATATTCTGGATTGTGCCCGATATCTGAGTGAGATAGACAAACCTGTATGGATCAGACATGTGCTCATTCCTGGTATTACGGATAAGGATGAGTATCTTGTCAGGTTGCGCGATTTCCTGTCTACGCTTCATAACATAGAGCGTATTGAGGTGCTTCCTTATCATACATTAGGAGTTTATAAGTACGAGAAATTAGGTATCGATTATCCTCTGAAAGACGTGCAGCCTCCTGCGGCAGAGCGAGTGGCGAATGCCAATGATATTCTGCAACAGGCATTGTAACTGGGCAATGGAGGTTAAATGCGGTTAAAAAGCAGTAAAACAAGAGAAAAAAGCTTTGAGAATTCACTAATTTGTGATAAATTTGCAATAAAGAAAACCGAAATGGAGAATGTGACGCAGCTGAGCATCTTTAATATATAAATTGTATACAACAACGATGATGGAGAAAAAAAACAAAGAAACTGAATTCAATCAATTTTGGGAGCAGCATCATAAGCAACTCATACTGAATGCACCCAAGGAACTGAGGGATGAGTATGTGGAGTCGACCCAGCTCAATTCTCCCTTGGACTGGTTGTGCTTTATCCTGCCCTTGGGAATTGGTATCCTTGTTCAGCCTTACATCAGGCTGGGGAGTGAAATCCTGTCGTGGCTTATCATGGTGGTGATAGTGGTAGTGCTGTTTGCCTTGATGCAGATGGTAAAGCCTTACATCAGCAAGAAGGAGTCTACCGCTCAGGTTGTCGAACGCATCAAGGAATATTACTATTCGATGTATCTGCAGCAGGGCAGTTTGGAGAACTTCAAGGCATGGCTGGGCTAACCCGTAGGCTGTTCTTTCAAAGAACGGTAGGGGTATCACACCAACATGAAGTCGCTCATGATGTCGTCTGAGATGTAGAGTCCTTTACGGGTAAGCACCAGATGTCCATCTTTTATTACCATCAGCTGGCGGGCTATGTGATTGTCAGCTTCAGTCATCAGGGTTCGGTAGAAAGAGTCGCCGAACTCTTTTTTAATATCTTCGAGTGTGATGCCGTCGATAGTACGCAAAGCTGTTGTTATCAGGTCATTGTATCTTGTCTCCTTGTTTAGAATTTCATGTTCCTGCTCTGTTCTTCCTTCTGTTATGGTCTGGATGTATTTGTGGATGTCGGCTGCATTCCAACTCCTCATCACCTCAGGCTTGCGTCTGTATGAGTGGGCAGCAGCTCCCAGTCCGATGTAGGGCACTTCATGCCAGTAACTGCTGTTGTGGCGTGAGCGGAATCCTGGTTTCGCAAAGTTACTTATCTCGTAGTGCTCATATCCGGCAGCGGTCATTTTGTCGATAAGCATCTCGTACATTCGCAGGTAGGTGTCCTCGTCGGTTTCCTTTATCTTCTCTTGCTGCAGCAAGCGGTACAGGGTTGTGCCTTCCTCATACATCAGGCTGTATGCCGATAGGTGTTCGGCGTTCAGCGAGATGGCGTGCTCGATGTCCTGTTGCCATTCCTGGATGGTTTCGTTGGGGAATCCAAACATTAGGTCAATACTGATGTTGCCGATGCCGGCTTCCCGCAGCAAATGTATGGCATTCTCAACCTCTCGGGCATTGTGTCTTCTGTGCAGAAAGCGAAGGCGCTCATCCGAGAAAGTCTGGGCTCCCATGCTGATACGGTTGACGGGCAACTGGCTGAGAGTATGGCAAAGAGAAGGGATGATGTCGTCGGGATTGCACTCCATGGTTACTTCCATGTCTCTAACCATGCAGGAGCCATAATGCTGGCTGATGCCTTCGAAAATTTGCAAGAGTTGCTGACTGGTGAGCTGACTGGGTGTCCCTCCTCCTAAGTAGATGGTTTCTATCTGTGCAGGTTCGCCCAGGGCACGGTCGATGGTTCTCATTGCCATTTCCTTGCAGAGAGCATCCACGTATGCCTCTCTCATCTTCAGGGATGTGGTGCTGTAAAAACCGCAGTAGATGCAGCGGCTCTCGCAGAAGGGAATGTGTATGTAAAGTCCTGCCATTGTTTTCTATATATAATAAGGTGTAAGCCAGTTTTTTTGCTTTAATTTGGTGCAAAATTACTAATATGTTTTAAAAGAAGTGAGTTTTGTGTGCTAAACTTTTTGTTTTTTGGGAAAAATTCACTATCTTAGTAGCCATAAAGCGGAGAAGAAACCACTTCGCCCTTTTGACAACTTAATGTATAACCCTTATTAAATCTATAGCGTCATGAGAGTATATCAGACAAATGAGATCAAAAACATCGCATTGTTGGGCAGTGCGGGTAGCGGCAAGACTACACTTGCCGAAAGTATGTTATTCGAAGCAGGCATTATCAAGCGTAGAGGCTCTGTAGAAGCGAAGAATACGGTGAGTGACTACTTCCCAGTTGAGTTGGAATACGGCTATTCGGTATTCCCAACTGTTTTTCATGTAGAATGGAACAACAAGAAGCTTAATATCATAGACTGTCCAGGAAGTGATGACTTCGTGGGAGGTGCTATTACTTCGCTCAATGTTACCGATCAGGCTGTGATTCTTATCAATGGTCAGTATGGTCCTGAGGTAGGTACCCAGAATAACTTCCGCTACACAGAGAAGTTGGGCAAGCCTGTCATCTTCCTTGTCAATCAGCTTGATTCTGACAAATGTGACTTCGATAATATCGTGGCTACCATGCACGAAATCTATGGTTCTAAGTGTGTACAGATACAGTATCCTGTCGAGACCGGTTCTGGCTTCAATGCTCTCATTGACGTGCTATTGATGAAGAAATATTCCTGGAAGCCAGAAGGTGGTGCTCCTGTCATTGAGGAGATTCCTGAAGAGGAGATGGACAAGGCCATGGAGTTGCACAAGGCCCTCGTTGAGGCTGCTGCCGAGAATGATGAGGGCTTGATGGAGAAATTCTTCGAGAGTGAAAGTCTTACCGAAGACGAGTTGCGCGAGGGCATCCGTAAGGGATTGGTAACCCGCAGCATCTTCCCCGTGTTCTGCGTTTGTGCAGGAAAAGATATGGGTGTGCGCCGCTTGATGGAATTCTTGGGCAATGTGGTGCCTTTCGTCAGCGAGATGCCAAAGTTGCACAATACCCGTGGTGAGGAGATTACTCCTGATGCTGCTGGTCCTGAAAGCGTTTACTTCTTCAAGACAGGTATGGAGCCACATATCGGTGAGGTAAGCTACTTTAAGGTAATGAGTGGTACGGTGAAGTCGGGTGATGACCTGACCAATGCTGACCGTGGAAGCAAGGAGCGTATCGGACAGCTGTATGCTTGTGCGGGAGCCAATCGTGTTCCTGTCGACAAACTCGAGGCGGGTGATATCGGTTGTACCGTGAAGTTGAAGGACGTGAAGACTGGCAATACGCTGAATGGCAAGGATACAGAGTGGCGTTTCGACTTCATCAAGTATCCTAACTCCAAGTACTCCCGTGCCGTAAAGGCTGTCAATGCTCAGGATACAGAGAAACTGATGGCTGCTCTCTTGAAGATGCGCCAGGAGGATCCTACATGGGTAGTGGAGCAGAGTAAGGAGTTGCGCCAGGTGATCGTGCATGGTCAGGGCGAGTTCCACTTGCGTACATTGAAGTGGCGCCTGGAGAACAATGAGAAGTTGAACATTGTCTTCGGTGAGCCTCGTATTCCTTATCGTGAGACCATTACCAAGAAGGCTCGTGCCGAGTATCGACATAAGAAACAGAGTGGAGGTGCCGGACAGTTTGGTGAGGTTCACCTGATAGTGGAGCCATATGCAGAGGGTATGCCTGATCCAACCTCATTCACCTTCAACGGACAGGAGTTCAAGATGAACATCAAGAGTCGCGAGGAAGTCTCATTGGAGTGGGGTGGTAAGTTGGTATTCCTCAATTCTGTGGTAGGTGGTGCCATTGATGCACGTTTCATGCCTGCTATCCTCAAGGGTATTATGGACTGTATCGAGCACGGTCCTCTGACAGGCAGCTATGCCCGCGATGTGAGAGTTATCGTTTATGATGGCAAGATGCATCCAGTAGACAGTAATGAGTTGTCGTTCATGCTGGCAGCCCGTCATGCTTTCAGCGATGCTTTCAAGCAGGCCGGTCCTAAGATTCTTGAGCCAATATATGATTTGGAGGTTTATGTTCCTGCTGATTTCATGGGCGATGTGATGAGTGACTTGCAGGGCCGCCGTGCTCTTATCATGGGTATGGACAGCGAGGCTGGTTATCAGAAGTTGAGTGCGAAGATTCCGTTGAAGGAACTTTCCAACTACTCTATCTCTCTGAGTTCGCTCACAGGTGGACGTGCTTCTTTCACTACCAAGTTTGCAAGTTACGAGCTTGTTCCTAATGATATTCAGGGCAAGTTGATAGCTGAACACGAGGCAGAATTGGCTAAAGAGGCTGAGTAATAGTTAGTGGAGAAAATAAATAATAAGAAGAAAGAGGACATGCGGATTGTTGCATGTCCTCTTGTTCTTTCTTGTCGAAAGAGTATCTGTAATTACGATAGGCACTTTTGTTGGTTCAGATAAGTGCTTATCAGTAATTATCAAATATTGATATTGTTAATAATATTAAATTACGAATAAATAATTAACGACAATTTGTTAATCGTTTAAGAAATTTGTCTATCTTTGCTGCCATGAAGAAGAAAACAATTTGGACTATTGCCATCATCATGGGCTTTTCGTTCTTGGCTTTGCTTTTCCTTCAACTGAGTTATATTCAGGAGATGGTGAATATGAAGAAAGAACAGTTTGACGAGTCGGTCAACAGAGCCCTGTATCAAGCTTCAAGAAACTTGGAGTTGAACG
This sequence comes from Segatella intestinalis, assembly GCF_029348455.1. Lineage (NCBI taxonomy): Bacteria > Pseudomonadati > Bacteroidota > Bacteroidia > Bacteroidales > Prevotellaceae > Segatella > Segatella intestinalis. The sequence continues at coordinate 33,923 of NZ_JARJVV010000013.1, forward strand.
AGACGTTGCGCTATTTGGAGAAAGACGTCAATGAGACTGAGCGCAGAGCCACTCGGAAAGACTCTGTGGGTACAAGGAGCGGGCAGCTTGATGGTACAGTTCAGCATTCACATCAGTATTCGGTGACAGGTAAGGACGGCACTGTCTATTCTTCTTTCGAACTGAAGACCATAGCTACCAATCCTGCTCAGATGCCAAAGGCCATGATTCTGCGAAGCGACAAGAACTCCTTGCACGAGACCCAGAAGTCCTTGCAGGAGATTGTCAAGAATAGATATGTTTACCAGAAGGCGTTGCTCGACGAAGTGGTTTACTCCATTCTCTATTCGGCGTCAGACAAGCCTTTGAAGGAACGCATCAACTTCAAACAGCTCGACCAGGACCTCAAGGCGGAAATGATGAATAATGGTATCAACATTCCTTATCATTTCACGGTGAGCACACAGGATGGACGCGAGGTTTATCGTTGTCCTGACTTTTCAGAAGAGGGTGAGGAATACAGCTATTCGCAAGTATTGTTCCGCAATGATCCTCAGTCTAAGATGGGAGTTGTGAAGGTGCATTTCCCTGACATGAACAGTTATATCTTCTCGAGTGTGCGCTTCATGATACCAAGTATCATCTTTACATTGGTGTTGCTGATCACCTTCATCTTCACCATTGTGGTAATATTCCGACAGAAGCGTTATACGGAGATAAAGAACGACTTTATCAACAATATGACACATGAGTTGAAGACGCCTATAGCCAGCATCAGTCTGGCTGCCCAAATGCTCAACGACTCTTCGGTATCAAAGAGCGAACAGATGCAGAAACACTTGGGTACGGTCATCAATGACGAGTCAAAGCGACTGCGCTTCCTGGTAGAGAAGGTTTTGCAGATGAGTATGTTCGACCGCAAGAAGGCTGTGTTCAAGAAGAAGGAACTTGACCTTAACGAGATGGTGGAGAATATAGCCCATTCGTTCTCATTGCGTGTAGAGCATACGGGCGGAAAGGTGTATACCGATATCGAGGCAGTGGATTCCTCTATCTATGTAGATGAGGTACATTTCCAAAATGTAATCTTCAACCTGATGGATAATGCTGTGAAGTATCGCAAACCAGGTGAGGCGCTCGATATCACGATGAAGACGTGGAACGACGATCAGCATCTATATCTCTCCATCACAGATACGGGCTTGGGTATGAAGAAAGAGAATCTGAAGAAGATTTTTGATAAGTTCTACCGTGTTCATACAGGTAATGTCCACGATGTGAAGGGCTTCGGTCTGGGTCTGGCTTATGTAAAGAAGATAGTAGATCTTCATGATGGTGAGATCAAGGTGGATAGCGAGTATGGAAAGGGAACAACCTTTACTATCAAGCTGCCTGTGATTCATGATTGATAAAATAATGTGATTCATGATTGATAAAATAAACAGAATATTAATATTAAAGCTATAAGATTATGGAAGAGACAATTAAGATTTTGCTTTGCGAGGACGATGAGAACTTGGGTATGTTGCTTCGCGAGTATTTATTGGCAAAGGGATATGATACAACTTTGTGCCCCGATGGTGAGGCTGGTTACAGAGAGTTTACCAAAGGCAAGTTTGATATTGCCGTGCTCGACGTGATGATGCCAAAGAAGGACGGCTTCACCTTGGCACAGGAGATTCGTCAGGCTAATGCCGATATTCCAATCATCTTCTTGACAGCCAAGACACTGAAGGAAGATATCCTCGAAGGTTTCAAGATTGGTGCCGATGATTATATCACTAAGCCTTTCTCTATGGAAGAGTTGGTGCTCCGTGTAGAGGCTATCCTTCGTCGAGTACGTGGTAAGAAGAATAAGGAGTCAACTCTGTACCACATTGGTAAGTTTACTTTCGATACCCAGAAGCAGTTGCTTTCTGCAGGTGAGAAGCAGACTAAGTTGACCACCAAGGAGAATGAACTGTTGGCATTGCTCTGTTCTCATGCCAATGAGATTCTGCAGCGTGACTTTGCCCTGAAGACAATCTGGATAGACGACAACTACTTCAATGCTCGCTCTATGGATGTATATATCACCAAGTTGCGCAAGCACCTGAAAGATGATCCACAGATTGAGATTATCAACATCCATGGTAAGGGTTATAAGCTGATTACTCCTAACGAGGAATAAGTAATTTCTCAGTCACTAAGCTAAGGCTTTTGCTTGAGCGAATATACATATCCTGCTGTTCCTGCGACAATGAAAAAGAGTCCGGCGAACAGCAGGATGTTGTTTTTGATACCAAAGACGAAACTGGCAGCAAGCATGAGTACCCCCAGTACGATAAATGTCATACCCATGGATAAAAGTGCAGGCAAAAGTTGCTTGATTTTGTTTATTTTCATTATTTCAGTCCTCTTTTTATGATTTAATAACCAATGAATTAAATATTTTCGGCAAAATTACAAAAAATATTTGGTTATTTGAATAAAAAGTAGTAATTTTGCACCGCATTTCGTGGAAGAGGTGTTTTTTAGACACGGAATCTGTGGGTGCAACAATTTATTTAATAACATTTTAATTATCAAAAGTAGTATGAATCAATACGAAACCGTTTTCATTTTGACTCCCGTTTTGTCTGATGAACAGATGAAGGAAACGGTCGCTAAGTTCAAGAAGCTGCTCACCGATAACGGTGCTGAGATTTTGAATGAAGAGGCTTGGGGTTTGAAGAAGTTGGCTTACAACATTGAGAAGAAGACATCAGGCTTCTACAACTTGATTGAGTTCAAGGCTGAACCAACTTTGATTAACAAGCTCGAGACTGGCTATCGCCGCGACGAGAAAGTTATTCGTTACATGACTGTTAAACTTGAAAAGTATGCAGCACAGTACGCCGAGAAGCGTCGTGCTAAGCTTGGTAAAAAAGAGGAGGCTTAATCATGGCAGATCAGAAATCAGAAATCCGTTATTTGACCGCTCCTTCTATCGACACAAAGAAGAAGAAGTATTGCCGTTTCAAGAAGAGCGGTATTAAGTATATCGACTATAAGGATCCAGAGTTCTTGAAGAGATTCTTGAACGAGCAGGGTAAGATTCTTCCACGTCGTATCACAGGTACATCTTTGAAGTATCAGCGCCGTGTAGCACAGGCTGTTAAGCGTGCTCGCCAGATCGCTTTGCTTCCTTACGTAACCGATTTGATGAAGTAATTTAAGGAGGAAAAGATTAATGGAAATTATACTTAAGCAAGATATTATCGGTCTTGGATACAAGAACGATATCGTGAATGTAAAGAGTGGTTACGGTCGTAACTTCCTCATTCCTACAGGTAAGGCTGTTATCGCTTCAGCATCTGCTAAAAAGCAGTTGGCTGAGGATTTGAAGCAGCAGGCTCACAAGCTCGAGGCTATCAAGGCTGAGGCTGTTAAGAAGGGTGAGGCTCTCAATGACGTAGTTCTTACTATTGCCGCTAAGGTGAGCGCAACAGGTCAGCTTTATGGTTCTGTTAACGCCGCTACTGTAGCTGAGGAGCTCGCAAAGAAGGGTATCGAGGTAGATCGTAAGATCATCACTATGAAGGATGCCAAGAAGATTGGTGAGTACGAGGCAACTGTTCACTTCCACAAGGAAGTTGAAATCAAGGTTCCTGTTATCGTTGTAGCAGAAAATGCTCCTGTTGCTGCTCCTGCAGTAGAGGAGGCTCCTGCTGTTGAGGCTGCTCCTGCTGAGGAGGAGGCTCCTGCAGCTGAGTAATCTCACCGACTTTTTAGTACGATATTTTTTCGCACTGTAAAGCATATTAATATAAAAATCCCATCTGCCCTCAGGCATTTGGGATTTTTTTGTTTTTTCTCTTTTAAGTGTCATTTTTTTATTGTATCTTTGCACCCGATTATTATTCAGCATTTTGCAGGATATTATCATCGTAACATTTGTAACAAACTAAATAGATAAAACAAGAAATGAAAGCATTTGTTTTCCCAGGTCAGGGTTCTCAGTTCGTAGGAATGGGTAAGGACCTTTATGACAACAATTCTTTGGCAAAAGAACTCTTTGATAAGGCCGATGAGATTCTCGGTTTCAAGATTACTGATATTATGTTTGCCGGTACCGACGACCAGTTGAAGGAGACCAAGGTTACTCAGCCTGCCGTGTTCCTCCATTCTGTTATCTCAGCCCTCTGCTTGGGTGATGAGTTCCAGCCTGCTATGGTGGCTGGTCACTCTCTGGGTGAGTTCTCTGCCCTCGTTGCTGCAGGTGCTATGGCTTTTGAGGATGGTTTGAAGTTGGTTGCTGCTCGTGCCAATGCGATGCAGAAAGCTTGCGAGGCCAATCCCGGTACCATGGCTGCTATCATCGGTTTGCCAGATGAGAAGGTTGAGGAGGTCTGTGCAGAGGTAAGCACTGAGGGTAATGTGGTAGTTGCTGCCAACTATAACTGTCCTGGTCAGCTTGTTATTTCAGGTAATGTAGACGCTATCAATGCAGCCTGCGAGAAGTTGAAGGCTGCTGGTGCCAAGCGAGCTCTGCCTTTGAAGGTAGGTGGCGCTTTCCACTCTCCATTGATGCAGCCTGCCAAGGACGAGCTTCAGGCTGCTATCGAGAAAACAACTTTCTCGGCTCCTAAGTGTCCTGTTTACCAGAATGTAGACGGCAAGCCTCATACCGATCCTGCTGAGATTCAGCAGAACCTCATTGCCCAGCTTACCAGCTCTGTTCGTTGGACTTCTTCTGTTCAGGCAATGATTGCTGATGGTGCTGATGACTTTACTGAGTGTGGTCCTGGCAAGGCTTTGCAGGGCATGATTGGCCGTATCAATAAGACAGTAGCTTCTCACGGTATTGCTTAATATCAGGTCATAGCCGCGTGATGAAAGAAAAAGTCGTTATTTATCAAGTTCTTCCACGTCTTTTCCGCAATGCCAATATTACCCGTAAGGAAAATGGTACGATAGATGAGAATGGATGTGGAAAACTTAACAACTTCAATGACGCAGTATTAGCCCGTATCCATGATATGGGCTTTACTCATATTTGGTATACGGGAGTCATTCGCCATGCCACACAGACCGATTACTCTTCTTTCGGCATTCCAGTACAGCATGCCGAGGTGGTGAAAGGAAAGGCTGGTTCACCTTATGCCATTACCGACTATTATGACGTCGATCCTGATCTGGCAGAGAATGTCAGCATGAGAATGACGGAATGGGAGAGTCTTATCGAGCGCACTCACAAGGCTGGTATGAAGGTCATCATGGACTTTGTGCCCAATCATGTGGCTCGTGAGTATCATTCCATTCGCAAACCAGCAGGTGTACGAGATCTTGGAGAAGATGATGACAAGAACATGCACTTCTCTACGCGCAATAATTTCTATTATACTTGGGGTGATCTGGACCTGAACGATGTTCGTTGCTCCAAACCCGAGTTCAAGGCTTTCTCTTCCAAAGAAGCCAAGATATACGAACCCTATCATGAGAGTCCAGCCAAGGCAACAGGCAACGGCCGCTTTGACAACCATCCGGGTAGAAACGACTGGTATGAGACGGTGAAACTCAACTATGGAGTGGATTATTGTGATGCCGGCGGCCGCAGCTATCATTATGAGCCAGTGCCCAGTACCTGGGGCAAGATGACTGACATCTTGTTGTTCTGGGCAAGCAAGGGTGTCGACGGATTCCGTTGTGACATGGCTGAGATGGTGCCTTGCGCCTTCTGGTCGTATGCCACTCAGATACTGAAAGCCCGTTACCCGGAAGTGATTGTCATAGGTGAGGTGTACGATCCCAACCAGTATCGCAACTACGTGAAGGCTGGTTTTGATTACCTCTATGACAAGGTGGGTATGTATGACTGTCTGCGTGCTGTAATCCGTGGAGAACGTCCTGCTGCCAGTATCACCCACGAATGGCAGGTGGTCGACGATATACGTGAGCATATGCTCTATTTCCTGGAAAATCATGACGAGCAGCGTATTGCCAGCGATTTCTTCTGTGGTGATGCACGTAAGGCGCTGCCGGCAGCAGCTATGAGTCTTTTCTTCCAGAAGAATCCTTTTATGGTCTATAGTGGACAGGAGTTTGGAGAAAAGGGAATGGACAAAGAGGGATTCAGTGGGGTAGATGGCAGAACGACCATCTTCGACTATTGGTCGCCCGCGACTTTGTCGCATGCCTACGACACGCTCGTTGCCTCGAAACCAAGAGGCTGCAAGCCTGCCACACCTCATAAGGAATGGTGTACAGCAGAGCAGAAGGAGCTTGCCTTGCATTATCGCAAGATGCTCAGACTTGCCAATGAGGAACGTGCCATCCGTGAGGGAGATACTTTCGATCTCATGTATGTCAATGCCATTTCCGAGCATTTCGACCCTCGTTCTCAGTTTGCCTTTCTCCGCAAGAAGGATGAGGAAGTGCTCTTGGTGGTACTCAACTTCTCGACAGAGTCATGCCTGTTGGGTGTTACCATTCCGGCTCATGCCTTCGACTTCTTCCATATCACAGAGGAAGAGGTGATGGCTACAGAGCTCTGGACTGGTGACAAGAAGAAGGTAGAACTTAAGAAAGACGGACGTTTCCCAGTGGCTGTTGAGCCTTATGGAGTAAGAATCTATAAATTCAATGTCAAGATGGAAGAGAGTGAGTTTATTTTGAATGAGCATCACAAGGAAGAGTTTCCTCCTGCTCATACGGCAGAGCATCTGCTCAATCAGTTGATGGTTCGTATGTTCTCATGCGAGCGCAGTCGCAATGCTCATATTGAGCGAAAGAAAAGCAAGATGACCTTTGTCGTTGACCACAAACCTTCGCGTCAGGAAGAGAAGGCGATAGAAACCGAGATGAATCGGTTGATAGCGCTTGATATGCCAGTGACCTATGAGTTTGTTGATCGCGACCATATTCCTGCCGATGTGAAACTCGACCGATTGCCAGAGGATGCCAGCGAGACTTTGCGTCTGGTGCGTATAGGCGATTACGATGTGTGTCCTTGCATAGGCAAGCATGTACGCTCTACGGCACAGATAGGTAAGTTTGTGATGCTCGGTACCAATTGGGACGAGGCATCTCATTCCTTGCGTATCCGCTTCAAGATTGTACAGTAATTCGGAGTGTGATAAAATACATTGGCCTGTGTGTAGAAACACAATAGGCTTCGTTGTCCAACGCAATGGGCTTCGTTGCCCAACGCAATGGGCTTCGTTGCCCAACGAAGGTACTTACGTTCTTGGGGTATAAGTCCGTGCAGGTACCGGCACTCATTTTATAAAAAGCAAATAAAAAAAGTTGCGAGGGTAATCTCGCAACTTTTTTATCTTTTAGTATATTTGATTCTTTGATTAGTATGCAAACAGAGGATAGTCCTTCATGGTTGCATTTACCTTCTCGCGTACACGAGCAATTACCTTCTCGTCCTCAGGAGCATTCAGAACCTCTTCGATGAGCTCGGCAATGAGGTGCATCATATCCTCTTTGGCGCCACGGGTTGTCATGGCTGCAGTACCCAGGCGGATACCACTTGTCTGGAAGGCAGAGCGAGTGTCGAATGGTACCATGTTCTTGTTGACGGTAATATCAGCAGCAACAAGGGCATTCTCTGCCACCTTACCTGTCAAGTCAGGATACTTGCTTCTCAGGTCTACCAGCATAGAGTGGTTGTCGGTACCACCACTAACGATTCCGAAACCACGTCCGATGAGGTCGTCGGCCAATACTGCAGCATTCTTTTTCACCTGTGTGGCATATTCTTTCCATGAAGGCTGGAGGTTCTCGTTGAAGGCTACAGCCTTGGCAGCGATAACGTGCTCCAATGGACCACCCTGCTGACCTGGGAATACGGCAGAGTTGAGCAACATACTCATTTTCTTTACCTCGCCCTTCTTGGTGGTATAGCCCCAAGGATTGTCGAAGTCCTTACCCATGAGAATGATACCTCCACGAGGACCACGGAGAGTCTTGTGTGTGGTAGAAGTTACGATGTGTGCATATTTCAATGGGTTGTCGAGCAATCCTGCTGCGATAAGACCAGCAGGGTGAGCCATGTCGATCATTAACAAGGCACCCACCTCGTCGGCAATCTTGCGCATGCGGGCATAATCCCACTCACGGCTATAGGCACTGCCGCCACCGATAATCAACTTAGGTTTGTTTTCGAGAGCCAACTTCTCCATCTCGTCATAGTCTACACGACCAGTTTCCTTGTTGAGGTTGTAGCCGATAGGGCGATAGAGGATACCAGATGTATTAACGTGGCTGCCATGTGAAAGGTGTCCGCCGTGGTCAAGGTTCAGTCCCATGAATGTGTCGCCGGGCTTCAGCACAGCGAGCAGTACGGCAGCATTGGCCTGTGCTCCAGAGTGAGGCTGAACATTGGCATACTCTGCACCGAAGACTTTCTTTACGCGCTCGATGGCAAGGTTCTCTACGATATCTACCACTTGGCAACCGCCATAGTAACGTTTGCCAGGGAGTCCCTCAGCATACTTGTTGGTAAGGTAAGAACCCATAGCGTTCATTACCTCTTCACTCACAAAGTTCTCGGAAGCAATCAGCTCCATACCTTTCAGCTGACGCTGATGTTCTCTTTCGATCAAGTCGAAAATCTCTTGGTCTTTTTCCATTGAATCTCTATATTATTAGTCGTTTTATGCTTGATTCAGCTTATATTTTAGATTTGTACTGCAAAAATAAGCAATATAGTTGTAATAGCCAAATAATAAAAGCTATTTTGAGTCTATTTGCTTACTTTTTGTCGTTTTTATACAAAAACAGGCTTCTAACTGTTATGTTAGAAGCCTGTTTTATGTTATTTGCAAAGTTCTACCTTTCCGAGTTGCTGCTCCTTGTCGCAGTAGTGGCAGCGTATTATGCCCAATGCGGCATCCACGGTGTGGAAGACTGTAGCCATAGGCTCGTTGTTGGTGATGCACTTGGGGTTGTTGCATTTCACGATTCCCTTCAGTGTATCAGGAGTCTTCACTGTCTTCTTTTCAACGATTTCGTAGTCCTTGATAATACTCAGACCGATGTTTGGAGCTACTACCGAGAGACGGTTGATCTCTTCGTCGGTAAAGAATTTGTTGGCAACCTTGATAATGCCCTTCTTGCCGATTTTCTTGGAAGGGAGGTTGTAGCCGATGGTGACAGGTGTCTCCATTTTCTCTAATTGCAGGAGGTTGACTACCTGATAGGTTTTTTCGGCTGGTATATGGTCGATAACGGTTCCGTTCTCGATAGCGGCAACCACAAGTTGATTCTTATTGTTTCCCATAATTAAACTCTAAACATTATTCAATAATAGTCTTGTCGTTCTTGATGTCGTCGAGCGTGATGCCGAGGCAATGGCAGAAGATGGCCTCTCGTGCATAGAGTCCGTTCTGTGCCTGCTGTATGTAGTAAGCGTGTGGGTCGTCATCCACATCGTATGCTATCTCGTTGACACGTGGCAGCGGGTGCATGATTTTCATGTTCTCCTTGGCCTTGGCGAGCATACTGCGTTTCAGAATATACACGTTCTTTACGCGCTCGTATTCCATCAGGTCGCTGAAGCGTTCCTTCTGGACGCGTGTCATATAGAGGATGTCGGCTCCTGCTATCACGTCTTCGTTGAAGTCTTCGTGCTCCACATATTTGATTCCATGATGGTCGCAGTAGAGTTTGTACTCTTGTGGCATGGCCAGCTCCTTTGGTGCGATGAAGTGGAAGGTTGGGTTGAAGTGGCGCATGGCAGTGATGAGCGAGTGTACTGTTCTGCCATATTTCAAGTCGCCCACGAGATAGATATTCAGATTCTCGAGTGTTCCCTGTGTCTTGTAGATGGAGTAGAGGTCGAGCAGGCACTGTGATGGATGCATGTGGGCTCCGTCTCCAGCATTGACAATAGGCACTGGTGCCACCTCGCTGGCATACTGTGCAGCTCCCTCTATGTAGTGGCGCATGGCAATGATGTCGGCATAGTTGCTCACCATGAGGATGGTGTCTTTCAGTGTCTCGCCCTTGGTGGTACTTGATGTCTTGGCATCAGAGAAGCCTATGACACGGGCACCGAGGCGGTTGGCTGCAGTTTGAAAACTAAGTTGTGTACGGGTGGATGGTTCGAAGAAAAGGGTTGCAACAACCTTTCCCTTCAACAGTTCCCTGTTGGGATGCTTTTCGAACTCTTGCGCCATCTGCAGGAGGTATTCTATCTTCTCCTTCGACAGGTCTGCAATCGTCACAAAATTATGTTTTTCCATTTGAATTTTGTTTGAATGTTCTGAAATCGCCTCCAAAGTTACATATATTTTTTTATTTATGTGCTATTCACCTAAAAAGTTTTAGGTTATTTTGCACAAACCTTTATTATTCTACTACCATTTTCTTTCCGTTGTGGATGTAGATGCCTTTCTGTGTAGGACATTCTTCTCCCACTTTCTGACGTAATGTTGTTAGATTCTTATAGAAATGATTTGGGCTGATGGTTGTATCCGTTCAGCGAGATATTCGCTTCGTCCCATTTGTCTTTGGCTGCCGTTTTCTTCTTGGGATAACCGATAATGATAGTGTTCAGCGGTATCAAGTTGCTGGGCAGTGCCAACAGCTCTTGCATTCCCCTGTAACGTTCCTCAAGAGGGTAGAGGGCGGTCCATACAGCACCCAGATCGAGGGCATTTGCCATCAGGAGGAGGTTCTCTGTAGCTGCAGAACAGTCCTGGATCCAGAACTCCTGTTCCGTACCTTCAAGGGTTTTGTTTAAGTCGCCACAGACAACAATGGCAAGTGGAGCTTCCTTTGCCATGCTGGCATATGGACTGAAATGAGGAATCTGATCGAGTAACTTCCTGTCGTCTATCACAGCAAAGTGCCAGGGCTGTTTGTTACAAGCCGAGGGTGCTGCCATGGCTGCATGCAACAACATCTCTACTTTCTCCGACTCAACAGGTTGGTCGAGAAAGCTTCGCACGGAAGTACGGCTCATGATATTGTCGAATATTTCTTTTTGATTCATTTTCTCAGTGTTTAGAATTCCTTTTGCAAAGTTACACAGAATAATCGATATAGTAGGCGGTTGCTGCTGTTTTTTCTGATGGTTTTCATCTAAGATGCAGATTTTAGATTATTATAACACATTAAAATACTTGGATATCAGTTGTTTTGTGTAATTTTGTGAAAATAAAGTGAGTGCCTCAAAAACTGTCGCAGCTTCTTGAGGCGTTAGGAAACAGTAAGTAAAACTTAATAACAAAGAAAACATGAATGTCAATGCAGGTATCAAGCAAGCAGCAATCTTAGCCATCGGCATCATTGCGCTTGGATTTTGTATCAAGTCGGGCTTGGAGGGTCTGGCAGGTAAGGACCGCAAAGTAGTGGTTAAGGGTTTGGCAGAAAAGGAGGTGGAAGCCGACAAGGTGACATGGCCTATCCTGTCGAAGGAGATAGGCAATGACCTGCCCCAGTTGTATCAGACCATCAACCATACGACGAGTACCATTCGCCAGTTCCTGTTGGCTAATGGCGTGAAGGCAGAAGAGATCAATGTCAATGCTCCTGTGGTGATCGACCTGAATGCCGAGCGATATGGAGAAAACAAGAATCCTTATCGTTACAACATAACTTCCATCATCACTGTTACGTCGAATAATGTGAAGCTTGTCCGCTGTCTTATAGCCCGTCAGGGGGAATTGCTCCAGAAGGGAATCGCCATTGTGGATGGAGGTTACGACAATCCTGTGAAATATGAGTTTGTGGCTTTCCGCAAGATGAAGCCCAAGATGATGCAGGAGGCGATAGAGAATGCTGAGCAGACCGCCGAGCAGTTTGCCAAGAACAGCAAGAGTAAGATCGACAAGATTATGAATGCAGACCAGGGACAGTTCTCCATCGACGACCGCGACTCGAATACTCCTTATATTAAAAAGGTAAGGGTTGTGACTACTGTCACCTATTCGCTGAAAGATTAACGAAGCAACAGCATCTGTTGCTTCCTTCCTTAGTCATCATTGATGTCAGGCATTGGTCATCAATGATGACTCATTTATATTATATTTTGAATGTACACATGCGTGCGCGTACATTATGTTTATTTTTTTCATTCATTAAAGTTAGTTGTAATTCAATACCTAAGTTCTGGATAATATTGATTCCGCAGGCGTAATGCCATAAGATTCTTGTTATCGACGTATTGCTATAAAAAATATTGCTGTCCGCTAAAACTTTTCATACAAAATAAATTAGGAGGGTGCGTCACAGACTTATGACACACCCTCTAATGATTCTATATTGTTCTTCTCTTTCAAGCAATAAAACGGAGACGATTGCGTTTTTAATATATGATAAAAGAAAAGAAAGACGATAGTTATTCACATATACTAAAATATACAGGCATCTTTGGCGGGGTGCAGGGATTGAATATCCTCATGAGCGTGGTGCGCAACAAACTGGTGGCCATCATCCTTTGTCCGGAGGGTATGGGATTGATTTCGCTTTTCAATTCCAGCATCAAACTGGTGTCTGATTCTACTAACCTGGGGCTTAGCATGAGTGCAGTGCGCGAGGTTTCGGAGGCTTACGAACATGGGGATGAGGAAAGACTCAATCACATCGTAAGTCTGGTACGCTTGTGGAGTTTCCTCACAGCATTGTTCGGTATGCTGATTTGCATTATCTTCAGTCCGTTTCTCAATCGCTTTACCTTTTCCTGGGGCGATCATACACTTCATTTTATCCTCCTTTCTCCAGTGGTTGCCATGATGGCGATAACCGGAAGCGAATTGGCCATCCTCAAAGGAACCCGTCGCCTGAAATCGCTGGCGGTAATTTCCGTATATGGTGTGATAGGGGCGCTGATTACCTCCATCCCGCTGTTCTACATCTGGGGAGAATCGGCCATTGTTCCATCCATTGCTTTCGTGGCTCTGTTGCAGATGGTGCTCACCTGCTGCTATTCGTTCCGTCTTTTTCCTGCATTCTTCGCCATGAGGTTTTCGCGCATCAAGTTGCTCTTAGGCGAAGGTCTCGGCATGGTTCGCTTGGGCATTGCCTTCATCCTGGCAGGAATCCTGGGCAGTGGGGCTGAGTTTGCCGTACGTTCCTACCTAAGCTATACTGGCGGACTGGATATGGTGGGATTTTACAATACGGGATTTATGATGACCATGACTTATGCCGGAATGGTTTTTCAGGCAATGGAGACTGATTATTTCCCTCGTCTTTCAGCCATAGAAGGCACTGGTATTGAGCTTAATTCCTTGGTTAATAAGCAGATAGAGGTTTCGTTACTATTGGCTTCTCCATTGCTTTCCGTCTTTATCCTGGCGAGTCCCTTGATTCTTCATTTGCTTTTCAGTGCCAAGTTCCTGCCGGTAGTAGGCATGATGAAGATAGCGCTGATGGCGATGTATTTCCGTGCCATCACCCTCCCGATAGAATACATCACGCTTTCGAAAGGTGATTCGAAATCCTATCTCTTCCTGGAGGCGCTGTACGATGTACTGCTCATTGCTCTGGTTATTTTGGGTTTCAGACTCTGGTCTCTTGAGGGAACGGGAATTGCCCTGTTTTTACTCGGCATTATCAATCTCGTAGTGGTATTGGGGTTCATGCATTACCGTTATCATTACCGCCCATCCCGTCAGGTAGTAGTTTATTTCGCAGCACAGATGCTTCTTGGCATTTTCATCTATTGGGCTTCTTGCCTTGAAAATCCGGTCATGAGCTGGGGCATCGGCGGTCTGGCTTGTCTGGCCAGTCTTGCCTTCTCCCTGAAGGTTCTGCATTCCAAGACCAAGCTTTGGAACAGTCTGGTGCTCAAGGTAAAGAGTAAATTGAAGAAGAAATAATAGGAAGGAGGATTTGCGAAGATTTTTTTTCAGAGTCTTTTGCGAAGAAGTATAAAAGTTAGAACTGAAATTTAAGATTTGATGATATATGGCGGTAAAGGTTTCAATATTAATGGCGGTTTACAATACTGCCCCATATTTGCCTCAGAGTCTGGATTCCTTATTGAACCAGACCATGGGTGACTTTCAAGTAATTTGCGTGGATGATGCTTCTACCGATGATTCCCTGAAAGTTTTGGAATCCTATGCGCGTCGTGACTCCCGTATCGAAGTAATTTCTCTTGCCGAGAATCATGGACAGGCATTTGCCCGCAACCAGGGATTAAAGTGTGCCCAGGGAAGCTATATTTGTTTCCTGGATAGTGATGATTGGTTGGGAAAGGATGCCTTGCAGCAGATTGTATCAGCCTTTGAGAAGGATGATACCATAGATAGTGTTCTCTTCAGATGTCGCTATTATTATTCAGCGGATAGGATAGAGGAGTATCCTATGCCGGTTTTTGAGAAGAAAGGAACGGGACCTTCATCTTCTGAATCTTCCGATGAAGCAAGCCCGATAGCCTTATCGGGCGAACAGGCTTTCGAACTGAGTCTTACCTGGAAGATTCACGGTGTCTATGCGGTAAAGACTTCCATCCATCAGAAATTCCCGTACGACGATTCAGCACGCACCTACAGTGATGACAATACCACCCGTCTTCACTATCTTGCTTCTCGCAAGGTGGTGGCATGTGGCGGAGAGTATTTTTATCGTCAGCATGCAGCCTCTGTGACTCATCAGGTTTCATCTCGCCGTTTCGATTATCTGAAGGCGAACACCAGTATGATGGCGGAGTTGCGCAGACAGAAAGTCTCTTCTCATCTGCTGGATGTTTATGAGAACGAACGCTGGAAGAATGTGGTTGGTGTTTACCTCTTTTATTGGCAGCATGCGCACGAGTTGCCGGAAGAGGATAGGAGGGAAGGACTTCGAATCATCCGCAACTCTTGGAAGTCTATCGATTTCAGAATGATATTTCCGAATAATAAGAACAAGTTGGGTTTTTTATCCTGCAGAAGTTCCTTGCTTCCCGAAGCAATCTGCTGGCATCTCTTCCGTCTTCAGGCAAATCTCTATTTCGTATTAAAAAAGTTTTCGGGAAAACTATAAGAAATATCTTCATAAACTGGAAGCGTCATTTTCCCAGAGCAATCTCTTTGGAAAATATATCGGAAAAGAAGCTAAATAAAAAAAACCTTGGAATTCAAATTGAATCCCAAGGCTTTATTTATTTTGTTATCTCAAAGAAATTACTTCTTGTTGATAGCGAGGTCGATAGCTACGGCGATAGCTACAGTAGCACCTACCATTGGGTTGTTACCCATACCGAGGAAGCCCATCATCTCTACGTGAGCAGGAACTGAAGAAGAACCTGCAAACTGAGCATCAGAGTGCATACGGCCCATAGTATCAGTCATACCGTATGAAGCAGGACCAGCAGCCATGTTGTCTGGGTGCAAAGTACGACCTGTACCACCACCAGAAGCTACTGAGAAATATGGCTTGCCAGCGGCAATACGCTCCTTCTTATAAGTACCGGCTACTGGGTGCTGGAAACGTGTAGGGTTGGTAGAGTTACCTGTGATAGATACGTCTACGTCCTCGCTCCAGTTGATAGCAACACCCTCACGTACGTCGTCAGCACCATAGCAGTTAACCTTAGCACGTGGGCCATCGCTGTAAGCGATACGGTTAACAACCTTCAACTCACCTGTGTAGTAGTCGAACTTGGTCTGTACGTATGTGAAACCGTTGATACGGCTGATAATCTGAGCAGCGTCCTTACCCAAACCGTTGAGGATAACGCGCAATGGGTTCTTACGAACCTTGTTAGCCATCTCAGCGATCTTGATAGCACCCTCAGCAGCAGCGAAAGACTCGTGACCTGCCAAGAAAGCGAAGCACTGTGTCTCCTCGCGGAGCAGACGGGCAGCCAAGTTACCATGACCGAGACCTACCTTACGGTCATCGGCAACAGAACCAGGGATGCAGAAAGCCTGCAGACCGATACCGATAGCCTCAGCAGCGTCGGCAGCTGTCTTGGCACCTTTCTTGATGGCGATAGCAGCACCGGCTACATACGCCCACTTAGCGTTCTCGAAGCAGATACGCTGAGTGTCTTCACACATCTGATAAGGATCAACACCTGCGTCCTCGCAGATTTGATTAGCCTCTTCCAAGCTCTTGATACCGTTAGCATTCAGAGCTGCAAGAACTTGCTTTTCGCGACGTTCCTGACTTTCGTAACTTACTTTTCTAATCATATCTGTATCTCCTTATTATTCTTTACGTGGATCAATTGCTTTAACAACACCCTGCTCAGCAGTTGTACGACCATAGCTGCCAGTGAACTTCTTGACAGCCTCGTTGGCGTCCATACCGTTCTTGATAGCCTCCATCATCTTGCCGAGGTGTACATACTCATAACCACAAACCTGGCTGTCCTTGTCGAGGAACTGCTTTGTGATGTAACCCTCTGTCAACTCAAGGTAACGTGTACCCTTAGCTACTGTACCATAGAGAGTACCAGTCTGTGAACGAAGACCCTTACCCAAGTCCTCAAGACCAGCGCCGATAACAAGACCGCCCTCAGAGAAAGCGCTCTGGCTACGACCGTAAACAATCTGGAGGAAGAGCTCGCGCATAGCTGTGTTGATAGCGTCGCAAACGAGGTCGGTGTTCAATGCTTCAAGGATAGTCTTACCTGGAAGAATCTCAGAAGCCATAGCTGCTGAGTGAGTCATACCAGTACAACCGATAGTCTCAACGAGAGCCTCCTGGATGATACCGTCCTTGATGTTGAGTGACAATTTACAAGCACCCTGCTGAGGTGCACACCAACCCACACCGTGGGTGTAACCAGAGATGTCCTTGATCTCTTTTGCCTGAATCCATTTTCCCTCCTCAGGAATTGGAGCTGGTCCGTGGTTAGGACCCTTAGCGACAACGCACATGTTGTCTACTTCTTTAGAATAGATCATATTCGCTAAATTTTTTATATTAGTATATAAAATGTTTGAATACATTCATTATGACGGAATGTCTGACGTAAGACACAGAATTCCGACCACAAAAGTACGATTTTTTTTACGAAAAGGGGCAAATTATATATTCTTTTTAACTCTTTAAACTCATTTTTTCGGATTTTCTTTGGTTTGTGCGCTTTTTGGTGTATCTTTGCAAACTGAAAATTGCAATTTTTAATGATTATATGACGCAGGTTAAGATAAATGACAGTGTGCTGCGCAAAGCGGCAGAGGCAGGTATGGACGAGTTTGTGCAGGCTTTTGTGGATGCCATCAGAAACGCTTTGGGCGGTGAGCTCAATGCGCAGAACATGGCTGAGCTCAACAGTGACCAGATTACACTCTTGGCATGGGACGTGCTGCATCAGGAGATGATGGACGGAGGAATGGTACAGCTCATACACAATGGTTATGGAGGTTTTATCTTCAAGAATCCTACCGACAAGGCGTTCCGTAACTGGGGGGTCGCAGGACTGTACAAACTTATCAACAAGGCCCACAAGTGTTATAACTTGGCCCACGAGGACATAGAGCGCGACATGAGCGACGAGGAGTTCATGGCTCTCTATGAGAAGTATCCGTTCTTTGATGATTTCGACGATGATTTCGTTGAGAACGAGGAGCAGTGGACTGCTCAGGTGGCTTGTTATATCGACGAGCATATTGAACTTTTCGCCACCGTGGAGGAGAAGTAGTGCGCCTGCGTGAATATATTTTTGAAAAAGGAGAGGATATAATGAATAAGCAAGAACAAGAGCTCCGCAAGAAGAGCCCTGTGCAGATAAGAAACAAGAAGGCGTCGTTTGAGTATTTTTTTGTCGACACCTATACTGCTGGCATCGTGCTCACTGGTACAGAAATCAAGTCGATAAGAGGTGGTAAAGCTTCTTTGGTAGACTGTTACTGCGATTTCTATAATGGAGAGCTGTGGGCTAAGGGCATGAATATTTCACCTTATTTCTATGGTTCGTTCGGTAACCATGAGGCACGTCGTGACCGCAAGTTGCTTCTCAACAAGCGTGAGTTGCGCCGTCTGGAAGAAGATGCCAAACAGCCAGGCTTCACCATTGTACCTACCCTCATCTTCATCGACGACCATGGCCGTGCCAAGGTCGACATCGCTCTGTGCAAGGGTAAGAAGGAGTATGACAAGCGTCAGACCCTGAAGGAGAAGGAAGACAGAAGAGAAATGGACAGGGCTATCAAGCACTTCTAACATTTAGTGAAGCGTAAATAACGACAAGTGAAAAATCCAATAGTATAAGAGGGTAACACATTATTATATATGGGGCATATCAACAGACTGAAGGAGCAATGTGGCAGGAAAATACTGATTCTCGACGGTGCCATGGGCACGGAGATACAGAAATACAATCTTACTGAGGAAGACTTCAGGGGAGAGAGGTTTGCCGACGTGCCCGGACAGATGAAAGGCAATAATGACGTGCTGAACCTGACTCGTCCTGATGTCATCTCTGACATATACAGGCGCTATTTAGAGGCAGGAGCCGACATCATCTCTGCCAACACCTTCTCTTCGCAGCGTATCTCGCAAGCCGACTATCATCTGGAGGACTATGCCCGCGAGATGGCTTACCAGGGCGCAAGGTTGGCAAGGATACAGGCAGATCAGTTCTCTACACCCGATAAACCAAGATTTGTGGCAGGCGATGTGGGACCCACCAACAAGACGTGTTCCATGAGTCCTGATGTGAGCAATCCTGCTGCGCGCGACATCACTTACGACGAACTCTTCGACGACTGCTGCGAACAGATAGACGGCCTGATAGAGGGAGGGGTGGATGTGATCCTCATCGAGACGGTTTTCGATACGCTCAACTGCAAGGCAATGATAGACGCAGCCTTCACGATGATGAAGAAACGTGGCGTGGAGTTGCCTGTGATGGTGAGTCTCACCGTTAGCGACTTGGCAGGAAGAACCCTCAGCGGACAGACGATAGAGGCTTTCCTTGCCAGTCTGTCGCCTTATCCTATCTTCTCGGTAGGCATGAACTGTGCCTTCGGCGCCCCGCAGATGAAGCCTTTCATAGAGCGTATGGGAAAGATTGCACCTTATTATATTAGTGCGCATCCCAATGCCGGACTGCCCAACGAGATGGGTGCCTACGACGAGACACCTGAAAGTATGGCGCCCCAGATTGCCGAGTTTATCGACGAAGGACTGGTCAATATCATTGGTGGATGCTGTGGTACTACGCCCGATTTCATAGCCCGATATGCGCAGATGGCAGAGGGAAAGAAACCTCATGTCGTAACCCAGCGACCACAGTATATGTGGCTATCAGGTCTCGACCTGCTGCAGGTGGATGATCATGTACATGCGCCGATAGACAGCTCACGTTTTGTCAATGTGGGTGAACGGTGCAATGTGGCAGGAAGCCGGAAGTTCCTGCGACTTATCAATGAGAAGAGTTATGAGGAAGCCCTCGGTATAGCCCGCAAGCAAGTAGCTGACGGGGCCGCTGTGGTAGACGTCAATATGGACGACGGATTGCTTGATGCCAAGGCCGAGATGGTGAATTTCCTCAATATGATAGCTGCCGAGCCCGAGATTGCCAAAGTGCCTATCATGATCGACTCGTCCAAATGGGATGTCATCACTGACGGTCTGAAGTGTTGTCAGGGCAAGTGTATCGTCAACTCCATATCGCTCAAGGAGGGCGAGGAAGTGTTTGTCGCTCATGCCAAGGATGTGCTCAGATACGGAGCCGCCTGTGTAGTGATGTGCTTTGACGAGGTAGGACAGGCCACAACCTTTGAGCGCAGAATAGAGATAGCCGAGAGGGCTTACCATATATTGGTGGATCAGGTGGGGATGAACCCGCTTGATATCATCTTCGATCCTAACGTGCTCGCCATTGCCACAGGTATGGAGGAGCACGACAACTACGCTGTCGACTTCATACGGGCCACCGAGTGGATAACAACTCATCTGCCCGGAGCTCATGTCAGCGGAGGTGTGAGCAACCTGTCGTTCTCTTTCCGCGGAAACACCTATATACGTGAGGCTATCCACTCTGTGTTCCTGCATTATGCTCAGCAGAAGGGTATGGACTTCGGTATCGTCAATGCCAAGGCGCGGATGGACTATCACAAGATTCCCAAGGAACAGCTGGACATCATCGAGGATGTGGTGCTCAACCGCCGTAAGGGCGCTTACGAAGACCTCATCGAACTGGCTGCCGAGATCAAGGAGAAAGCCGATGCTGCAAAAGCTGCCAAGGCTGGGGGAGCAACCGCACCTAAGCCTGCTGCGCCAGAGTGGAGAAAGGACAGCGTAGAGAACCGCTTGAAGTATGCCTTGCGCAAAGGCATATCCGACTTCCTGCAGGTCGATATCGACGAGGCATTGGGTAAATATCCTCATGCCGTCAATGTGATAGAAGGGCCGCTGATGGATGGCATGAACGAGGTGGGCGAACTCTTTGGCGAGGGCAAGATGTTCCTGCCACAGGTGGTGAAGACTGCCCGTACCATGAAGGCTGCCGTGTCTATACTTCAGCCGCATATAGAGGCAGAGAAGGAAGGCGGATCGTCGAAGGCTGGCAAGGTGGTCTTGGCAACGGTGAAAGGCGACGTACATGATATCGGAAAGAATATCGTGGCAGTGGTGATGTCGTGCAACAACTACGATGTGGTAGATCTCGGGGTGATGGTGCCTGCCGAGCAGATAGTAAGAAAAGCTGTTGAGGAAAAAGCAGATGCCGTCGGACTGAGCGGACTCATCACTCCCTCGCTCGAGGAAATGGTGCATGTGGCTCAACAGATGCAGAATGCAGGATTGCGGCTTCCCATCATGGTGGGAGGAGCCACTACCAGCGAGATGCATGTGGCTCTGAAGATAGCTCCCGTGTACGACGGCCCCGTGGTATGGGTGAAGGATGCCAGTCTGAATGCCGGTATCTGTGCCCGTTTGTTCGGTAAAGACGGTGCAGCCTATGAGGCGGAACTGAAGCGGCGATACGAGCAGCTCAGACAGAAATATCATGAGCAGCAGGCCCGTTTGGGAAGTCTGCAGGAAGCCCGCGAGAATAAGCTTAACCTGTTTTGAAAGAGAGGAAACAGCAGTTTTGAAACAACAATAACATATCAGGATAAATGATACAGACAATTATTTTCGACTTCGGTGGCGTGATCGCTACCCTCGACGGCGATGAAGCCAAGAAACGTTTTAGCGACTTAGGAGTCGCTGATGTAGACCGCGTACTCGACCCCTATCGCCAGCAAGGCTTCTTTGGCGATTTGGAAGAAGGCAAGATAGGAGAGGAGGAATTTCGCCGAAAGTTGGGCGAGATGTGTGGTCGCGAACTTACCTTCGATGAGGTGAGGCATTGTTGGCTGGGCTATATGAAAGAGCTTCCGTTCTATAAGTTGGATGCCCTGAAGAAGTTGCGTCGTAAGGGTTTTCGTGTCGTTATGCTCTCCAATACCAATCCTTATGTCATGGATTGGGCTGAGAGTCCGGAGTTCTCTGGCGATGGCCATTCTGTCGATTATTATTTCGATTCTATGTATCGCAGTTATGAGATGGGCTGTATGAAGCCCGACGAGATGTTCTTCCGTCGTGTGTTGGCTCAGGAGCACATCCTTCCCGAAGAGACACTCTTCGTCGACGATGGTCCACGCAACTGTGCGGCAGCAAGCGAGTTGGGGATAAATACCTATTGTCCTGCCAATGGTGCCGACTGGACAGATGAGATATACAAATTTCTGACTGCCGGCTTACGATAATGACTTCGAAGGTCAAGAAAGTAAGTTTTATGGCAAAATGTTGGGCAATTTAAAAAAAAGATTGTACTTTTGCATTTGCAAAATAAGAAAATAACAAAAACAAGAAAATGGCAATCAAAAAGAAAAGATGGCATTGCCTGCCAGGTCAGCCACTTACCGATCTCGACAAGCAAGTCATGTATTGGGAGAGTAAGGGAAAGTTAGTTCCTACACGCGAGTTGATCAAGACTCCAGAACAGATAGAAGGCATCCGCAAGAGCGGAGTAGTGAATACGGGTTGTCTCGACGCTGTGGCAGAGGCTATTCGTCCGGGTATGAACACCCAGGAGATAGATGATATCTGTATGCAGTACTGCAAGGACCACGATGCCATTCCTGCCTGCCTCAACTATGAGGGCTACCCTAAGAGTGTGTGCACCAGCATCAACGAGGTGGTGTGCCATGGCATTCCAAAGGAGGAAGATGTTCTCCAGGAGGGTGATATCGTGAATGTGGATATGACTACCATCGTTGACGGATATTATGCCGATGCCAGCCGTATGTTTATCGTTGGTGGAAAGACAACTCCCGAGAAAGAACAGTTGGTACGCGTGGCAAAGGAATGTCTCGAGATAGGTATGGAGGTGGCTAAGCCTTACAGTTTTGTGGGCGACATCGGTCATGCCATCGAGAATCATTGCAAGAAATATGGATATGGTGTAGTGCGCGATCTCTGCGGACATGGTGTGGGACTTCAGTTCCACGAGGAGCCCGAGGTGTTGCACTATGGACACAAGGGCACAGGCATGCTTCTGGTACCTGGTATGGTGTTCACCATTGAGCCTATGATCAACATGGGTACATGGAAGGTGTTTATTGATGCTGACGACCCATACGGATGGGAAGTTATCACTGGCGACGAGAAGCCATCGGCTCAGTGGGAGCATACACTCGTCATGACCGAGACAGGTGTGGAGATTCTTACACATTAAAGAACTATGAAGGATATATATATATTAGGTATAGAGAGCAGTTGCGACGATACCTCAGCCGCTGTGCTCAAGAATGGAGTGCTGTTGAGCAATGTCACAGCCTCACAGGAGGTGCACAAAGCCTATGGTGGCGTAGTGCCCGAGTTGGCTTCGCGTGCACATCAGCAGAACGTGGTGCCTGTTGTTGATCAGGCCATAGCGCGTGCAGGTATAAAGAAGGAAGACCTCAGTGCCGTGGCTTTCACACGTGGACCAGGTCTGATGGGTTCGTTGCTTGTTGGTGTGAGCTTTGCCAAGGGTTTTGCTCGCTCGCTTAATATCCCTCTCATTGATGTCAACCATCTGCAGGGACATGTCATGGCACACTTCATCAAGGAGTCGGACGACGACCAGAGTGCGCCTCCATTCCCCTTCATCTGTCTCTTGGTGAGTGGAGGAAACTCGCAGATAGTAAAGGTGAATGCCTATAATGATATGCAGGTGTTGGGACAGACCATCGACGACGCGGCAGGCGAGGCGATAGACAAGTGTGCTAAGGTGTTGGAGTGGGGCTATCCCGGCGGACCTGTAGTCGACAAGTATGCGCGACAGGGAAATCCTAAGGCCTTCACCTTTGCCGAGCCTCATATACAGGGTATGGACTACAGTTTCTCTGGTTTCAAGACCAGTTTCCTCTATAGCTTGCGCAAATGGGTGGCAGAGGATCCCGACTTCGTCGAGAAGAACAAGTACGACCTGGCAGCCAGCATCGAGTACACCATCGTGGATATCCTGATGAAGAAGTTGCGTATGGCAGTAAAACAGACAGGCATCAAATACGTGGCTGTGGCGGGAGGAGTTTCTGCCAACAACGGCTTGCGCAATGCCTTCCGTGATCATGCTCAGCGTTTCGGCTGGACGATTTATATTCCTAAGTTCAGCTATACCACGGACAATGCAGCCATGATAGCCTGCGTAGGTACATTCAAGTATCGTGACGGCGATTTTGCCAGCATCGACCTGCCTGCATACTCTAAGGTGACATTCAAATAGCAGCAAACACTTAACACTGATATAAATGGAATTTGAAAGCAAAATTTTGAGCAAGAATATTTCTGAATTGCTCTATAATAGTGAGAAAACATTGGGTACGGCAGAGAGTTGCACTGGCGGTAGAATCGCTGAGGCAATCATCTCTGTGCCAGGTGCTTCCAACTACTTCAAGGGTGGTATCGTATCTTATACCAACGAAGTGAAAGAGAATATCCTGAAGGTAAGTCACGAGGTGCTGGAAGAGCAGACTGCCGTATGCGAGGAGGTGGCACGCGAAATGGTGCTTGGCGCCATTGATGCACTGAAGGTAGACTTCGCCATTTCGGCTACCGGTGTGGCAGGTCCTACAGGCGGTACAGCCGAGATACCTGTTGGTACCATCTGGATTGGTTATGGCAGCAAGGACGATGTGCGTACCCTCAAGCTTACCGAGGATTACGGTCGCGACATCAATCTCGCTATTGCCACCAATTCTGCCCTCAAGTCTATGTACAGCTTCCTCAAGGAGTGCGAAGAAGACTTAAAGAAAGAAGGCTAACTCAAGTTTCGCAAGTTTAACCCCACACGCCCTGTTTCGCAAGTTTAACCCCGCACGCCCTGTTTCGCAAGCTTTACCCCACACGCCCTGAAAGGGCAGAAGTTCTTAGCCCAGGGCAACGCCCTGGGTTATTACGGACGCAAACCTGTCGCCCTGTAAGGGCAAAAGCTTTAAAACTCCAAACAAAACTTAAGGCTTTTTCCCTTACAGGGCTTTAGTAATCTTGCCACTGTTATGCTTGATTCGACATAACCCCGTGTCAGTCAATAAAATCGACGTGAAACCACTCTTATAGAGTCCAAAAGTATAAAAAATCCTTAAAAGATTGTTTTCTTTTAGGGATTCTTTTGTAAATACCAAAAATATTTGTAATTTTGCACCCTGTTTGGAATAGGTATCAATTAACGAATTAGAAAATTAAAGATAGAAATGTCTAAGATTTGTCAAATTACAGGTAAGAAGGCACAGTTAGGTTGTAATGTGTCTCACTCAAAGCATCGTACAAAGAGAAGCTTTGACGTTAACCTTTTCAGCAAGAAATTCTACTATGTAGAAGAGGGTTGCTGGATTAGCCTTAAGATCAGTGCTGCTGGTCTTCGTCTCATTAACAAGGTTGGTCTTGATGCAGCTTTGAAGCAGGCTGTGTCTAAGGGCTTCGTAGATTGGAAGGACATTAAAGTTATAGGAGAATAAATATCATGGCAAAGAAAGCAAAAGGTAATAGAGTACAGGTTATCCTCGAGTGCACTGAACATAAGAACAGTGGTATGCCAGGTACAAGCCGTTACGTGACTACAAAGAATCGTAAGAATACTCCTGAGCGTCTCGAACTGATGAAATATAATCCAATCTTGAAGAAGATGACTCTTCACAAGGAGATTAAGTAAGCACGCTTACAACAGTTTATAACAATATTTTAAAGTTTAGATAGACTATGGCAAAGAAAGCGGTCGCTACCCTCCACGAAGGTAACATGGATGGTCGCGCATATACAAAGGTTATCAAGATGGTTAAGAGCCCAAAGACAGGTGCATATTGCTTCGATGAGAAGATGGTACCTAACGAGGCTGTTAAGGATTTCTTCAAAGCCTAATCATTTTTAGGATTTTAAGTAATCAATATACTTTAAGTAAGGCTGCATTTCGTAAGATTTGCAGCCTTATTCTTTGTATATACAATTATTTTTCCTATCTTTGCACTCAAATATAATGTAAATATGGGATTATTCGGATTTTTTAGCAGCAAGAATAAGGAAACACTCGACAAGGGACTCGAGAAGACCAAGGAGAGTGTGTTTGGTAAGTTGGCTCGCATTGTAGCGGGCAAGTCTACTGTCGATGATGATGTCCTCGATGATTTGGAGGAGATTCTCATTACATCCGACGTGGGTGTTGACACCACAGTGAAGATCATCCACCGCATTGAGGAGCGTGTGGCTACCGACAAGTATGTGTCTACCTCTGAGCTCGACAGAATCCTGCGCGAGGAGATAGCCAAGTTGTTGGAGGAGAATCATACGGGTGACAATGCCGACTGGAGTCTTCCTGCCGACCACAAGCCTTACGTCATCCTGGTGGTAGGTGTCAATGGTGTGGGCAAGACCACCACTATCGGCAAGTTGGCTTACCAGTTCAAGAAGGCTGGCAAGAAAGTTTATTTAGGCGCTGCCGATACCTTCCGTGCTGCTGCGGTGGAGCAGATCTCTATCTGGGGCGAGCGTGTGGGTGTGCCTGTTGTCAAGCAGCAGATGGGTTCCGACCCTGCTTCTGTGGCTTTCGACACCTTGCAGAGTGCCAAGGCCAATGGAGCTGATGTCGTTATCATCGATACGGCAGGACGTCTTCACAACAAGGTGGGCTTGATGAATGAGCTCAAGAAGATCAAGGATGTGATGAAGAAGGTCCTTCCCGAGGCTCCTGATGAGGTATTGCTTGTTCTCGATGGCAGTACGGGTCAGAATGCTTTCGAGCAGGCCAAGCAGTTCTCTGCTGTTACCAACATTACCTCGCTTGCCATTACCAAACTGGATGGTACAGCCAAGGGTGGTGTGGTGATAGGTATTTCCGACCAGCTCAAGGTGCCTGTGAAGTACATTGGTCTGGGTGAGGGAATGGAAGACCTACAGTTGTTCAACAAGGTAGAGTTTGTAGACTCTTTGTTTAAGAAAGGAAAGTGAAAAAGAATACGATAGACATCATCACCATGGGCTGTTCCAAGAATTTGGTGGACAGCGAATTGCTGATGAAACAATTTGAAGCCAACGGCTATCATTGCGTGCACGACTCTAAGCGTCCGCAGGGCGAGATAGCTGTCATCAACACTTGTGGTTTTATTGAGGATGCCAAGCAGGAGAGCATCGATACCATCCTTGAGTTTGTACAGCGCAAGCAGGAGGGACGGTTGAAGAAGCTCTATGTGATGGGCTGTCTTTCGCAGCGTTATCAGAAAGAGCTGGAGAAAGAGATTCCTGAGGTCGATAAGTTTTACGGCAAGTTCAACTACAAGCAGTTGTTGGGCGAGTTGGGCAAGGCTGATGTTCCTTCCTGTGACGGTCATCGCCATCTCACCACTCCCCGTCATTATGCTTATGTCAAGATAGCCGAGGGCTGCGACCGTCATTGTGCCTATTGTGCCATCCCTATCATCACCGGCAAACATGTAAGCCGTCCTAAGGCGGAGATCCTTCAGGAGGTTCGTGATATGGTGGCAGAGGGCGTCAAGGAGTTCCAGATCATAGCCCAGGAGCTGACTTATTATGGTATCGACCTCGACGGAAAGCATCACATCACCGACCTGATCAGTGATATGGCTGATATTCCTGGAGTGAAGTGGATTCGTCTGCATTATGCTTATCCCAACCAGTTCCCCATGGACTTGCTCGATGTGATGCGCGAGAAGGAGAATGTATGCAGTTATCTTGACATCGCCCTTCAGCATATCAGCGACCATATGCTTACCCGTATGCGCCGCCATGTCAGCAAGCAGGAGACGATCGAGCTTATCAAGCAGTTGCGGGAGCGTGTGCCGGGCATACATATCCGCACCACACTGATGGTGGGCTTCCCTGGCGAGACCGATGAAGATTTTGCCGAACTGATGGAGTTTGTACGTTGGGCGCGCTTCGAGCGTATGGGTGCCTTCGCCTATTCTGAGGAAGAGGGAACCTACAGCGCCAATCATTATGAGGACGATGTACCTCAGGAGGTGAAGCAGAAACGGCTCGACCAGCTCATGGCTCTCCAGCAGGACATCAGTGCTGAGATCGAGGCAGAGAAGGTAGGACAGGAGATGAAGGTCATCGTCGACAGGAAGGAAGGCGATTACTATATTGCCCGTTCCGAGTTCTGCTCGCCCGAGGTAGACCCCGAGGTGCTGATCAAAGCCGACAAGCGTCTGCGTGTGGGACAGTTCTATCAGGTGCGTATCACCTCCAGCGACGAGTTCGACCTCTATGCCGAACTGGTATAGTATAGTTGCATTCTGATGTTTTATATAGTAGTCCATAGCTCAAGGTTTTTCCCTTAGGCTATGGACTTTTGCTTTTTATCCTTCCTTGTCAGTTCATTCTTCCTCAGTCTCTTTCATCCTCGTAGCCTTTCATCCTTACAGTCTTTCCCTGAAAAAAAGACTACGATGCGATAAAAAAATAAGGGGGAAAGAAAAAGAATTGGAAAAATATCATTAACTTTGCAATCAAAATAAAAAATAGACTACGATGAAATACCTATTATTTTCTGATATTCATGGCTGTTTGCCAGCCTTGCAGCGTGCTCTCGACTTTTTCGAGGCGCAGAAGTGTGACATGATGTGCATCTTGGGCGACATCATCAACTACGGCCCCCGCAACCGCATACCTGAGGGCATAGACCCCAAGGGCATTGTGGAGCGACTCAACAATCTGGCAGACAAGATCATTGCAGTGCGAGGCAACTGTGATGCAGAGGTAGACCAGATGTTGCTCGATTTCCCCATCATGGAGACTTATGCCCTTTTGGTGGATGGCGGAAAGCGCTATCTGCTCACCCATGGTCATATATATAATAAGGAGAACATGCCCAAGGGTCCTTATGATGCCATCATCTATGGTCACAGCCATCTCTGGGAGCTCTCGCGCAATGCCGAGGGTAAGGCCATCTGCAATACGGGCAGCATCACCTTCCCCAAGGGAGGCAATCCCCCTACACTTGCCACTCTCGAGGATGGCAAGTTTACTATGTACAACCTCGATACCCTTGAGGTCATAGGCTCTTTTGACATGTTGGAGGCATAGAAAGTTCAATCAATAATACAATAATGATAGAGGAATATCAAATCCGGATTCTGCCAGAACAGGCAGCCAGTGAGGAAGGTATCAAGCGTTACCTATCCAAGGAGAAAGGAATAGACGTGCGGACATTGAACCAGGTGAGGGTGCTCAAGCGAAGCATCGACGCCAGGCAGCGTACCATCTACGTGAATTTGAAGGTGCGTGCCTATATCAATGAGTTTGCACAGGACGACCAATACATACATACCGAATATCCTGATGTGAGCTCACGCCCTTGTGTGGTAGTGGTGGGCGAGGGACCTGGCGGCCTTTTTGCTTCCCTGCGACTTATCGAGTTGGGTTATCGTCCTGTGGTGCTCGAACGAGGCAAGGACGTACGCGAGCGCAAGAAGGACCTCTCCAATATTACCAAGACCCAGAAGGTGGATGCCGAAAGCAACTATTGTTTTGGTGAGGGTGGAGCAGGTGCCTACAGCGATGGAAAGCTGTATACCCGCAGCAAGAAACGCGGCAGTGTGGACAAGATACTGAATGTCTTCTGCCAGCATGGAGCCAATACCAACATTCTGGCTGATGCCCATCCCCATATAGGAACCGACAAACTGCCGCGTGTAATAGAAAACATGCGCAACACCATCCTTCAGTGTGGGGGCGAGGTGCATTTCCAAACCAAGATGACCTCCTTCATCATTGATGGCGACAAGGTGATAGGTGTCGAGGCTGTCAACCTGCAGACGGGGGCCGAGGAAACCTATCGGGGGCCAGTCATCTTGGCTACAGGTCACAGTGCGCGTGATGTGTATCGCTATCTCGCAGCCTCCAGGATTGAGATCGAGGCCAAAGGCATCGCTGTGGGGGTGCGTCTGGAGCATCCCGCTCATCTCATCGACCAGATACAGTATCATAACAAGAATGGACGAGGCAAGTATCTTCCTGCCGCAGAATACAGTTTCGTAACTCAGGTAGACGGACGTGGCGTGTACAGTTTCTGTATGTGTCCCGGTGGATTTGTCATCCCTGCCGCTACCGGACCTCAGCAGCTTGTGGTCAACGGTATGAGTCCAAGCAACCGAGGTACGGCATGGAGCAATTCGGGCATGGTGGTAGAGACCCATCCTGAGGATGTGGCATCTTTTGTCCAGGAACACCAGGCTATATTACAGTCGGATGCCTCTCTCTCATCCTCGTCAGAAGAGGAAGTCCTGAGTCCCGATTCACCTCTCACGATGATGCATTTCCAGCAAATCGTGGAGAAGCAGTGCTGGCAGCAGGGCAATATGAAGCAGACGGCACCAGCCCAGCGCATGGCCGACTTTGTGAACAACCGTTTGAGCTACGACCTTCCCAAGAGCAGTTATGCCCCTGGCCTTATCAGCAGTCCGCTCCATTTCTGGATGCCCTCTTTTGTGAGCAAGCGTCTGCAGGAAGGTTTCAAGACCTTCGGCAAGAATGCGCATGGCTTCCTCACCAACGAGGCCACGCTCATCGCCATGGAGACCCGTACCTCTTCGCCCGTCCGTATTCTTCGCGACCGCGACACCTTGCAGCACGTACGTCTGCAGGGACTCTTCCCCTGTGGTGAAGGCGCAGGATATGCAGGAGGCATCGTGTCGGCAGGAGTCGACGGAGAACGCTGTGCCGAAATGTGCGCTGAGTATTTGAAGAAACTTGAATAAATAATCTTAAAACATTTGCATGGTACAAAAAAATATTGTATTTTTGTGAACACTAATTGAATGTACTAAACAAACAAATCTAATTTATAAATATACAAAAACAATACTATTATGGTAAGTTCTAACATTCCACAGGTTAAGCTGGGTATTATCGCCGTAAGCCGTGACTGTTTCCCTATCGCGCTTTCTACTCAGCGCCGTGAAAACATCGTAAAAGAATACAAAGGAGAAATCTTCAACTGCCAGACTACAGTTGAGAATGAGAAAGATATGCTCAAGGCTATTGCTGAGGTAAAGGAGCAGGGCTGCAACGCCTTGGTGGTCTTCCTTGGCAACTTCGGTCCTGAGACACCAGAGACACTCATTGCCAAGAACTTTGATGGTCCTTGCATGTTTGTTGCTGCTGCCGAAGGTGATGGCGACATGATCAATGGTCGTGGTGATGCTTACTGCGGTATGCTCAACTGCTCTTACAACCTGGGTATGCGTCATCTCAAGGGTTATATCCCAGAGTATCCAGTAGGTACAGCAGCCGAAGTGGCTAAGATGATTGCCGACTTCGTTCCTGTAGCTCGTGTCATCCTCGGTCTGAAGGGCTTGAAGATCATCACCTTCGGTCCACGTCCTCAGGACTTCTTCGCTTGCAACGCTCCTATCAAGGGCTTGTACGAACTGGGTGTAGAGATAGAGGAGAACTCAGAGCTTGACTTGCTCGTATCTTACAAAGAGCACGAGAACGATCCACGTATCGACGACGTTTGCAAGGATATGGCAGCCGAGATGGGCGAGGGTAAGTACTATCCTGACCTGAGCCGTCGTATGGCACAGTTTGAGCTCACATTGCTCGACTGGGCTGAGAATCACAAGGGCTCTCGCCAGTATGTAGCTTTTGCCGACAAGTGCTGGCCTGCATTCCCAAGCCAGTTTGGTTTCGAGCCATGCTATGTCAACAGCCGTCTGGCAAGCCGTGGCATCCCTGTAGCCTGCGAGGTGGACATCTATGGTGCTCTTTCTGAGTACATCGGCATGTGTGCTTCTGATGATACTGTGACATTGCTCGACATCAACAATTCTGTTCCTCAGTATATCTACGATGAGGATATTGTTGGCAAGTACGACTATAAGTTGACAGATACCTTCATGGGCTTCCACTGTGGCAACACACCTCAGTGCAAGATGTGCTCTACACGTGCCATCAAGTATCAGCTCATCCAGAACCGTCTGTTGGAGAATGGTGGCAAGCCAGACTTCACACGTGGTACTTTGGAGGGTGACATTGCTGCCAGCGACATCACATTCTATCGTCTGCAGTGCGACTCAGAGGGCAACTTGCGTTCTTACATCGCTGAGGGCGAGGTGCTCGATGTTCCTACACGTTCTTTCGGTGGTATCGGTATCTTCGCTATTCCAGAGATGGGTCGCTTCTATCGTCACGTATTGATCCAGAAGGGTTATCCTCATCATGGTGCCGTAGCCTTCTCTCATGTAGGCAAGACACTCTTCGAGGCCTTCAAGTTCTTGGGCATTAAGGACATCGCTTACAACCAGCCTGCAAGCTTGCCTTACCCAACAGAGAATCCTTGGAAATAATTTAGGTTTCAACTTTCGCAAATGGGGAAGTTGAAAAAGTTAAAGGGCGATTGCTCATTATCCGTAAAGGAAATGGCAATCGCCCTTTTTTATTCTTTTATCAGTTGTTGTACTTTCGTTTCAGCTGTCGTACTTTTGTTTCAGCTGTCGTATTTTCTTCCTGCTGTTATGCTTATGGCTTCAGCTGCTGTGCCATGTTGAGAGCAGCCTTGCGGCCATCACCCATGGCGAGGATAACAGTAGCACCACCGCGCACAATGTCACCGCCGGCATAGATGGCAGGCTGTGAGCTCTGCATCTGTTCGTTGACGGCAATGGTATTTTTGCGGCCTAACTCCAGACCTTCGATGCTCTGTGGCACGAGAGGGTTAGGACTCACACCCACTGCCACAATCACCTGGTCGCACTCCAGCTTGATGGTCTCGCCTGTAGCCTCAGGACGGCGACGTCCACTGGCGTCAGGTTCGCCAAGCTGCATCACGTCGAGGATGACAGACTTCACGGCTCCCTTCTCGTCGGCCTCATACTCCTTTGGATTATGCAGTGTGAGGAAGGTGATACCCTCTTCCTTGGCATGCTTCACCTCTTCCAGACGTGCCGGCATCTCTGCCTCCGAACGACGGTAAACCAATGTTACGTTGGCACCTAAGCGCTTGGCTGTGCGGCAGCTGTCCATGGCAGTGTTGCCTCCGCCTACCACAACTACATTCTTGCCTAAGTTGATAGGGGTATCTGTATGAGGATTGGCAGCGTCCATCAGGTTGACACGGGTGAGATACTCGTTGGACGACATGATGTTGAGCGCATTCTCGCCAGGAATGTTCATAAAGTTGGGCAGACCGGCTCCCGAAGCAACGAAGATGCCCTTGAAGCCCTGCTTCTCCAGTTCTTTCACACCGATGGTCTTGCCCACGATACAGTCGGCAACAAACTTCACACCCATCTTCTGCAGGTTCTCTATCTCTACATCCACGATGGCGTTGGGCAGACGGAACTCAGGAATACCATATTTCAGCACACCGCCAATCTCGTGCAGTGCCTCGAACACAGTGACGTCGAATCCCTTCTTAGCCATGTCTCCAGCAAAGCTCAGACCCGCAGGACCCGAGCCCACTACAGCCACCTTGATGTCGTTGGCAGGATCCTTCTCTGGGATGGATATGTTTCCGCTTTGGCGCTCGTAGTCGGCAGCAAAGCGCTCCAGATAACCGATGGCTACGGCTGGCTTGTTCATCTTCAGGTGCACGCAACGGCTCTCGCACTGTTTCTCCTGTGGACATACACGTCCGCAGACAGCAGGCAGGGCAGAGGTGTTCTTCAGTACCTTGGCGGCAGCCAGGAACTGACCGCGCTCTATGTTCTTGACAAACGAAGGAATGTTGATGTTTACAGGGCATCCCCCCATACAGGAAGGTTTAGGACAGTCCAGGCAGCGCTTGGCCTCGGTGAGAGCCATCTCCTTGGTAAGACCGATGTTCACCTCCTCAGTACGGGTAGTGGCACGGTATACGGGGTCGAGCTCAGGCATCTTCACACGCTCTATGGCTGTACGCTCCTTGGGTTTCATGGAGGCACGCAGTGCCTTGCGCCATTCAGCGTCACGGTTGGTCAGCTCTGCCACGCTCTCGTTGGTAGGCTCCACATCCATTGTTACGTCTGTGCTCTCTTTCTTCTTGGCTGCTTCCACAGTGGCGAGATGTTCCTCGAAGTGTTCCATCTCCTCGCGCTCCACATCCTTGAAGGTTCCCATGCGTTTGAACATCTCGTCCCAGTCTACCAGGGCACCGTCAAACTCAGGACCATCGATGCACACAAACTTGGTCTTGCCACCGATGGTGAGTCGGCAGGCACCGCACATACCAGTTCCGTCCACCATGATGGTGTTGAGCGATACATCTGTAGGCAGGTTGTACTTCTGTGTCAGCAGACAGCAGAATTTCATCATGATAGGAGGACCGATGGCGAAAGCCTTGTCGATGTGTTCCTGCTGGATGAGTTTCTCCATTCCTACAGTTACCACACCCTTCTCGCCATAGCTGCCGTCGTCGGTCATGATGATCAGCTCGTCGCTTGATGCGCGTACCTCATCTTCCATGATGACAAGGTCCTTGCTTCGTCCGGCTATCACCGAGAGAACTCGGTTGCCGGCAGCTTTCAGGGCTTTGATGATAGGCAACATAGGAGCCACGCCCACACCGCCTCCGGCGCAGAGCACTGTTCCGAAGTTCTCTATGTGGGTAGGGTTGCCCAAGGGGCCTACCACGTCGTGGATCTCATCTCCCTCGTTCAGGTTGCAGAGCTTGGTGGAGGAGAGTCCCACTTTCTGTACTACCAGTGTGATGGTGCCTTTCTCTGTGTCGGCATCAGCAATGGTCAGTGGCATTCGCTCACTGTTGGCATCTACTCGGATGATGACAAAGTTGCCAGCCTTACGGCTTTTGGCGATCAGAGGCGCCTCTACGTCGAAACGATAAACCTTCTCGGAATATTGTATTTTTCTGATAATCTTGTTCATTCTGTTTCTTTGGGTTTTTTAGTTGGTTTGGGTTATTATTTATGTTTTTGTATTCGACTGTTGAGCTTTATCAAGTTCTATCTTCCCTTTACTTCTCCAATAATTTTCGAAAGGGACAACTCATTTTAAAAGCAAAAGGATAACGTTGGCAGCATTTCTGCAACCAATGTTATCCTCGTACTTCATATTGTTGGCCAGCAGCGTTGCCGGTCAGAGAGTCTGTGAAATATGACGAAACTTTTTATTCAAAGTTCTTGTCGTCGAGCATCTCGAATCCGCAGTATGGTACCAATACCTTTGGTACGCGGATGCCCTCAGGAGTCTGGTTATTCTCCAGGATAGAGGCTACGATGCGTGGCAGAGCCAGAGCCGAACCGTTCAGGGTGTGGCAGAGCTCTATCTTCTTGTCGTCAGCATGGCGGTAACGGCAGTGCAGACGGTTGGCCTGATAGCTCTCGAAGTTGGAAACTGAAGAAACCTCCAACCATCGCTGCTGGGCGGCACTCCATGTCTCGAAGTCGTAGCAGATAGAAGAGGTGAAGCTCATATCGCCACCGCAGAGACGGAGGATGTGATAAGGCAACTCCAGCTTCTTGAGCAAGCCCTCTACGTGGTCGAGCATTTCCTTCAAAGACTCGTAAGAGTGACCAGGCTTGTCGATGCGTACAATCTCTACCTTGTCAAACTGATGCAGACGGTTCAGACCACGAACATCCTTACCGTAGCTGCCAGCCTCGCGGCGGAAACAAGCAGAGTAAGCGCAACGCTTGATAGGCAGATCCTTCTCGTCGAGGATCACATCGCGGAAGATGTTGGTGACAGGAACCTCAGCAGTAGGGATGAGGAACAGGTTGTCGAGGTTGGCATGATACATCTGACCTTCCTTGTCAGGCAGCTGACCTGTACCCAGACCCGAAGCCTCGTTGACAACGTAAGGAGGCTGTATCTCCAAGTATCCGCTCTTGCGTGCCTCGTCGAGGAAGAATGCCTCCAAAGCGCGCTGGAAGCGGGCCATCTTGCCGATATATACAGGGAAGCCTGCACCGGTAATCTTCACACCCAGGTCGAAGTCTACCAGGTTGTACTTCTTCAGCAAGTCCCAGTGGCAGAGTGCGTCAGGACCCAGATTAGGTTTCTCGCCGCCTTCCTTTACCACTACGTTGTCTGCTGCATCCTTACCCTCAGGTACCTCGTCGCAAGGTATGTTAGGGATTTCGAGCAGTACATTGGTCATATCTTGCTGAGCCTTCTCCATGATTTCCTCCAAGGCCTTGCCGTCTGCTTTCAGATTGGCAACCTGTGCCTTGGCGGCTTCGGCTTCCTCTTTCTTTCCTTCCTTCATCAGAGCACCAATCTGCTTGGCAAACTGGTTGGCCTGCTGCTTGTTGGTGTCCAGCTTCTGCTGGGCTTCACGACGGATCTTGTCGTACTCCAAAACTTTCTCTACGGCCTCGCGCGCATTAGGAAAATGCTTTTTCTCAAGACCTTTAATTACACGTTCAGTCTCTTCGCTGATAAGTTTAAGTGTAAGCATAAGATAACTATTTATAAATTGATTTACTATTTGAAGGCAAAATTACAAAAAATATTTCTTATAGCACAATAAAAGGCGAGAAAAAGTGAATGTTTGGGTGGAATTAAACGTGTTTTTCGTTAAAAAAGCAGAAAGCCTGCTCTCGATAAGAGAACAGGCTTCATATGTTTGTTTGGAATAGTTTGTTTACTTTTTAATTAAGCGTCAGCTTTTTTAGTCTTCTCAGCGTAAACCTCTGGAGAGAGAACAGATACTGTGCTCTTGTCCTTGCGGCCCTTGTGGAAGTAAACGATACCGTCTGCCAAAGCATACAGTGTGTCGTCCTTACCCTGAGCTACGTTCTCACCTGGGAAGTGCTTGTTGCCACGCTGGCGAACGATGATGTTACCTGCGATGATTGACTGACCACCCCAGATCTTAACGCCTAATCTTTGTGAAGCTGATTCACGGCCGTTCTTAGAACTACCAACACCTTTTTTATGTGCCATTTCTAATTCCTCCTAATTTTAAGCGATTACAGATTTGATTGTTACCTCAGTGAACTGTGCACGGTGACCGTTCTTCTTGCGATAGTCCTTGCGGCGCTTCATCTTGAAGACGATGACCTTGTCACCCTTTACGAGTGGGTTCACTACTTCTACTACTACTTTCGCACCCTCTACTGTAGGTGCACCGACTGTCACTGCGCCGTCTTTGTCAACGAGCAGCACCTTGTCGAATTCAACAGTCTTGCCAGCTTCTACATCCTTGATGTGATGTACGAAGAGCTTCTTGCCCTCCTCTGCCTTGAACTGCTGACCGTTAATTTCTACGATTGCGTACATTTTTTATTTTATAAACGGGTTTTTCCGCGAGGCGTCTGGCTTCGTGCCAGCTCTTTTTCGAGCCCCAACGAACTAAACTTTTCTGTAATTATTGCCCTTTTCTGGGCTTTCGGGGTGCAAAATTACATAATATTTATCGAATAACAAATCTATCTGTGCCGAAATGCCTCACTTTTAAAAAGATTTAACGTATAGGAGAGGAATTTCCTTGTTAAATCATTCTATGCATGTTGCTTTTTTCGATTGTATATATTGTCGCATCATCCCAAGTGGTCAGTCCCATATGCTCTTTCTCTGCATTGGCTCTTTCTACTATAAGTTCTGCTGCAATGTGGGTTAATTTGCTATGTTGCAAGGTATATAGACATTCAAGAAGAGTGAAATGTATAAACAACGACTTTTCTTATATTGCCTAAAATAAGATGTCTTTTTCTTATCATTTTATTTTCTGTATTTCGGATAAAAATAAAATGATAAGAAAAATGCATCTTCTTGATAATCAGTTTGATATAAATCTATTAACAAAAATTTATTTTTCGGTTATTTTTTTATTAGCCATTAAATTAAATAGTATCTACAATCTACGCGAGCGCCTTTCTTTGCTATTTCGGTTCCGACCATAGAGTAAACAAGCTTGCGAATTTCTTTGATTTCAACATCAGGTATTCTACTTGCTATTTCAGGTTTCAGAGGTATATCTCTGAAAGTGAAACTTAAAGGATAGTTTTAGGAAGTGAAGGTTTTCTAAAAAGCATTTGCGTAAGTCTTCTTCTTTGTCAGCACAAGTCATGAGTAACTCCAGCATCATATAGTTGGTTAATAGCTCTACCCTCTTCATTGCTTCCATGCCATAGTTAGGCGAACCATCCATAAAACTTGCACAACTATATTTTCCTCCTGGATATATGCCCTATTTTCAAAGAAAATATTATCTTTGTAGCTGTTTAAAGATTAGCAAGTATACCTTCTGGATGCCATGTTTTACATATTCTATCAGATGCCCCAACAAATTGCGATAATCTGGAGTGAAAGTGCTACGGAGCGTAGCACTTTCTTATCATGTCCAATTACTGCGACAGCTTGTCGCAGTATTTCTGCATAATCGCCACCTCCTATTGAGAGCTTGTTGTCTTTATTGTCTGTTGCCATTTTATCAGTCTATATTATCTTCCCAGAGAAGGTCCGTTACTTCTACTTCAAGCGGTGCAGAAAGCTCTGTTAAGGCTTTTTCTTTCATTTTGCAAAGATAATCATTTTTTCTGAGAATCTATCCTTTTTCTGCTGTTTTTTCTCTTTTTTCGCTCCCATGTTTGTCGCATTCGCTTCCATGTTTGTCGCATTCGCCCCCACGTTTGTCGCATTCGCTTCCATGATTCTGTTGTCATATTCCTATTTCGAATGTTTGCCGCCAGCTTCTTTCTGATTCCACCTCGCAGTGGACACCCTTGCTATTGGCTATACAATTCCCGCTATTAGGGCTTGTTAGGGACTTGCACCCGTTAGATGATGCTCATGCCGAGCGTACAAATAAGGAAGCCTTGTCGGGGCTTCCTTATATGGAGAGTGCTGTATGTGTCTGTATGACTGGTTGTTGACGAATTATTCTTTGTTGTCCAACAGCTCGCTGATTCCTTTGTAGAAAGATGATTTTTGGAAACAGCGTTTCACTCATTAAAAGTTTCTCTATATATGGTAGTTCTACAATTATTTAATCACATTTGACATAATAGATTGCACCATCATGCCTAATCATAATAAATATTGTCATATTCCTGGGAAATACTATTATATTATCGGCGGAAGGAAACCATATATCACTAAAATAATTATATAAATCTATTGTACGGAATACATCTATTGTTTTAAACTCATCCCAATTAATACAGATAACATCACAACATAAATTCAAATCTGCAAATAATTCTAATAATGAAAAGTGGTCATCAAGTGCATTATACTTTTCAATAAAAGAACCATTTGATTGAAAATTATCAAAAACAGACTCATGTAAATCATATACTTTAATATTCTTTCGAAAATGTTGGTAGCATATATTACAGTCTGTTTGATTCAATTTTTGAAACGAGGGAAATAACTCCCCCGTTTCTTTTTCAAATAAATCAATTTTAAAGTTTTCCATATTTTATTTCTTTATAGGCTCAGCACCACTAATACCACCTGCATTTCGTTTGCCTTTTGTGAAATCCCAATAGTTTATATGTGGGTATTATCCTCTGATAAGCCCTGGCGAATTTTAAGGCGGTTTATAGCCTCGTTTTGTTGATACTTTCATACGTCTTTATTTTATGTTTTATCTAAAGAACGATTGACATTTGATTTTATTTCATAGAATTGCAGCATTACCTCAAAATACTGATCTATCAATGGTTTTATACGTATTACGCTATATTTCAATAATCATAGAAAACTTGGCAATATGCATATATTTCAATTAAAATCGAATGATATGCTTTATAAAATAGAGCCAGCTTGGATTCTATTACTGGAACATATTACGGTGTATTACCGTCTGATGTTGAAACTACTCTCACTTTAAATGCTGATGGTACCTACTTGTTGATACAGACATTCAAAGAAAAGCAGAACAAGCATGAAAGGTTAAAAGGCACTTTCCAAGTGCTTGAAGGTAATATATTGATACTTGTACATCCTTCGAGTGATGACAATATATTATATAAGGTGAGAGGGGATAAAAGTGTTTTTTACTGGATTCGTTTGGCAACGAACCTAAAAAATAGGATAGTAAGAGCTATACTCTGAAGAAGAAAGGATAAAATGCAAATATGCGAGAGTGTAAAATAAACTGCGTCAGGTTATAATTATTATAGCCTGACACAGTTTATTTACATGCTCACCGCCCGTTCAGGAGGACACCCGACACGATTATCCTCTCGCTCTGTTGTATAGAGCGGTTTGAAAATGTCTTCGTCAACCTTGGAGGTTACTTCCTTGTAGAACTTGTTATGCCAAGCTGACTATACGACTCTCTCGCTTGCACATCAGCCCTGAAGGAGAACTTAACAAGTTGAATTGCTTTGTCTTTGGACTCTTTTGGAATTTTCAGTGATTCCTAAAAATTTCTTTGCGGTTTTTCGTGCCCTAATCAATATCTCCTAAAAAGACTGGTTATTTCATATTCATAATGTTATGATTTTTTGATTAATTTGCGTAATATTTTTTCCCACTTTTTTTCAGATATAAATGATTCTGGAAGATTTGGCAAAAAAAACAAAAAAGTATTAAAATAATCGATCCAATCATGAATGACGAAGCAAAAAAACAAATTATGCTTGATAATATTTTTATTATTTTGTTCATAACAATATTGTTAAATTTTAGTAAAGGTATGTAAGCATGATAACTTACGGTGTAGAAGGTCTCAGCACCGTTGCAATACTTCAAATATATGCGCTGCTCAAATTTGTCATAGCCGATCTTGCTCACATAATCGTAGCCGTAAGACTTATAGCCATGCACCTTCTCAAGCTGACCGCCGAGGTTATAAGGATAGGTAATCTTCTCCTCGTCTGGATAAATCATCTCCAATAGGCGGTTGTGGCTGTCATAAGTCCATTGCGTCACATAAGTTGCAATCGCTTGGTTAGGCACAATCAGCGTGCGGCGGGTCTTGGTGGCTTCGCCCATCTTGCCATAGAAGTATTCAATGGCACCTGTTCCGTCCTCGCGGAGCATCAATCTACCGATACGGTTCTGAGAGGCGTTGCTATATGAATATAAATAGCACCTGTTTTTTAGTGTATCTCAAAAATCTAATTCAAAGCATCTACTTAACCCCTTGTTCTTTTAAAAAATCAATAATTAGTGTTTTGTATTTATACTCATCTGTATAAAAATCAGATTCATCTTCTTTTAATACATCCATTAAAAACATTGGTTTCCCTTTATCTCCGGGAACACTATTTTCTATTGGTATAGAATAATCATATCGGTAAAAAATAGGTAAGTTATAATTCGCTCCATTTTGCAATAGATAATAAGCTACTTTATAATTGTCTGTCATTACAGATTCACTCAACGCTGATTGACCAAATTCGTTTTGGTAATTTACATCAGCCCCATTCGACACTAAAAATCTAACCAAATCTAAATTCCCAGTTTTGGAAGCCGCCATTAAAGGCGTAAGTCGTGTACTATTCTCTTGCCTCCTTTTTCCTGTTTCAATATCATTTATATTAGCACCATACTCAATTAGTATTTTGGTAAAAATAATGTTGTAGTATTTAGAAGAACAAGCTTCAATAAGAGGTGATGTGCCATCAAATGTGTTATGTGTATTAACAGCTGCTCCTTTCTTTAGTAATGTCTTAAATGGTTTTAATTGTTGATTTATAATCGTTAACATTAAAAGAGTATTACCATATTTGGATTCTTGATAATTGATTATTTGCGGATTTTCAGAAATAATCTTATCAAAATTATCCATGTCCTCTTCTTGCACAGCTTTGGCTAATTCCCAAGCTGGTGTATTTTGAAAAAGGCGATAATCTATATTAGATAGTTCTGAACTATCTACAGATTTTTCCCTGCTATTATTTGAACAAGAAAATAGTAAACAGGAGAAGACTAATTGTATAATCATTGCTTTCATTACTACTCGATTTGTAAATAAACGGTGTTATGATTTACTACAAAAACTGTGCTAGCAAAATTGTTTTTTTATTATTACGTTTTACAGCCTCGTTTAATCTTTTAGTTTCCACTCCGTAAAGTTCAGCCAAGTCTCTATCTATCATAATTTGATTTCCACGAATAGACATTATTCGACTTTCTACAGGAGTGGTAACTACGACTTTATCATTTTGTAACTGGTCACAATTTGCGACCAGTTCTCCTTTATCTTGATGTTCTATATTATCTGCCATATTGCTATCTTTATTTTTGAGATCACAAATTGTGACCTTAAACGTATTGTTGTTATATTGCGTACAAAGGTAGTGCTTTTAGCCTTTAAGCCACTATTGCACAACCCCTTTCTTTGAAAAGAACGTAAAATCAATAGTATTATTGCGGTGATTGTACTTCGATTAACATAAAGCACTAAAGCAGCCAAAGGAGGGCAAGAGCAAGGAAGCCGTGGAGACCAACAAGGACCTCGAGCAGTTGTTGCTTTCCATCCAAAAGGCTTTCGATGTGCTTGTGGAAAAGAAAACGGAGTTCCAACACTTGTTAAAGCAGAAATCAAACTAGCAGAAGACAGAAAAGACTTATTGTCTTTCATTCAATTAATAGACCTATACATGTATTAGTTATTAGGTACATCGATGCAAAGATTAAGTTCAATACTGCGTTAAATTAATATTTAATTGTCTGCAAATCGGATGAAAGATATTGCATACAGTAATACACAATTCAAACGCTTTGCCAAGTATTTTAATGGATTTGTAGAGAAGAAACAGAAATACTACATAGGCTTTGCGACAGAAACTTCAGAAAATGTATGGTGGTATGATGGAAGTAAGGTTATGAAAAGTATCCTATGACTACCTTTAAACGTGTTTTGCGCATTTCTCGCACCTAGGTAACAAAATAGCATATGGCTTATGGTGTAAATAGTGTTAAATATAGACTTATTGTGATCAACAAATAACTATTTTTAGTAACTTTGCATTTAAGAAAAGTATAAATAGTAAAACAATTTCTTCCTTTAGTGCATTGTAATTGGGGATGGGGAGGACAAGGTAATGGATATTATTTATTTAACGTCTTTGATATGCAATATTTAGATCCCCATAAGACACGTGCTACTTATAATTCTAACATATCTGCTTATGTTAATATTTCTCCAAAAAAATAAAATAGATATTATGCAAAGAGTGATTGTCACTCTTTGCATAATATCTATTCCTTTTTTTCAATCGTTTTCTAAAAGGTATTCAAAGACAAACTTAAAGATAGATATTCCTTCTGAGAATATTCATTTTAGAATGCAAGTATATAAAGGCAAAAACTATTTTATTTTACCGAAAGTAGCTTCACACTCTTTAAATAAATATATGGATAATGAAAGAATTTGGCAATGGGAGAAAACATATGTTATTGGCAAAACAAATGTAATATTAGACAGTTTAAAAGTTGGAGACATCGTTGGAGATATATGTACTGGTTTTTATAAAATTCGTAAGAAAACTTCTTTTAGATTATTATATTTTATTCCACCACAAAAAATAGGATATGTCATATTACCTTATATGTATAACGAAAAAGCAAATAGACTTTATATTAAAAATATTAGCGATTATATAACTACACCAGATACAAAATACCTCTATTCTATAGATGATAATCACCTTATATGGATAGAAAATACACCATCTTATGAAAAAATACCAAATGAAGTATGTCGTTTGCAGATATATAATCATCCATCTCTAAGCGTAGAGAGAGAATTAAAGGAAGAATATCTTAAGGAATAATAGTCCTAATGGCATAAAATACATCCAAATAGCTTTGCAGAAAGGTAAAAATAAAATAAAGTTCGATAAAATTAACATTTTTTGTGACTAATAAAAATCTATTCTATTAGTAGCAATATTATGCATATTAAAGAAAGAAATAGTATATAGGATTATATTATCATTCATATTTTAAATTATTTTACAAATCGTTTTGTATAGCTTTTAAATACATGTACTCACATATATAAACAAGCAATCCTAAGCCTATATATAAGGATCTCTCATAAGGCATAGATGAAACGACCCACCAATTATATACAAAAAACAACAGAAATGCGATGCTTAATGTACCAAACAAGATTCTATTAAACTTATTACTACCATAGACCATAAATGTAAAGATATAACCTACAATATATAACATATCATTATAAATATACAATAAGCTTAGTGCTATATCAGTTTTACCTCTAAAAAACACATGGAATATATGTGATATAATAATGTATGCAACCAATCCTATTATTATAGAATATATTTTTTGTGGTTTCATATTTTATTCCTCTTATTTTTTCTTTTTGATGGTGTATGCCCGCATATTTTTAGGAGAATAACTTGTAACACGATTGTCGTTTTACG
The DNA here is from genome assembly GCF_029348455.1 of Segatella intestinalis. Classification (NCBI taxonomy): domain Bacteria; kingdom Pseudomonadati; phylum Bacteroidota; class Bacteroidia; order Bacteroidales; family Prevotellaceae; genus Segatella; species Segatella intestinalis. The sequence continues at coordinate 77,539 of NZ_JARJVV010000013.1, forward strand.
GAGTATTTTCTAAATAATATAAAAAATTAATTTTTTTTATATTTATCTGTGGGTGTATATATCTTTTTATTATTATTTTTTTATCGGAATCAGGTATGAAATGCGTTCCTACAATTTTATATAAATACAGCCCATCTTTGGCGCATCTGAAATAAAAATAACGACTGTAAAAATTCTCTCCTCCACCATAATTGCATTCAAGAATACAATCATTATTATTATTATTATTTATATTAACACTCAAGTTCTTTACATCTTCAGAAGATGGGAATGCTATACGTGCAATTGTTTTCTTGTTTTTTTTAACAATTAAAAATCTTGTATAAAATCCTTCTTCAGTTAATCCTCTTAACAATTGAACCACGAAATACTTTTTTTCTTGTGTTCTTATTATTATAGAAGATTCAATGTCTTGAATCTGTGATTCATTTGTATTACCTTTCCCCATTTGGGAAAAGGTAATACATAATAGAAACGAGATTAAAATACACTTTATCATTATTCTACCCTCCAGAATATTGAACGCCCTGCGGTTCCAGTAGCTCTTATGCTTTGAGGAGCTCTTGACGCTTTTGGCCAACTATATGTAAATTCACCTATGCAAAGGTAGTGCTTTTAGCCTTTAAGCAACAATTGCACAACCCCTTTCTTTGAAAAGAACGTAAAATCAATAGTATTATTGCGATGATTGTACTTTTATTAATCGCTTCACTCGTTGTATGGTACTTACCCCTTTACCACTCAACTTCACCACATCCCGAATGGAATACCCCTTGCGCAGTAAACTTATTACTTCCCTATATTCGGCTTTCATCTGTTCTTCCCTATTTTCCAAGAGACTTGAACATCTTGTTGATGCACTTTTTCTTCTGTTCCATGTTCGGGTGAACATAGAGATTAAGGGTTGTTGTAATATTGGCATGACCGAGCAGTACGCTTACGGTCTTGTAGTCGCAGTTGCTTTCAATGCAGCGTGTCGCAAAGTTGTGATGCGCAGTGTACCATTAATCAGGTGAAACAAGAGCTGAATGCCACATCAAAAAGTGTGCAGGACAAACTTCACGCAATGGGTAATACACCTCTGAAGAAAGTTGTGACTCATCGCTTCGAGCCAACTTCAAAGTATGTTCTTCTTTTCATTGGTGGCTTGGCTCTATCTCTTGTTCTCTCCATTTGGGGCAATCTCACCCAATGGCGAGAGCGCCAAGATTGGGAGGAGGCAGATTTGAAGTATCGGGCTTTGAAGATGGTGCTTCCATCCGACGACCCCAATGTTCGATACATCGAAAAGAATTTTTCTGTATGCCCAAATAAAGAAGTTATTGAGAAAGTGAGAACTCATGTAAATATTTACGAGGACTCAATTCGCTATCATAACGAAATGATACAGATGGCAGCAATTAAAGATAGCATGGCTAATAGCCTATTTAAAGAAGCGAATGAAATTAAAAAGAAAATTAATCAGAAATAATAGACAACGACCATCGGCTACAAGTGCATCCTTCGCTTCGATAAAGTAAAGACGAACGGACTTCGTATCATGTTCGATGATGCAAGAGGCGTTCCATGCATCAGCAATGTAGCAGCATATTAACTTTTCATTAACTCTCAACTATTCATTCGTGTCCGTGATGCCACTCGTTTGACATTGCGGACACATTTTTATTTATGACGGCTATGAAAAAGAAAATGGCTATTATAGCAGTATTGGTTATCGCATTTGTCATATCTTATATATTCTGCGGTACAGAACAAAACGATGCAGGTGTTGACTCTATAAAAATCGAAGAATATACGGCAGTTTTAAGCAACAAGATTGATTTGGATTCTGTAGCGGGAACATATTGCGGTGTGTTACCGCCTGATGTTGAGACAACACTAACATTAAATGCTGACGGAACCTATTTGTTGACACGGACATTCAAAGAAAAGCAGAACGAGCGGGAAAAGTTAAGAGGTGTTTTCCAAATGCTTGACGGCAATGTCTTGATGCTTGTGCATCCTTCGAGTGGGGACAATATATTTTATAAGTTGAGGGAGGATAAAAGTGTTGTTTTGCTGGATTCGTTTGGTAATAAACCCAAAAATGAGGATAGGAAGAATTATACACTGAGAAAGAAATAATGAAGTGCAAATTAACTGTGTTAAACTATAATGGTTATAGTTTGACACAGTTTGTATTACACTGTCTGAATTTGCGCTCATCCATGCCGAACTCGTTATATCCATCATTCATCACATGGCATCCATATATTCTCTAAGACTTAAATCTTCCTTCATTCCATATCTACCAAAAAGTCCATATTCAACACCATAAATTTTATTATTAACTATTTGTACAAAAACTGCATTGAATTCACATTTTAATATAAAATTTGATTCATCTCTAAGTCGTGAATGATATTTGATTGCTTCGGTATTTATAAATATACACACGTTAGACTTATCGGCATAGTCTAATACCCTTTTATCCCATAATCCAATTTTTTTAAATAGTCCATCCAAGGAATCACCTACAAATAAATTTTTATTAGGATTTACAATGTTATTCCTAACAATTCCTCGAGATAAGTTATATTTTGGGGAGGTAATGGAATTTCTTTCGTATATTAAGGTATCCCCTTCTGCAACAACATATGCACGGAATGGAATATCAGTGCAGTATACGATGCTTGCCTGGCTAAAATCTTGAGCAAGCCTCTCCTTTGTCGTTGAATATAAAGGGGTGTCAAACAATAACTCACTATCTGTAACAATGATTAGCGTGTCATTTACTTTTATACACAAATAATTTTTATTCGGATTATTAAACATAGACCACAATCGAACTCCGCGATAGATAGTATTTTCCCTTGCAAAATTTGTCGATATTGAATCTAACATATCAATATGATGTTTTGTTCCATATATCGCATTAAATCGTGAACATAATTGTGTTATGCAACAAACCATAGCTATCACTAATATAAACTTATTCATAGTTGTAAAATTACCTATTATTAAAATAAATCCACTTGCCACATTGTACACAATATGGCAAATTTACCGTGTCCAGCGCTTCTTGAGAATGGACGCATGAGGCAAATAAACAAAATGCCAATAAACTGAAGAGTATTTTCATAAGCAACAATACTTTTTATTTACTTCAACTCAAAGGTTGCCATAAGCAGCACCTTATTGCCATCTATGTTATCTTCGTAGAAGAAGCGATAGACGCCTGGCTTGTTTGGCAGAATATCGGGAAAAAGATGGGCCGTGATGGTGCCGCTTTGACCATCGCTTAAAACATGACCGATGGCCGTGAACGAGCAATCGGTGGGCACAACAAACCAATTGCCATCCGCTCCTTGGGCTGTGATGCTATATGCTTCGCCATACACAAATTCCTCGCCACTATGGTTGGTAATCGTGAATCTGATTTCCGTGGTGCCCAATGGATAGGAAGGCTTCTCCGCCTTGAGGGAGATGCCTTGGTAGGTGCTCACGCCTTCCCTGTTGTCGATGATAGGGTCCAACTTGCCCTCAAACCTGATGGCGGGCGAGTTGTAAATCTGCCTACGAAACTCCAGCTGCTTCTCCTTCGTGTTCCAACGGAGCGCAACATCAATGGAGTTGGATCCCATTCCAAATCCAACAACATTTCGCAAGGCCGGGGTCTTGTCTTCCGACAGGAACTTCCGCTCAAGTATCCGCATAATGGCGTTCAGTTCCCTATGCGAATATTTACGCGCCGAAGCCTTGCGATAGGTTCTCTTCTTGCTCTTGACAACTCTCTTTTTGCTAATGGTCGCTACCTTCTTTTGTTGAGCGGCAAATGACTGTTTGCAAGCAGCAAAAGCTGTTTGCATTGAAAGGAACATTGTCAATCCTAATATTATTGCATTGAGGAGTTTTGGCTTCAGTCTCATAGTTATCAGCAATTAATAATTTAACATGTAGAGAGATATGAACTCTTATAGTATATTTCTTTTCTTATGAGAAAAGTTCAATTTATTTTGCAAATATTATATTTTAGTTTATCCACAAAATGATGTTATGATATTATTTTGTCTCTCATAATCTCTTCAATCATTGCGTTCCTTTTTGTCCGTGATAAGTTCTTTCATATCCACAGACAAGAACTGTGCAATTTCAAGAAGTGTGGTAAGGTTGGGTTGAGAACGGTTGCATACGTAAGCATTGACCGTACTGAAACTCCTTCCTAACTTCTTTGCAAGCCATGTTTGGCTTATCCCTTTGTCCTCTAAGACTGCTCTTATGCGATTTAACTTCATGTTTTTATCGTTTTTACGCTACAAAAATAATATTTTATCGTGATAATCCATCCAAATCCCTTGAAAATCTGCTGTATTCCGTCGTAATTTAGACAAAATAGAAATATAATCTGCAAAAATGGGACTAAGCAATTGGTTTCCCAATATGGCAAGATACATATATGCGTTCATAAATATTTGTTCTATTTGCCATGTTCTTAAAATGTCAAAATCGGAAAATTACCATTGTTTTTCGTGTTAATTTTTGTTTTCTCATGCTTTCAATGTTGGGTTTCTTGGTTTTGTTGTTCCTAATTTGTTTCTTTTGCCATTTTATCTTCACAATTAGTATTGATTATCAGTATATTACGAGCAATCAGTAAGATTGCAAGAAAAGAATTATATTTTTACAATCAAAACCTCTTCTACTTATATTTATTAATTTTTAGGTTGTACTATATATTTGAAAATGCAATCAAAAACTCCAGACAAGAAAAATTCTATGAGTCTTTGATTGCATTTTTTTATAGAACGCTTACAGCATATTATATATAATACCTCTCAAGGCAAAAGGTTTTATGAAAAACTTTACCAAAAGAGAGTATGTTATAATTCCCCAAACTATGGATAATGGAAGAACCACGAAAAAACACCAATCAGGAATCTTATAATTATAACCATTCCCTTCGAATTTTTTATTTATCAACCATATCTTTTTGTTAGGGAAAAATCTTAAATAAGAGTATATTAATATCATTAGTAGATAAATGGATAACAAATATCCATCATTTCTATGGTATGAATCCCTTAATAGTTCGCACAAAAATAATGCGAATGGGAAAAAGAGAAACGCAAAGACCATTGCCATATACAATGGGCTAAGAAACTTTGCGGACTCTCTTTTTTTGTTATAAGCCCAATATACTCTATAAAATATATAATCTATCATATTACCATTCTAATAATACATAAAGTATTCCTTCCTTTTTGTATTTTTGTCCCAAGCATTACATTATCTCCAGCAAATCTTGACTTTTGGCCCATACCAAATGTAGAGCCACAGCATGATGGTGATGACGAGACAAACGATTGACGACCAATGGCTTGGGTCGGAGAGGCATTTGAAATAAAAATTGAACAGACCATGGAAGCAGGCCACCAGTATAAGAGAATGCGTATCACGGATAAGCTTGTCAAGACCAAAAGAAGCAAGGAACAACAAGGCAAAGAAGCCCACATCCCCTATTTGCCATGCTCTGCAATGCCAAAAGAACCAAAGCAAAGTGGTGAGCAGCAGTCGGTGAATGATTTTGCAGCCAATTAGTTCGCTATAAAGGTATCCACGCCAGCCCACCTCTTCGAAGAAGGCATAGAGCAGATATACAAACAATAACCACAAACAGAGTCCGATCTCCTTGTAATCAACAATGCCAAACAGAACAAAAGGTACCGCCAATGTGAGGATGCTCTTGGTGACCGATGTACCAAAAAGAGATGTCTTCATTTTTCTTCGAAGCGCCAAGGTAACGACAATCGCGCCTATGAGTGGACTCAAGCCACCTACGAAATCCCACAATTTGACGTGGGATGGGTCTATGGTCTCAAAGCGGGTTGAGACGACTCTTATTAATACCGCCAGAACATAGAAAAGCATGATGCTCCATGTCCGCTTCTGTTTTAATATGGATGATATCTTCATTTAGATGGGATATTTGGTTCAAAGTTATATTATTTTTTCTTAAATCGAGCGGAATGTATGGGAATTGTTGTCTTTATTGTCTGTTGCCATTTTATCAGTCTATATTATCTTCCCTGAGAAGGTCCGTTACTTCTACTTCAAGCGGTGCAGAAAGCTCTGTCAAGGCTTATTCTTTCATTTTGCAAAGATAATCATTTTTTCTGAGAATCTATCCTTTTTCTGCTGTTTTTTCTCTTTTTTCGCTCCCACGATTGTCGCATTCGGTTCCACGTTTGTCGCATTCGCTTCCACGTTTGTCACATTCGGTCCCGCGTTTGTCGCATTCGCTCCCATGATTCTGTTGTCATATTCCTCTTTCGAATGTTTGTCCCACACACCCTACCTGTAGGGGCAGAAGCTTTAAAAAATTGCCTGGAGTTTTAAAGCTTTTGCCCTTACAGGGCGCGTTGCTAATTGCCTTATACCCAGGGCGTTGCCCTGGGCTGTGAGCTTCTGCCCCTTCAGGGCGTGCTGCTTGCGTCTTTTGTCCTGCTAATTGCTTTATACCCAGGGTGTTGCCCTGGGCTGAGAGCTTCTGCCCCTTCAGGCGCGTGCTGCTTGCGTCTTTTGCAAAGAAAAAGCGTTCACATTTTGGGCTTTTCTGTCACAAAGGGTTCACCGTTTTACGCCATTTGTGACGTTTTGGTGAATACCTGTGAAGGGAGGGTTCACGCCCTGAATCCCCTCTGTTTATCGGGCTTTCGGCGCAGATGTGAAGGGTGAACCCTCGTTTCTTGCTTTATACGCATACGCGAAAGAAAATAAATAAAGAAAGAAAACAGCAGTAGGGGTAATGCCATAAAAACATATAAAAGAATATATATATATTATTATAGACGTTCACAGCTTCACGCAAAGGTCTCGCCCGATAGGTTATTCATACCAGCCAATGACTAACAGAGATTTCCCGGTAAGTCATTGAGCCGTCTCAGTGACTTACCGGGAAATGGTAACTATTATGCTGAACTCAACAGTCGCAAATAAGCGCCACACACCCTGAAAAACTGCCATTTTGTGTTTGGTGCGAAAAGAAAATTTGACAAAAATCGGGAAAATGCGCATAATTCATGAATAAACATGAAGAAAATCGCGAAATCGATGTAAAAGAAAACGAAAAAAGTGGAGGAATGAGGGGATTTGCTACCCCAAAACAGGGGATGCGGGGCCCAAAACAGGGGATGCGGGGCAAAAAACAGGGGATTTGGGCACTCCAAAAAAAGGCGCATCCCCTGTGGATGCACTTCGCAAAACCCGACCAAATCCACAACACAAAAAGTGGATGGAAACAGAAAATGCTACCCTTTTTGAACAGTTATTACTACCAAAACTGCTGCCGTGCCGATTCATTTCAACATTTATATATAAACAACGCGAGAAAATGGTATAAAGTATTAATAATAAGGGGGATGCGAGAAAAATGGATTAGAAAAAGTGCTTCTAATCCCCAATTTTGTTTTTTGCCCGGCATAACGGCAGTATTGGCAGAGGGCAAAAAAAACTTTCTTGAAAATGCGGATTTCTCTTAATTTCTTTTGTGTTACGATATTTTTTGTGTATCTTTGCAAGATAAACTGATAAAGAAATAAATGAGAAAACGATTCATCCACATATTATGGGCTTTGTTGGGTGCAGGCATCCTGTTCTGTATCCTGGGCTTTGTAGCCGTTTGGAATGGTTTGATAGGCTATATGCCCGAGATAGAGGACCTGCAGAACCCCATTAACCGCTTTGCCACACAGGTGTATTCATCTGACGGCAAGGTGTTGGGAACCTGGAACCTGAACAAAGAGAACAGAATCGTGATCCCTTACGACAAGATGTCGCCCCACCTCGTAGAGGCACTCGTTGCCACAGAGGACGAGCGCTTCTATGAGCACTCGGGCATCGACTTCCGTGCCCTGGGTCGAGCCATCGTGAAGCGAGGACTTATGGGACAAACCAATGCCGGAGGAGGCTCCACCATCACCCAGCAGTTGGCGAAGCAGTTATATAGCGAGACAGCCAGCAGCACCGTGCAGCGCTTCTTCCAGAAACCCATAGAGTGGGTGATAGCCGTCAAGCTGGAGCGTTATTACACCAAGCAGGAGATCATCGCCCTCTATCTCAACTACTTCGACTTCCTGCACAATGCGGTGGGCATCAAGACCGCTGCCAACACTTACTTCAACAAAGAGCCCAAAGACCTGACGGTGTGCGAGGCAGCCACCCTCATCGGACTCTGCAAGAACCCCTCGCTCTTCAACCCCGTGCGCTATCCCGACCGCTGCCGGGAACGAAGAAACGTGGTGTTGCAGCAGATGGTGAAGGCAGGCTATATGAACCGCTCGGAGTACGCCAAGTATTCTGCCGAACCCCTTACCCTCGACTTCCACCGTACCGACCATAAGGACGGCACAGCCACCTATCTGCGCGAGTTCCTCCGCCAGTATATGACCGCCAAGCGCCCCGTGCGCTCCGACTATCCTTCGTGGAACAGAGTGCAGTTTGTCATCGACTCGATAGCCTGGGACACAGATCCCCTCTATGGCTGGTGCAACAAGAACTTCAAGAAGGACGGCACACCCTATAACGTCTATGCCGACGGCCTGAGAGTGTTCACCACGATAGACAGCCGTATGCAGAAATATGCCGAGGAGGCAGTCTACAAGCATGTGGCAGGCTATCTGCAGCCCGCCTTCGACCGTGAGAACAAGCCCAAGCCCAGTGCTCCCTTCTCCGACAAGCTGACGCCCAATCAGATACGCTCCATCCTGAACCGATCCATCACTCAGAGCGAGCGCTACCGCACCATGAAGGCGGCAGGCTATTCGCCCGAGGAGATACACGACGCCTTCAGAAAGAAGGTGGAGATGACCGTCTTTACCTATCATGGCGACATCGACACCCTGATGAGTCCGCTCGACTCCATACGCTACTACAAGGGTTTCCTGCGTTCGGGCTTCATGAGCATGGATCCCAAGACGGGAGCCGTGAAAGCCTACGTGGGCGGTCTCGACTATACACACTTCATGTACGACATGGTGAGCCTGGGACGCCGACAGGTGGGTTCCACCATCAAGCCATTCCTCTACAGTCTGGCGATGGAGAACGGATTCACCCCCTGCGACATGGCGCCCAACCGTCAGCAGACCTATATCGTGGCAGGCAGACGCTGGACACCCCGCAATGCCAACCATTCGCGCTATGGACAGATGGTTCCGCTGAAGTGGGGTCTGGCACAGAGTAACAACTGGATCAGCGCTTATCTGATGAGCAAGCTGAACCCACAGCAGTTTGTGCAGCTGCTGCGCGATTACGGCATCAACAATCCCGACATCCATGCCTCGATGAGTCTCTGTCTGGGTCCTTGCGAGGTGAGTGTGTCGGAGATGGTGAGCGCCTATACCGCCTTTGCCAACCACGGCATCAGGACCTCGCCGCTCTTTGTGAGCCGCATCGAGGACAACGAAGGCAACACGATAGCCACCTTCCAGCCCCGCATGAACGAGGTGATCAGCGCCGACAACGCCATGAAGATGCTTACAATGCTGATGGGCGTGGTAGACCAGGGTACGGCGGGACGACTGAGATACCGCTACAACATGGAGGGACAGATAGGAGCGAAGACGGGAACCACCAACAACAACAGCGACGGATGGTTCATTGGCTTCACACCGCAGTTGGTGACAGGCTGCTGGGTGGGAGGCGAGGACCGCGACATCCACTTCGACTCCATGAGTATGGGACAGGGAGCCACGATGGCGCTCCCCATCTGGGCCATCTTCATGAAGAAGGTTTATGCCGACCCAACGCTGGGCTTCAGTCCGATGGAGAAGTTTGACATTCCTGCTGACTATAATCCCTGTGCGAGTCAGACGGAAGATGAATTCGGTGAAGAAGGCATCGATGAAGTTTTTGAATAAGCAAGCATCCTGCAATGATGGCAATATAGATGAGGCCTAATTGCAGGATGCTTATTTTTATCCCTTCTATGCAGGCTCCCGGCAGCATGACTATCAGCTGCAGGGCATGCTGGGTGGCGGAGGTGGTGAGGCTCAGCAGGTATGCCAGTCCACCCTGCAGCAGGGAGAATCCCGGCAGGAGGAAGAACGAGAGCAGCAGCGACAGACTGACATAGATGATGACCGTGGCAGCGGGAATGGCGACAAACGAGCTGAGTACGGAATAGCAGGCGATGTTGCCGAAATAATAGCACACCAGCGGTGTGGTTCCCACCTGGGCAGCTACCGATACCGCCACCATTGCCCATGCCCAGCCCAAGGGCTTGCGGTGGGTGACCGAGGCAGGCAGAAAACTGTAGATGGGCTTGTAGAGCAACAGGATGGACAGCACGGCGGCAAAGGACAGCTGAAAGCTGATGTCGAAGAGGTGGAGAGGCTGGATGATGAGCATCACGATGGCAGCGAGAGTCAGGTTGCTCACAGCCGTCGAGTTGCGTCTGGTTAGCAGGGCGAAACTGTAGATGCTGATCATTGAGGCAGCCCTGACGGCACTGGCAGGCAGGGCGATGAGGAACACGTATGCCCAGATGGCAGTCACGCTGATGGGTACGGCGATGAGCCGCCATCGTTTTCTGCCTCCTGCCAGGAGGATGAAGAGCTGAAAGATGATGCCGATATGCAGTCCGCTGATGGCCAGGATATGGCTGGCACCCGAGGCCTTGAAGGTTTGTCGGGTGTCCTTGCTGAGGCTGCCTTTCTCGCCCAGTGTCATGGCGGTGATGATGGCTTGCTGCTGCGATGCAAGATGCTGGCTGCCAATGCGTTTTGTGAGTTCGCTTCGCAGACTGAGAGCCTTCAGACGGGTGCGGTCGAGCGCCGACAGATGGCTGTAGGAACGCGTCGCTGCGGGTTGCCGGTTCAGCTCTTCCTGCAGAGAGGTGAGCAGGGCGCCAGCTATCAGGAAGGCGGCGAGGATGAGGAGCGACTTGTGCAGCTCGTTCTTCACCAAGATGGCGAAGGCAGAGGCGGCGAGCATGATGAGCAGCCAGTAGGAGGGAGGAAGGGTGACGACGTGGAAGTGCGCAATGACAATGCCCGACACAAGCATCAAGCAGAGAGCCTGAGTGGGGCACGAATTGAAGAACTTTCGCCTTCTGAGGACTGTCTTTGCGCCAGAAATCTTCATTTAATCTTTAATTTCTGCAAATATAGGAATTTTTTTTCGTCTAAATGTAGTTTTTTTTGTAATTTTGCAAAGTTTTATAGAATACAATAAAAATCATTATAATGAACGTTTCATACAAATGGCTTAAAGAATACGTCGATTTCGACCTTACTCCTCAGGAGACAGCGGACGCGCTGACTTCTTGCGGTCTCGAAGTCGATGCTTTGGAAGAAGTACAGTCCATCAAGGGTGGACTGAAGGGTCTTTACGTAGGTAAAGTGTTGACATGCGAGATGCATCCCAATAGCGATCACCTCCATGTCACTACTGTAGATTTGGGCAAGGGCGAGCCCCAGCAGATTGTATGCGGTGCCCCCAACGTGGCAGCAGGACAGAAAGTCATCGTAGCCGACCTGGGCTGCGTGCTCTACGACGGCGACAAGAGTTTCACCATCAAGCGCAGCAAGCTTCGCGGCGTGGAGAGTCTCGGCATGATCTGTGCCGAGGACGAGATAGGAGTAGGAACCTCTCACGACGGCATCATCGTGCTGCCAGAGGATGCTCCCGTAGGTCAGCCAGCAGCAGAGTATTATCACTTGGAGAGCGACTGGCTCATCGAGATAGACATCACAGCCAACCGAGCTGATGCCCTGGGTCACTGGGGAGTGGCACGCGACCTCTATGCGTGGCTGAAGCAGAACGGATATCAGACCAGTATGCATCGTCCTTCGTGCGATGAGTTCGTTGTCGACAACGAGGACCTGCCTATCGAGGTGGAGATTCAGAACACCGAAGCCTGCAAGCGCTATGCCTGTGTGAGCATCACCGACTGTGAGGTGAAGGAGAGTCCTAAGTGGCTGCAGGACAAGCTGAACATCATCGGCTTGCGTCCTATCAACAACATCGTGGACATCACCAACTATATCATGATGGCTTACGGACAGCCACTGCACTGCTTTGATGCCGACATGGTGACAGGACATAAGATCGTGGTACGCACCCAGCCAGAGGGAACCAAGTTTGTGACCCTCGACGGTGAGGAGCATACCCTGGGCGAGCACGACCTGAGCATCTGCAACGCCGAGGAGCCTATGTGTATCGCAGGTATCTTTGGCGGTAAGGGTTCGGGAACCTACGACACCACCAAGAGTGTGGTGTTGGAGAGTGCCTACTTCCATCCAACATGGATTCGCAAGAGTGCCCGCCGTCACGGACTGAGCACCGATGCCAGCTATCGTTTTGAGCGCGGTGTAGACCCGAACGGACAGATTTATGCCCTCAAGCAGGCTGCCATCCTCTGCAAGCAGTTGGCAGGCGGAAAGATCAGCATGCAGATCAAGGACGTATATCCAGAGCCTATCCAGGATTTCCCTGTGCGCCTGAACTATGAGTATGCACACCGTCTCATCGGTAAGGAGATCGGTGCAGAGACCATCAAGAATATCGCCACCTCATTGGAGATGAAGATTGTGAAGGAAGACGCCGAGGGCCTCGACCTCCTCGTTCCAGCCTTCCGTGTTGACGTGCAGCGTCCTTGCGACGTGGTGGAGGACATCCTGCGTATCTACGGATACAACAACGTGGAGATTCCTACCCAGCTGAAGAGCTCGCTCACCGTACAGGGCGAGGAAGACAAGCACTACCACACCCAGAACATCGTGGCAGAGCAGTTGGTAGGCGAGGGCTTCATGGAGATACTGAACAACTCGCTCACCAAGGCAAGCTATTATACCGACTTCGAGCTCAACGCTTATCCCGACGAGCACACCGTGAAGGTGATGAACCCTCTGAGTGCCGACCTGGGAGTGATGCGCCAGACCATGCTCTTCGGTGGACTGGAGAGCGTGTCGCGCAACATCAACCACAAGAGCCAAAACCTGAAGTTCTTCGAGGTGGGCAACACCTATTTATATAATAAGGAGAAATGGGATGCCGAGAATCCTATCAAGGGCTACAGCCAGGAAGGTCACATCTCGCTCTTCATCACCGGTAAGCGCGTAGAAGGCAACTGGGCTCATGCCGACGAGCAGAGCAACATCTACGAGCTGAAGGCTGTGGTGGAGAACATCTTGCGCCGTGTGGGTATGCCACAGAACAATGTGGTGCTGAAGCACAGCGACAACAATATCTTCTCAAAGGGTGTGCAGTATGAGACCCGTGCCGGAAAGGTATTGGTAGAGATGGGTGTCCTGAGCCTGAAGCTGAAGAAGGCTTTCGATATCGAGCAGGACGTGTTCTATGCCGATGTGCACTGGGACAACCTGATGAAGGCCATCAAGAAGGTGAGCCTCACCTATACCGATATCAGCAAGTATCCTTCTGTAAGCCGCGACCTGGCACTCCTGGTCGACAAGAGTGTGGAGTTTGAGCAGATAGAGATGATCGCCCGTCAGACAGAGAAGAAGCTCCTCAAGAGTGTGGTTCTCTTCGACGTGTATGAGGGCAAGAACCTGCCGGAGGGCAAGAAGAGCTACGCAGTGAACTTCATCCTGCAGGACGAGGAGAAGACTCTCAACGACAAGCAGATCGATGCCATCATGAAGAAACTCATTGCCAACCTCACAGGCAAGTTGAATGCTGAATTGAGATAATTTTGGAGTTAACTCCTTCACATCATATAATAAGTATAACAACAAAACATATTAAATTTTATTCCAATGGGAAGAGCATTTGAATATCGTAAGGCTACAAAGCTGAAAAGATGGGGCCACATGGCCAAGACATTTACTAAGTTAGGTAAGCAGATTGCAATTGCAGTAAAGGCTGGCGGTCCAGAGCCAGAGAACAACCCTACCTTGCGTGCTATCATCGCCAACTGTAAGCGTGAGAACATGCCTAAGGATAACATCGAACGTGCCATCAAGAACGCTTGTGGCAAGGATACAAGCGATTACAAGGAGGTGACTTACGAGGGATATGGTCCTCACGGTGTTGCCATCTTCGTTGACACATTGACAGACAACACCACACGTACCGTAGGTGACGTGCGCTCAGTGTTCAATAAGTTCAATGGCAACATGGGTACCACAGGTTCTCTTTCTTTCCTCTTCGACCACAAGGCTGTGTTCACCTTCAAGAAGAAGGAAGGCATGGATATGGACGAGATGATTCTCGACCTGATCGACTATGGTGTAGAGGATGAGTTCGACGAGGATGAGGAGAACAACGAGGTCACTATCTACGGTGCTCCTACAAGCTTCGGCGACATCCAGAAGCACTTGGAGGCTGAGGGCTTCGAGGTGACCGGTGCTGAGTTCACCTATATCCCTAACGACCTGAAGGACGTTACTCCTGAGGAGCGTGAGACTATCGACAAGATGGTGGAGAAGCTGGAGGAGTTTGACGATGTTCAGACCGTCTATACCAACATGAAGCCAGAGGCTTCTGAGGAGGCAGAATAAGCATTCTTTTTCGTATGATATTTAAGTTTTGTCTTAAAGCTTTTGCCCTTACAGGGCGTTTAGGGCATTGCCGTTTATACCCAGGGCGTTGCCCTGGGCTAGGAGGGGTTGCCCTTACAGGGCGCTTGGCGAAAATTAAATAATCATACGAGCACGCCCTGAAAGAATTAGTCCAATTCAGCGCTGCTTTTACTGGCACGCCCTGAAAGGATTAGCCCAATTCATCGCTGCTTTTATCGGCACGCCCTGAAAGGATTAGCCCAATTCAGCGCTGCTTTTACTGGCACGCCCTGAAAGGGCAGAAGCTCATAGCCCAGGGCATCGCCCTGGGTTTTGTGTTTATTTCACTATGCGCCCTGTAAGGGCAAAAGCTTTAAAATAAGGAGAAAACATTATGATTAATTCTAACAACGAAAATCAGGATAAGTTGCAGAAGGTGACCTATCAGACACATGGCACCTGTTCAAAGTACATCTGCATCAGTGTGGATGAGGACGGAACAGTAAGGGATGCTGAGTTTATCGGTGGTTGTGACGGCAACACCAAGGGCGTATGCGCTCTGATAAGAAACATGAAGGCCAAGGACGTGATAGCCCGACTGAAAGGCATCACCTGCGGCAACAAGCCAACCAGTTGTCCAGACCAGTTGGCTACTGCCCTTCAGCAAATGGGATATTAATTTAGTATGGCGATATGTTCAAGCTTTAGTACTTGAACGTATCGTCCAACAAAATTTTCTGGGGATTGGAAGCCGAACGGTAGATGAAACGGAAGGAGAAGTGGGCTTCCTTATAGCTCTTGAGCGCCGGGTTGTTGTCGAGTGACTGTTTCTGCAGATTGTGCAGTTTGTTACGGTTCAGGGCTATCGCCTCGGCATTGTCGGCCTTGTTGCGCAAGCTGAGATAATAAATATAAGTGCGTGAGTCTTTGTCAAACACAGCGCTGTCGGTACGGCTGTCGTTGATGTAAGGGGTGGGACATACCTTCTCTGTGTATTCGCGGGCTTCGCGTACAGCCCTGTCTTCCATGCTCTCAGTGCATGATGCCATGAGGGCAAGAGTCATGATACCGAATAAAATCTTTTTCATTTTTTTTTCTTCGTTTTTGAATTTTGTCACAAAGTTACTGCAAAATTCGTAATCCTGCAACATTTGACCCTGATTTTTCTGTCAGAAGCTCTAACTTCTCTAACTTCTGAACTTGCTAAAGTTGAGTAAATGCGAAAAAAAAGCGCAAAAAAATTGGTTTTCTCCTAAAAATAAGGTAATTTTGCATCCTAAAGTATAAATATTTATGGAGAATATCAACAAAATACGAAATTTCTGTATTATTGCACATATAGACCATGGTAAAAGTACCCTGGCAGACCGATTGTTGGAGAAGACACAGACCATCAAGATCACTGAGGGTCAGATGCTCGACGACATGGATTTGGAGCGAGAGAGAGGTATCACCATCAAGAGCCATGCCATCCAGATGGAGTACAAGGCAAATGACGGACAAACCTATATCCTCAACCTCATTGATACTCCGGGACATGTGGATTTCTCCTACGAGGTTTCACGTTCCATCGCTGCCTGCGAGGGAGCGCTCCTGGTAGTTGACGCCACACAGGGTGTGCAGGCGCAGACCATCTCCAACCTTTATATGGCCATAGATCACGACTTGGAAATCATTCCTGTCATCAACAAGATAGACATGCCTTCGGCCATGCCCGAGGAGGTGGAGGACGAGATCGTAGAACTCATCGGATGCAAGCGCGAGGAGATTCTGCGTGCCTCAGGAAAGACAGGTGAGGGCGTAGAGGATGTGCTCGAGGCTGTGGTGAACCGTGTGCCTCATCCCGAGGGTGACAACAAGGCACCTTTGCAGGCACTGATCTTCGACTCTGTGTTCAACTCCTTCCGTGGCATCATCGCCTACTTCAAGATAGAGAACGGAACCATCCGCAAGGGTGACAAGGTGAAGTTCTTCAACACCGGAATGGAATATGATGCCGATGAGATCGGCGTGCTGAAGATGGACATGATAGCCCGCAACGAGCTGGGAACAGGCGAGGTGGGATATATCATCTCGGGTATCAAGAACGCCACTGAGGTAAAGGTGGGTGATACCATTACCCATGTTGCGCGTCCCTGCGAGAAAGCCATTGCCGGTTTCCAGGAGGTGAAGCCTATGGTCTTTGCCGGTGTCTATCCCATAGACCCCAGCGACTACGAGAACCTGCGTGCCTCGTTGGAGAAGCTGCAGCTCAATGATGCCAGTCTCACCTTTATGCCGGAGAGCTCTGTGGCTTTAGGCTTCGGTTTCCGTTGTGGCTTCTTGGGTCTGCTCCACATGGAGATCATACAGGAACGACTCGACCGCGAGTTCAACATGGACGTCATCACCACCGTGCCCAACGTATCCTATATGGTATACGACAAGCAGGGCGGCGAGAAAGAGGTGCACAATCCTTCGGGACTGCCCGACCCAACGATGATCGACCATATCGAGGAACCCTATATCCGCGCCACCATCATCACATCGTGCGACTATATTGGTCCTATCATGAAACTTTGTCTCGACAAGCGAGGCGAGCTCATCAAGCAGGAGTATGTGAGTGGCAACCGTGTGGAGCTGCACTTCATGCTGCCTCTTGGCGAAATCGTTATCGACTTCTATGATAAGTTGAAGAGCATCTCCAAGGGATATGCTTCCTTCGATTATCACATAGACAGCTTCCGTCCTTCCGACCTGGTGAAGCTCGACATTCTGCTCAACGGTGAGCCTGTGGATGCCCTGAGTACCCTGACCCACCGTGAGAATGCAGTTGCCTTTGGTCGCAGAATGTGTGAGAAGTTGAAAGACCTGATACCCCGTCAGCAGTTTGACATCGCTATACAGGCTGCCATCGGAGCCAAGATTGTGGCACGCGAAACCATCAAGCAGGTGCGTAAGGACGTTACAGCCAAGTGTTATGGTGGTGACGTAAGCCGTAAGCGCAAACTGTTGGAGAAGCAGAAGAAGGGTAAGAAGCGTATGAAGCAGATCGGTAATGTGGAAGTGCCACAGAAGGCATTCCTTGCCGTATTGAAACTCGACTAACCATTTCAAGTAAGATAAAAGCTATCAAGCAACATAAATCAAGGAGGTAGAATAATGAATGATTTAAGGACGATTACTCCCAAGCGTGATATTGCCAGGGAGTTGGCGCGTAAGTACAGTACGATGACTCACGACGAGCTCGACATCCTGGAGGGTATCCTGGAGCCTGTGAAATACGGCAAGGGCGAGATGATCCTTACGGAAGGTGAGGTGTGTCGTGGTATCTCTTATATCGAGAAGGGTCTTGTGCGCCAGTTCTATAATAAGAATGGCAAGGAGGTGACCGAGCATCTGGGCGTCGACCATACCATCTTTATGTGTATCGAGAGCCTTTTCAAGGAGGAACCTACTCGTCTTCAGGTGGAGGCTCTTGAGGCTACCCTGGTTTATATCTTGCCTAAGTCGAAACTGGAGGCTGCCGCCATCCGCAATGTCAACATTCAGATGTTGTATCGTAAGATTCTGGAGGAGAGTCTCATCCAGTCGCAGGTTCATGCCGACCTGATGCGTTTCGAGACTGCGCCCAACAAATACAAGCGTCTGTGCGAACTGAGTCCTCAGGTGGTGTTGCGTGCTCCATTGACTTACATTGCCAGCTATCTGCAAATGACTCCCGAGACATTGTCACGCATCCGTTCGGGTGTGTTGCTATAAAGATGTAATAACCAAAAAGTCCTGCTTCACAATGATGAAGCAGGACTTTTTAGTTATTGAAATTTCGCATATTTGCCCCACACGCCCTGAATCAACGGTCACCGACCGAAGATAAAGGTCAGAAGCTCACAGAAGCAGCACGCCCTGAATCAACGGTCACCGACCGAAGATAAAGGTCAGAAGCTCACAGAAGCAGCACGCCCTGAACCAATGGTCATCGGCCGAAGGTAAAGTTTTCTATAAGCAGCACGCCCAGAAAGGGCAGAAGCTCTTAGCCCAGGGCAACGCCCTGGGTATAAAGGCATTCAGCAATGCGCCCTGTAAGGGCAAAAGCTTTAAAACTTCAGTCAATAATAAAGCTTTTGCCCTTACAGGGCGACATGTTTGCGAACATAACAACCCAGGGCAACGCCCTGGGCTAAGAGCTTCTGCCCTTTCTGGGCGTGCTGCTTTTATGAGTAAAGCATTTGTCTTAACTCCTTAACTCCTTAACTCCTTAACTTCTTAACTCCTTTATTCAGTATACAGGAATCGCTTGATACTCTTCTTAGGAGTTTTCTCGAATTCCTCTTTGTGGATTCTTATCTCTGACACCTTGCAGTAGGCAGGAACCATGGTGTTAAGCTCCTGGCGGTTCTGCTCCATGATATCCATCAGCTCTTTCTCGCCTAAGTTGAGTGTCTGAGCCTCGTCGTAGTCGGGATGTACCAAGCCAATGAGCTTGTTGCCCTTCTGTATCACCACACTCTCGCTCACGAGTGCTAAAGAGTTGAGCTTGTCCTCGATCTCCTCAGGATAGATGTTCTGACCGCTGGCACCCAAGAGCATGTTCTTGCTGCGGCCCTTGATGTAGACATTGCCGTCGCCATCCATTGTGCCAAGGTCGCCGGTGTGGTACCATCCTTCCTTGTCGATAGTGTTGCGTGTGGCTTCCTCGTTCTTGTAGTATCCCAACATCACGTTAGGACCCTTTGCCAGGATCTCACCAGGAACATTCTCGGGGTCAGGACTGTCGATCTTCACCATCATGTTCTTGGCAGCCTTGCCGCAAGAACCCGGTACGAAATATTTGTAGTCCTCATAGCAGATGATAGGCGCACACTCTGTGGCACCATAGCCCACGGTGTATTTGAAACCAATGCCATGCAGGAAGCTCTCCACCTCCTTGTTGAAGGCAGCACCACCGATGATAATCTCGTAGAAGTTGCCTCCGAAGGCCTGTGTCACCTGTTCGCATATCTTCTCACGCACCTTCTTGCTGATGACTGGCATGTGGAGAAGCATACGCATGCGGTTGTTCTGAATCTTGGGGAACACCTTCTTGCGGATAATCTTCTCGATGATGAGCGGCACAGCAATGATGATGGCTGGCTTGATGCGGCTGAAAGCCTCGGCGATGATAGCCGGACTTGGTATGCGGGTGAGGAAGAAGATGTGGCAACCGGAAAGAACCTCGAAGAGGAACTCGAACGCCATGCCATACATGTGAGCCAGTGGAAGAATGCTGATGATAGGGTCGCCAGCCTTGATCTCCTTGGGCAATACACTCATAGCAAAGTCGAAGTTGCTCCAGAGTGCACGGTAAGGCACCATGACACCCTTGGAGAAGCCTGTAGTACCGCTGGTGTAGTTGATGAGCGCTATCTGGTCAGGGTTCTCCTCAATATAATAATGTACGTGTTCCTTGCGGAAATACTTAGGGAACTTGATACCGAACATCTCGTTGAGATGCTCGCGTGCATAGGTGAGTTTGTCGGTACGTGATACCACCAGAGAATAGTCGGGTATATAGATGATTCCCTCTAATCCGGGCATCTTGGTAGCGTCAATCTGTGTGGCAACGACATCGCCCACAAACAGCAGTTTGGCATCGCTATGGTTGACGATGTTATGGATTTGCTCTGGCATAAACTCGTGCAGGATAGGCACGGCGACAGCTCCATAGGTAAGAGTTGCCAGGAAGGCAACTGCCCAGTTGGCACTGTTTCTACCGCAAAGGGCAATCTTGTCACCTTTTACTACGCCAGAATTCTCGAACATGATGTGCAATTTCTCTATTTTGCGTGCTACATCGTGAAACTGCAAGGTAGCTCCCTTGTAGTCGGTAAGAGCATCCATGTCCCAATGGTCGATGATGCTCTTTTGGATAAGTGCATTAAAGCTTGGTATCTCCATATGCTTGTATTCTAATAGAATTGTCTAAGTGGTTTATGAGGCTGCCTCTTGATACAGGTAGCGCTTGATGGATTTCTTGGCAGTCTTCTCAAACTCGTTCTCGTGTATCTGAATGCCGGAAATCTTGGCAAACGATGGCATCTGGGAGTTGAGTTCCACACGGTTCTGATCCATGATGTGCTCCAGGTCCTCAGCGGTAAAGCCCATGGATGAAGCCTCGTCATAGTCGGGGTGGATCAGCGCCACGAGTTTGTTGTTTCGCTGAACAATGATGCTCTCGCTGACCAATGCCATCGAGTTGAGTCTGTCTTCTATCTCTTCGGGGTAGATGTTCTGTCCATTGGCACCTAAGAGCATATTCTTGCTGCGTCCCTTGATAAAGAAATGTCCGTCGGCGCTCATGGTGGCCAGGTCGCCAGTATGGAACCAACCGTCCTTGTCGATGACAGCATGGGTAGCCTCGGGATTCTTGTAGTATCCTTTCATCACATTGATGCCACGGCAAACCAACTCGCCAGGTACGTTCTGTGGGTCGTCGCTCAGCACCTTTACCTCCATGTGCTTCACAGCCACGCCACAGCTTCCTGCCACGTAGTCGTCCTGATGGGCAAAGGTGATGAGGGGAGCTGTCTCGGTGGTTCCGTAACCCATGGCGATGGGGAAGCCGATGCTGACAAAGAAGTTCTCTATCTCCTTGTTGAGAGGCGCACCGCCTACTACGACCTCGTAAGGATGCTCGCCAAACTCGCCCAGCACAAACTCGCGTATCTTCTCCTTGATGCGCTTGCTCAGTACAGGCATGCTGGTAAGCAGTCTGACCCAGTTGGTCTGCACGCGTGGGAACACATGCTTTCTTACGATCTTGTCGATCACCAATGGCACGGCGAAGATGATGTCGGGCTTCGTCTCGTTGAGAGCCTCGGAAATCAGTGTAGGGCTGGGCTGGCGGGTGAGGAAGAAGATGTGGTTGCCCAATACGATATTGAAGATAAACTCGGTCATCAACCCGTACATGTGAGCCATGGGCAGGGTGGAGAGGATGTTGCAGTTCTTGCCTATCTTGGGTTTTACGGTGTCCATGAGATAGTCTAAGTTGCCCCAGAGGGCACGATAGGGCAGCATCACTCCCTTAGAGAAACCTGTAGTACCGCTGGTATAGTTGATCATTGCCAACTCCTCAGGGTCGTCAACATGATACTTGATATGTTCTTTGCGGAAATATTTGGGATACTTGTGTCCGAAGATTTCATTGAGATGTTCGCGGGCATAAGTGAGTTTCTCAGAACGGGAAAGGACGAGCGAGAAATCGGGAAGATAGACGATACCTTCGAGCGAGGGCATCTCTTCGGCATTGATTTCTGTGGCTACTACATCGCCCACGAAGAGCATCTTGCTCTCGCTGTGGTTTACGATGTTGTGAATCTGTTCGGGCTTGAACTCATTCTGTATAGGAACCACGATGGCACCATAGGTAACAATGGCCAGGAAGGCCACTGCCCACTGGCTGCTATTTCGTCCGCAAACAGCTATCTTGTCGCCCTTTATCACACCGCTGTTCTCGAACAGGATGTGGAGCTTTTCTATCTTTCTGGCTACATCATGATATTGCAGTGTTGCTCCTTTGTAATCGGTAAGAGCATCCAAATGCCAATTATTGATGATGCTTTGCTCAATATACGAGTTGAAACTTGGTATTGAATTCATTGCACAGTTTACAAAATTTTGTGCAAAGATACATTAATTTCTGCACACAACAAAAAAATATGTGCACAAAATGAATAAAAAGGGAAAAAAAGTGGTTTTTCTTGCATTATAGCCCATGAATGTGGGCTATAATGCTGTTGTGATTATTCATATCGCATCGATTTGGCTGGATGGATATGTGAGATGAGGTAGCTGGGTGCCACCAGCATGAAGACGCTGATGAGGAGTGTTGCCACATTGAGCGCCACGATATACAAGGCATTGATCTCTACGGGAACGGTGCTCACATAATAGGTCTGTGCGTCCAACTTGATGATGCCGAAGGCTTGCTGAAGCGCTAAGAGTCCTAAAGACAGGACATTGCCGATGAGCATTCCCTTGCCGATGATGAAGACGGCAAACCACATGAAGGTGTGGCGGATGGTCTTATTGCGTGCGCCCAAAGCCTTCAGGATGCCTATCATCGAGGTGCGTTCCAGGATGATGATGAGCAAGCCGCTGATCATCGTCACGCCTGCCACGATGAGCATCAGGGCGAGGATGATCCATACGTTGAGGTCCATGAGGTCGAGCCATTGGAAAATCTGTGGGTTCAGCTCCTTGATGGTGGCGCTGCTGTAGGTCTCGCCATAATGGTCTACTGTGCCTTTCACCTTGCTGATTACCCGACTCTCTACCATGTCAAGGTTGTCGAAGTTGTTGACGGAAAGCTCGGCTCCGCTTGCCTGGTCGCTTTCCCATCCGTTGAGTTTGACGGCCGTATAGAGGTCGGTGAAGACGATGGTCTCGTCGTATTTCTTCAGGTTGGTCTGGTAGATGCCCGCAATGGTAAACCTTCGCGTGCGTACACCATTGTTGTCGAAGAAATAGGCAAAGATGCGCTGTCCTGACTTCAGGTGCAGTTTGTCCGCCATCAACTGAGAGACAAGAATCTTGTTGTGACTCACGCTGTCGGAGAAAGGAGGAATGCTTCCCTCCACCATGTTGTTGTGGATGAAGGTAGAGTCGAAGTCGGGACCCACTCCCTTGAATGCCACGCCCAGGAAGTCGCTGTCGGTCTTGAGGATTCCTTCCTTCATGGCAAAGCGCTGAACGTGAGCCACATCGGGAATATGTTTCAAAACGTCGATCATGGAGTCGTCGATGACGATGGGGTATTGTTCCATCTGCTGCAGGGTGAGGAAGTCGGCCACTTGTATATGACTTCCGAAGCCGATGACCTTGTCGCGGATGGTGTGTTTGAATCCCAGCACCACACAGACGGAGATAATCATGACGGCAAGTCCGATGGCTACTCCGGCAGTGGCAATATGTATGGCAGGGCGAGAAACTTTTCGTTTGTCGCCCTGCTCGCTGTATAATCTTTTAGCTATGAAAAGTGGAAAATGCATGTTATAATGGAAAATGCATATAATATTGGAAAATGCATATTATATTCCTTCGTCCTCAACGCGTCCTGGATAAGCCTCCAAAGCCTTGGCAAGTACTATGAGTGCACGGTCCAGATCGTCTTTTTTCAGTACGTAAGCCATACGCACCTGGTTCTTGCCTGCACCGGGAGTGGTATAGAAGCCGGAGGCAGGAGCCATCATGATGGTCTCGCCCTCGTATTCGAACTCTTCAAGGCACCAACGGCAGAACTTGTCGGAATCGTCGATAGGCAGTTTGGCCACGGTGTAGAAGGCTCCCATAGGAATAGGAGAGTAGACACCGGGTATGCGGTTGAGTCCGTCGATGAGGCACTTGCGTCGCTCTACGTACTCATCGTACACATCGCGATAGTACTCTTCTGGCGCATCGAGAGAGGCCTCGGCTACAATCTGTCCGATAAGGGGTGGAGAAAGACGAGCCTGGCAGAACTTCATCACCGCCTTGCGTATCTCGGCATTCTTGGTGATGAGGGCACCCACACGGATACCGCACTCGCTGTAACGCTTCGATACTGAGTCGATAAGCACGGTGTTCTGCTCGATGCCTTCGAGGTGCATGGCACTGATATAGGGGCTTCCGGTATAGATGTACTCACGGTATACCTCATCAGAGAAGAGGTAGAGGTCGTATTTCTTGACGAGGTCGCGAATCTGGTTCATCTCCCTGCGGGTATAGAGATATCCGGTAGGGTTGTTGGGGTTGCAGATCAAGATGGCGCGTGTGCGCTCGTTGATAAGCTCTTCGAACTTCTCGACCTTAGGCAAGGAGAAGCCTTCCTCTATCGTAGTGGCAATGGTACGTATCTTGGCACCTGCCGAGATGGCGAATGCCATATAGTTGGCATAGGCAGGTTCGGGCACGATGATTTCGTCGCCAGGATTGAGGCAGCTCATGAATGAAAAGAGCACAGCCTCTGAACCTCCTGCTGTGATGATGATATCATCGGCAGTAATGTTGATGTTGAACTTCTTGTAGTAATCCACCAGTTTCTCGCGATAGCTAAGATAGCCCTGGCTGGGAGAATACTCCAGGATGGTGCGGTCGATATGCTTCAGTGCATCAAGACCACACTGAGGAGTAGGGAGGTCGGGCTGACCGATGTTGAGGTGATACACCTTGACTCCTCGTTTTTTTGCTGCGGCAGCAAGAGGCGCCAACTTTCTGATAGGCGACTCTGGCATTTCAAGTCCACGTACTGATATTTCAGGCATCTTTAATACTTTCTGTTGAACTTTCGCTGGTTCAGGAGTTAACTTCCCGCACACGCGAAAGTTGAGTTTTCTATATTATAGTTTTGCAAATACAAATGTGCTTGTTTTGCTTTCGGATGCAAAGGTAAGAAATTTCAGTGATATTTGAGAAAAGAAACGACAGATTTTTTATTTTTTATTAAATTCTGTAGCATTGTGTTGTTCTTATGCTTTCTTTTTTATAACTTTGCATCTCGAAAAAGATATGGAATTTTCGCAAGAGGGAGTATTTGGGGAGTCCAGGAGATTTCTCTGGAGTTAAGGAGTTAAGACAAATGCTTTTGTGGACATGAAATAAAATGTTCAACATTTCCTCCAAGGCTATTGGCTATAACTTCTAATGACCGAAGGGAGTGATAACTTCTTTAACTTCTCTAACTTCTTAAAATAATAATTTCTCAAGAAGATAGTTTCTGTACTTGCGCGAGTTCTATTTTAATATTAATGACCAATTAAAAACGAATCGTTATGAGATCAAGAATGAGTACATGGTTTGAAACCAAAGTAAGATACACCAAGGCTCAGGAGGATGGCTCCGAGAAGCCAGTTACCGAGGCTTATGTAGTAGACGCGCTGAGCTTTACTGAGGCTGAGAGTCGTATCACCGACGAGATGGCTGTCTATGTGTCTGGCGAATTTAAGGTGTCGGGCATCAGCAAGGCTGCCTATGGTGAGGTGTTCTTCAGTGATATGGATGGCGACGACAAATGGTACAAGGCCAAGTTGTCGTTTATCACCATTGATGACAAAACCGAGAAGGAGAAGCGTACTACCGTCAACTACCTGGTGCAGGCCAAGTCGCTTGCCCGTGCCCTGCGCTATATCGACGAGGTGATGGGTAAGACCATGAACGATTATGATGTTGTGGCTCTGGCTGAGACCAAGGTGATGGACGTGTTTGAACATACTGTTCCTGGAGAAAACAAGGAAGAGAAGAACGACAAGCCTGAGTACGAAGAGGCATAAAAACTTGCTAAAGTTCAATAATACTATAATATAATGTATGATGTAGCAAAAAACTTGCATGAGGTGTTAGACCAGTTGCCTAAGGGTGTTCGTCTGGTCGCCATCAGCAAGTTTCATCCCGAGGAGTATTTGTCGGCTGCCTATGCAGAGGGACAACGAATTTTTGGAGAGAGTCATGAGCAGGAACTTGCCAAGAAGGTGGCAGATCTGCCCAAAGACATAGAATGGCATTTCATCGGTCATCTGCAGACCAACAAGGTGAAGTACATAGCGCCTTACATCAGTATGATAGAAGCTGTGGATAGTCTCAAGTTGTTGAAGGAAATCAACAAGCAGGCTGCCAAGCACGACAGGGTGGTGAAGGTGTTGTTGGAACTTCATATTGCTGCGGAAGAGACCAAGTACGGACTGACATTGGACGCTTGCCGTGCCTTGTTGGAAGAAGGAGAATGGCGTTCAATGGAGCATGTGCAGATTTGTGGACTGATGATGATGGCATCTAATACGGATGACACCGAGCAGATAGCCCGCGAGTTTGACACGGCAGCTCGCTTCTTCGATGAGGTGAAAGCCAAGTACTTTGCCGATGATGATGCGTTCTGTGAGCGCAGCTGGGGCATGAGTCATGACTATCCGATAGCTATCCAGCATGGAGCCACTTTGGTTCGTGTAGGTACAGCTATATTTGGACCACGCATTTACTAAATTAAGGAGATTTTTTCTGGAGTTAAAGGAGATTTATTCTGGAGTTAAAGGAGTTAAGGAGTTAAGGGAGTTAAGACAACAGCCTTAATTCGCGGAAGTTAAAGAAGTTATCACTCCCTTCGGTTGTTAGAAGTTATAGCCAATAGCCTTTGTGGATTGAAAATTAAACATTTAACATAACACATTTCCTCAAATGCTATTGTCTTAACTCCTTTAACTCCATAACCCCATAACTCCTGAAATCTCTCCCTTCCTAATTCTTATTCATGATTTTCTGCAGGGCCGCCTCTTCGCCAACGATCCAGATGATGTCGCCTTTCTGGAAGGTGTAGGAAGGCGAAATTTTGGTGAGACTCTCCAAGCCTTCTTCCAGTCCGACAACCATACAGTCGTATTTGTCACGGATTCCGCTTTCGCCCAAGGTCTTGCCGCAGAACTCACTCTTTCCACTGATTACCAACTGGCGAAGCTTCATCTCTCTTTTCTCTATATCCAAGTCCTCGGGTACAAGTTCAGTCTGCAGGGCGTTGTTGAACTTCTGTGTCTGTTCGTCATTGCCGATGATCTGCAGTTTGTCGCAGGGGAATATAGTGGTGTCGCCGTTGGGGATGTTGATTCTTCTTGATCCGCGATAGATGCTGCTCATGTCGATGCCGAAGCGCTGACGCAGGTTGAGTTCTCTCAGTGTGTGTCCGCACCAGGTAGAGTCTTCAGGCACCTCAAACTCGCTGATGTGGATGTCTCGGTCGAGCAGGTGTCCCTCGTAGAGAGGCCGTTTGGTGCCCTTCACCTGTGCCTCGATGTCGCGTGAGCGAAGGTTGCGGATGAACAGACGCTCCATCTTGATGCTTCGTTTCTTCGTTCTTCTGGAAACGATGATGAGCAATACCGCCACAATACCGATGCTGATCATCAGCGCATCGGTAAACCGGCTCAGGAAGTTGCAGATATAGAAGATAAAGCCCAGGGCTATCATAAACCTCACCACGATGGTGGAGAGGAGCGGTATGCGGTTGATGCTGCTCTCCACCCACAGTCGTTTCCACTCGTTGCTGTGGTTTTTCTTCATCACGATGGCACGCAGGAAGGGTGCTATGAAGATGACGGTGAGCACGCCCGTGATGGCATTGGCGTACCAATGGAGTCGCCAGCCTGGCAGTAGGTTGCGCATTAAGGGAAGTACGAACGTGAACATCAAGGCTATGACAGCCGCACTCAGGATGGAGTAGGCCACGGTGTTGACTGTCATCTGTCTGAGGAGCGCCTTCCATTTGCTCTGTTGTGTGGTGGATGGGCGGTTGGTCGCCAGATGGTTGAGTGCTGTGATCAACTTGTTGGGCAGATGCTTCTCCATGACCTGGTAGCTTGGCGTGGCAAGGCGTATCATATAAGGTGTAAGGAAGGTGGTGATGACCGAAACCGCCACGACCACAGGATACAGGAACTTGCTGATGACACCCAAAGACAATCCCAACGAGGCGATGATGAACGAGAACTCGCCTATCTGAGCCATGGAGAAGCCGCATCGCATGGCCGACTTGAGCGACTCACCGCCCAGCATGAAACCAAAGGTTCCCAATACAGCCTGACCTATCAGGATGGTGAGCACGAGGGCAAGGATAGGCAGGGCATAGTCGACCAGGATCTGTGGATCAACCAGCATACCCACCGACACAAAGAAGATGGCTCCGAAGAGGTTTTTAACAGGCTCTACCAGCTTGATGATTTTCTCTGCCTCAATGGTCTCGGCAAGGATGCTGCCCATGACGAAGGCACCGAAAGCACTGGAAAATCCCACCTTGGTGGACAGTACCGCCATGCCGCAGCAGAGTCCGAGGGACACGATGAGAAGCGTCTCGCTGTTGATGAGTTTGCGCACAGACCTGAGGAAGAGTGGGATGGCAAAGATGCCCACGATGAACCACAGGATGAGGAAGAAGACAATCTTGATGACCGACTCAAACATCTGTTCGCCGTCGGGCGTGTTTCCTCCTGCGATGGCCGAAAGCATCACCATCATAACAATGGCAAGAATGTCTTCCAGGATGAGCACACTCATCACCATACTGGCAAACTTCTGTTGCCGCAGTCCCATGTCGTCGAAGGCCTTATAGATGATGGTGGTGGAACTCATGGCAAGCATGCCTCCGAGGAAGATACAGTCCATCTTGTTCCAGCCGAATCCATGACCCACGCTGATGCCCAGCATCATCATACAGAACACGATGACGACGGTGGAGATGATGGGCGATGCTCCCATCTTCACGATCTTCTTGAACGAGAAATCGAGTCCGAGCGAGAACAGGGTGAAGATGACGCCGATGTCTGCCCAGGTCTGAATGTCGTTGTCGTCGATCACTGACATGGTGTAGGGCATGTGGGGAGAGACCAGGAAACCTGCCACGATATAGCCTAACACAAGGGGTTGCTTGAGTTTCTTGAACAAGAGGGTAACAATTCCTGCTACCATCAGGATGAGTGCGAGGTCTTTTACGAGGAATGGAATTTCTGCCATGACTTTCTAATTTAACTTCTGTAACTTCCCCATTTGCGAAAGTTGAGTTACTTTCTAAAAGCAAAGGAGCTCATGAGCCAGAACCTGATGTAGTGTTTAGGTTTTGTTGGCATCATGAAGCTCCTTTACTTCTTATGATTAGTCGTTGTATTCGGCTGTTATTTCTGCTATTTTGACGATGGTCTGAACTACTTTCTCCATGACCTGTATGCTGACGAACTCGTGAGGACCATGGAAGTTGACGCCACCGGCGAAGATGTTAGGACAGGGCAGACCTTTGAAACTGAGCTGTGCTCCGTCGGTTCCGCCACGGATAGGTTCCACGCGAGGAGGAACTCCGCTTTCCTGCATGGCTCTCAGCACGATGTCGATGACATGCATGTTGGGGTCTATCTTCTCCTTCATGTTGTAGTATTGGTCGTTGATCTCGGCCGTGCAGGTTCCCTCGCCGTATTTCTCGTTGAGTTTCTTGGCGCAGTCGGCAATGAATTTCTTGCGGTCTTCGAACTTGCTGCGGTCGTGGTCGCGGATGATGTAGCTGAGTTTGGCTTCCTCGCATCGGCTCTCGATGCCAATGAGATGATAGAAACCCTGGTAGCCCTCGGTAGCCTCTGGCGTCTCGTCCTCGGGAATCATGTTCTGGAACTCTACGGCGAGTCGGCTGGCGTTCACCATCTTGCCCTTGGCATAACCGGTATGCACGCTCACACCCTTGATTTTGATCTTGGCACCAGCGGCATTGAAGTTCTCGTATTCGAGGTCGCCCAAGTCGCCGCCGTCAACGGTGTAAGCCCAGTCGCAGGCAAACTTGTCTACATCGAAATGATGAGCTCCCATACCGATCTCCTCGTCAGGGTTGAAGCCTACACGTATGTCGCCGTGCTTGATTTCGTTGTGGTCGCGCAGATAGCACATCGCCTGTACGATTTCGGCAATACCAGCCTTGTCGTCGGCTCCCAGCAGAGTGGTGCCGTCTGTGACGATGATGTCTTCGCCCTTATGGGCTTTCAGCTCAGGGAACTTGCTCACGCTTGATATGATGCCAGGGCTCAGTTCGATGTCGTTTCCATCATAGTTGCGTATGATTCTTGCCTTGACATCCTTGCCACTTGCATCAGGACTGGTGTCCATGTGTGAAATGAAGCCAATGGTAGGTGTTTCCTTCTTGGTATTGCCTTTCAGTGTGGCGTAGATGTAACCCATGTCGTCCATCTCCACATCACTGAGTCCTTCGTCCTCCAACTCCTTTTTCAGGTACTTGGCAAATTCCAACTGTTTCGAAGTGCTGGGCACACTGTCGGAGTCTTCGCTCGACTGTGTGTCGAATTTGGTGTAATTGATAAATCTTTCTACTAAGTCCATAATTTTGAAAATAGAACTTTCGCTGGGTTCAGAAGTTCTGGAGTTTAGCGGTTATGGAGTTAAGGCAATGGTCTTTTGCTGATACTTTGGCAGTAAAGGATATGGCTGTAACTTCTTTAACTTTTCTAACTTCTTTCACTTCCACCCTTGTGAAACTGCAGTTTTTTAATAAAATTAGTGACTCCGCTGGGATTCAAACCCAGGACCTTCAGAACCGGAATCTGACGCTCTATTCAGCTAAGCTACGGAGCCCTTATATATAATAAGGTATAGGAAACGTGCTGTACGTTGGCATATACGTGTGCAAAAATACAGATTTTATTTGAATTGACCAAATTTTGAATGAATAAAGTGAGTACAGGTTGCTTTCTTTCGTCATTTGGTGAGGTATGAGAGCCGAAAAGTCGGAAAAGTTAGTAAAAAGTGCATAAAGTCTATACAAAAAGAAAGGAAAATGGATAAAATGATTAACAAAATATAAAAATATTGTTCAGAATAGTTGCAGTATGATAATATTTTTGTATCTTTGCACAGAATTTTAAATACTAATGCAAAAATGAGTAAGCTTATAAAGCCTATCGGTTATCAGGCATTGCTGGACATGCGTCAGACCGAGATGGGAATCAAGTTGATAAAAGAGTTCTTCCAGCAGAACTTGGCTACAGAGTTGCGTCTTCGTCGTGTGACAGCACCTCTCTTTGTGTTGAAAGGTTTAGGTATCAATGATGACCTCAACGGTGTGGAGCGTCCTGTAACCTTCCCCATCAAGGACTTAGGAGACGCCCAGGCTGAGGTGGTTCACTCGCTGGCTAAGTGGAAGCGCCTTACCTTGGCGGAGTATGAGATAGAGCCTGGTTATGGCGTGTATACAGATATGAATGCCATCCGTGCCGACGAGGAGTTGGACAACCTTCACTCTCTCTATGTAGACCAGTGGGACTGGGAGGCAGTGATCGAGAAGAAAGACCGCACGTTGGCTTTCCTTCGCGATGTGGTTCGTCGCATCTATGCTGCCATTTTGCGCACTGAGTATCTTACCTGTGAGCATTATCCACAGATTAAGCCTTTCCTGCCCAAAGAGATTCACTTTATTCATGCCCAGGAGTTGTTGGATATGTATCCCGACAAGACTCCCAAGGAGCGTGAGGATGCCATCTGCGAGAAGTATGGTGCCGTATTCATCGAGGGAATCGGTTGCAAGTTGAGCGATGGAAAGAAGCATGATGGCCGAGCTCCCGACTACGATGACTGGAGTACGGTGGCTGAGAATGGTTTGCCAGGTCTTAATGGCGATATCCTGATCTGGTATCCTGTATTGGGCAGAAGTTTCGAGTTGAGTTCCATGGGTATTCGTGTGGACAAGGAGAGTCTGTTGCGCCAGTTGAAGTTGGAAGGCAAGGAAGACCGCGAGAAACTCTATTTCCACAAGCAGTTGCTTGGCGGCAAGTTGCCATTGAGCATTGGTGGCGGTATCGGCCAGAGCCGTCTCTGTATGGTTCTGTTGCATAAAGCTCACATCGGCGAGATTCAGGCAAGTATATGGCCTGAGGAAATGCGCGAGGAATGTGAGAAAGCTGGAATGTCGCTGATTTAAGGAGATTTTTTTAGGAGTTAAAGGAGTTAAGGAATAACTCCTTTAACTCCCGATAAACCATCATGTCATCACCAGCTTCAGCGTATTGCAAAGCTTGTCCAAGGCAGGGTTTTCTTTTCTCATATTCTCCAGCACCTCTCTCTTGTTGAGAATCTTCTTGACTTCCTCTTTGTGAGAAAGTCGGTAGGAGATGACGATGTTGGTGTTGTGCAACCCCCGAACCAGTGTGTTTCTGATTCTGTTTTTAATGTTTTGCATGTCGTCGAGCAACAGTTGGTTGTCGGCGACAATTTCTATGTTGGGGCATTTCGTCAGCTTGGGCTTGATGGCCTGCATACGGTGCGACAGACCTATGAGTTCTTTGTTGTTCTGTGCCATGCGTACGCACATGCCCGTCCACTGATACTGCAGGGCGTCTTCGTTGAATTCGCATTGTTCGGAGTCATCAGTGCTTCTGATGGCTTTCACGTCGGCGGTAGGGTTCAACTGCTGTTTTACCATCTCCATGTTTTTCTTCAGGTTGCTGAAGGTCATGCCGATGGTTCCCAGTTTGACGGCGCCTTTGCTGATGGGTTTTACTTGATGTTTGTTATTGGCAGCCTCGTTGTTGGTTTCGTTTTCCGAAGCATGAAGGGGCTGGACAGCAGTCTGAGGAGTTTTTTCGTTGCTCTCCTCACCGTTGCCTTTAAGCTCAGCACCTGCACCCTGAATGGCAGGCTTCAGCTGGGCTATGATTTTCTGAAACAGGGATTTTAATCTATTGGGCGTACGCCCCGCACTCGGAATGTCTTTGTCCTCGGGCTGGGTGATCTGTCCGATCTCTATCAGTGTGAGCTCCACCAGCAGTCGTTTGTTTGAACTCTGTCGGTAGTTGATGTCACATTTGTTGGCTATCTGCAGCGCCTTATATAAGAAAGGTGTAGGCGCCTTCTGAGCCTGTTGCTGATATTTGGCTTTCTGAGCCTCGCTGGTTTCCAATAGGGGAAGCGTCTTGGAATCTTTCGCCATCAGCACGTTACGTACATGCTGTGCCAGACCCTGTATCATGTTGCCGCCGTCGAATCCCTTGTCCAAGATGCCGTTCAGCAGGAGCATCATCTCCGACACGTTGTTCTCCAGTGCACAGTCTATCAGTTTGAAGTAATTGTCGCTGTCCAGCACGTTGAGGTCTTCTGTCACCTTCTGATAGGTCAGGTTGCCCTGGCAGAAACTCACCGCCTGGTCGAATATCGAGAGAGCGTCGCGCATACCTCCGTCTGCCTTTTCGGCTATTACTGCCAGCGCCTGCTCCTCGTAGCTGATGCCTTCCTTCTCAGCCACCATCTTGAGGTGGTTGATGGTGTTGGGCACGGTCATGCGCTCAAAGTCGTATATCTGGCATCGGCTCAGGATGGTAGGCAGAATCTTGTGTTTCTCGGTGGTGGCGAGGATGAAGATGACGTGCTGTGGCGGCTCCTCCAGTGTCTTAAGGAAGGCATTGAAGGCTGCAGAACTGAGCATGTGTACCTCGTCGATGATAAACACCTTGTACTTTCCGATCTGTGGCGGTATGCGCGTCTTCTCCATCAGCTCCTTGATGTGGTCCACACCATTGTTGCTGGCGGCGTCGAGCTCAAAGATGTTGTACGACCGCTGTTCGTTGAACGACTTGCAGCTCTCGCACTCGTTGCATGCCTCGCCGTCCTCCTTGGGGTGCTCGCAGTTGATGGCCTTGGCGAAGATGCGTGCACAGGTGGTCTTTCCTACACCTCTTGGACCGCAGAACAGATAGGCATGAGCCAGCTTGCCGCTCTTCACGGCATTCTTGAGCGTTGTGGTCAGAGCGCTCTGTCCTACAACCGAATCAAAGGTCATCGGACGGTACTTTCTTGCAGAAACAATATATTCTTCCATTATTTTTTCTTAAATGATGATGCAAAGATAACAAAAAAATATTATCTTTGCAAACAAATTCATAAATTAATGAGCAGAAGATTGAGTATAATATGGAACTACCTCTCTCATTATAAGTATCTTATAGTGATTGTGGTGGGCGTGCTGGTGGTCGGTTTCATCGACGACAACAGCATCATGCAGCATATAAAATATAAAGTTCAGATCCATAACCTGCAGTTGGAGATAGACAAGTACACTACTCTCTATCAGAATGACATCCAGATGTGGCATGAGATGAATCATGGCGGCAGGGCTTACGAGCGGATAGCCCGTGAGCGCTATTTCATGAAGGCAGATGACGAGGATATTTTTGTGCTGAGTACTGATTTACCGAATAATGACAACGAACAAGACAATGAAACAACTGAATAAGATTCAAACATCTATTTTTATATTAGGAGGAGTGTTGATGGTGATAGGCGCAGGCTGCTTCGCCTTCGGTTATATGATTTATCCCCAGCTGACCCTTTACACCAGCTGGCTTTTCCTCTTGGGCACGGTAGCTTTCAGCGTGATGCAATCGATGCAACTCTATGAAGGCTCGTCGCAGGTGGTTCACCGTCTGAAGCGCATTCAGGCAGTGGCCGACATCTTCTTCGTGCTGTCGGGCATCTCGATGGTAGATACAGTCTATGCCTTTGCCCGCAACTGGTTTTCCAACTACGAGACCTATATCACCTATTTCTACAACAAGTGGGTGGTGTTTCTGTTGGTGGCAGCCCTCATCGAATTGTACACCACACACCGTATTTCGCATGAATTGAAAAAGGAAGAATGCAAATAAAACCTAAATACATGCAATATTCAATTAAATAGCATAAATTTTTTTTCGTACTTCAATTTAACATTGTACTTTTGTTAGCCGAAATAGAAAACAGCTTATGAACAAGATATTTTACGCATTTATTTCCTTATTGACGTTGACATCGTGTGCCAACAGTTACGACATAACCGGAACTTCCAATGTGAGCACGTTGGACGGACGTATGCTCTACCTGAAAGTTTTGAAGGACGCAGAGTTCAAGAGCGTTGACTCCTGTGACGTCGTTCACGGACAGTTCCACTTCGACGGCACACTTGATTCTGTAAGAATGGCCAATATCTTTATGGACGATGAGCCCGTGTTGCCCCTTGTCCTGGAGAGCGGAGCCATCACGGTCAAGCTTGACGATACACAGCAGGTGGTAAGCGGAAGCCCTCTCAACGACAAGTTGTTTGGCTTCTTCAAGAAATATCAGCAGCTGCAGAATCAGCAGCGCGAACTTGTGCATAAGCACGACCAGGCCATCATGAACGGAAGCGACATGAACGTCGTGACCCGTCAGCTCACAGCTGAGGCCAACCGCCTGGCTGAACAGGAAGACAAGTTGGTGACTACTTTCGTGACCGACAACTTCGACAATGTGCTCGGAGCAGGCGTCTTCTTCCTCGTCACCATGGGCAATCAGTATCCCATGCTCACCCCATGGATAGAGGACATCATGAGCAAGGCCACCGACCATTTCAAGAACGACTCTTATGTAAAGGACTATTATCAGAAGGCTCAGGAGAACGAGCAGATCATGAACGGAACCCGCGATATGCAGACCGGAGCACCAGCCGTGTCAGCCCAGCCTGCGCCCGAAGCAACGCCAGCGCCTACACCCAACGACCTGGCGCGTCCTACCATTCCAGAAAAAAAAGAATAACCAGGTATGAAAACATTGATTAAAAATGGAACTATCGTCAACGAGGGAAAGACATTCCGAGGATACCTCGTTGTCGATGGCGAACAGATAACACATATTTATAATGGCGAAGAAGCACCTCGTGGCAGTTTCGACAAGACAGTCGATGCCTCGGGGTGTTTTGTTATGCCAGGAGTGATCGACGACCATGTGCATTTCCGTGAGCCCGGTCTCACTGCCAAGGCCGACATCGAGAGTGAGAGCAGGGCCGCAGCCTTTGGCGGCGTCACCTCTTATTTCGACATGCCCAACACGGTGCCTCAGACCACTACACTCGAAGCCCTGGCCGACAAGACGGCTCTCGGCAGCCAAAAAAGTCATGTCAACTATGCCTTCTTCTACGGCGCCACCAATGACAATGTGGAGAGTTTCTCCCAGTTGGACCGTCATCGCATTCCCGGTATCAAGCTCTTCATGGGCTCCAGCACTGGCAATATGCTTGTCGACAAGGCTGAGTCGCTGCGCCGCATCTTCCAGGCAGCTCACGATCTCGACTTGCCCTTGATGGCTCATTGCGAGGATACCGACATCATCAACAGCAATATGGCAGCCTTTAAGAAGCGGTATGGCGACGACCCCGCGGTAGAGTTCCATCCCGCAGTACGCAGCGAACAGGCCTGCTATGAGAGTAGTCGTCTGGCTGTGCAGTTGGCTCATGAGTATGGCACTCGTCTGCATATCGCCCACGTCACAACGGCTCGCGAGCTCGACCTCTTTACGCCAGGTTCCTCGGTGACGGGCGAGGCTGTCATTGCCCACCTCTATTTCACCGAGGCGGATTATGCTACCAAGAAGGCGCTCATCAAGTGCAACCCTGCCATCAAGACCCTGTCCGACCGCACGGCATTGCGCAAGGCTCTGACTGACGGCAGAATCGCCACCATAGGTACCGACCATGCTCCCCATGAGTGGAAAGACAAGCAGGGAGGTTGCGCCAAGGCTGCCTCGGGCATGCCGATGGTTCAGTTCTCCTTGGTCACCATGCTCGAACTGGTAGATGAGGGCGTGCTTACCCTCGAGCGGATGGTAGAGCTGATGGCTCATCAGCCTGCTCGTCTCTTCGAAGTAGAGAAGCGTGGTTTCCTGCGCGAGGGTTATCAGGCCGATATCGTCATCGTTCGTCCCCATGCTCCCTGGACACTGACTCGCGACCAGATTCAGAGTAAGTGCAGGTGGAGTCCTATGGAGGGCCACGAGTTCCAGTGGCGAGTGGAGCAGACCTTCTGTAATGGCCGTCTCGTCTACGACAAGGGTGCCTTCGATGCCTCTGTTAAGGGACAGCCCATTCTGTTCAGAAGTTAAATCCAGAAGCAAAATTCAGGAGGCGTTAAGAAGTTAATACAAATGCCTTGAGGGAATGTTTAATCTTTAAAGTTTAAAGGATGCACTCGCAGGTCCTCACATACGATATAGACGAAGTAGTACCCTACATCAACTGGCTTTATTTCTATCATGCCTGGGGCATGAGTGGTAAGCCTTTGGCCGAGAAACAGCGGCTGCGTGATGAGGCTTCCGCCATGATGCAGTCGTGGCAGGGGCGTTATCACACCCATGCGATCTTTGCCCTTTACTCAGCCAATGCCGACATGGACGACCTGCTGTTTTATGCAGATGACACAGCCGATGCCAGGTTCACCCGCATTCCTCTGTTGCGCCAGCAGCATCCAGTGGCTGCCGGAAGCCCCAATCTCTGTCTTGCCGATTTCGTGCGTCCTCTTTCAGGCGGCGTGCGCGACAGGGTAGGGTTGTTTTGTGCCTCCGTCGAGGCAGGAGTGCTGGAGGCTTACAGGGGCGACGATTATCTGTCGATGATGGCACAGGTGCTGAGCGACCGCCTTGCCGAGGCCACGGTCGAGAAGATGCACTTAGAGGTTCGTCGCCACTTCTGGGGCTATGCTCCCCATGAGCGTCTCACGATGGAGCAGCTTCATCGTGAGGAATATCAGGGCATCCGTCCTGCCGTGGGCTATCCGTCGTTGCCCGATGTCAGCGTCAACTTCGAAATCGACCAGCTTCTCACCATGTCGCAGATTGGCATCCGGCTTACCGAGAGCGGCATGATGATGCCCCATTCCAGTGTGTCGGGACTGATGTTCGCCCATCCTCAGGCCCATTATTTCGACCTGGGCAAGATTGACGAAGAACAGTTGCGCGACTATGCGCGTCGCCGTGGCATCCCCGTCGAGTTGATGCGCCGTTATTTACAGAGTAGTTTGATTAAGAAATGATAGCACGCATATATATATGGATTCTCTTGGGCACCCTTTTGCCTTATCTGTGGTGCTTCTGTCATGAGCTGCGTCGCAGCCGTTTGGCGAGGCGCTTGTTGCTTTGGCTTCCGGCATCCGTCGTCATTGGCTATAGTGGCTATTTAGCGCTACAACCCAACTTCGTGCCCGACCGTCCGGTGCTTGTCGACGTGTGGTTTGTCGTCATGGCGCTGTTTGCCGTTCCCGTCTTCGTCTATGCCCTGTTCAGTTTTGTAGGCTGGTGTGTGATGAAGGCACTCAAGGGCAGGCGCAACTGGGGGCGGCTCATAGGTCTTGTCATGGGCCTCCTGTCCGTCGGCGTTTTCCTTTATGGCTTCACTTATGGCTTCCGTGAGTTGGAGGTGAAGCGTGTCACCATAGCTGTGCCCCAGCTTCCTGCCAGTTTCGACGGCTATCGCATTGTCCTCTTCAGCGATTTCCATGCTGGATCCTATTACGGTTGGCGCAGCGATCTGCCACAGCGTGATGTCGACAGCATCAATGCCCAGCATCCCGATATGATTTGTTTCACTGGCGATATTCAGAACACCCGTCCGTCCGAGCTCAAGCCTTACGTCAGAATGCTTTCCTCCCTGCGTGCCAAGGACGGCGTATACAGTGTGCTGGGCAATCATGACTACAGCTATTATGTGAAAGCCGACTCGCTCACCTGTCTCAGGCAGGAGCAGGAGACTCGCCGGCTGGAATGGCAGATGGGATGGCATCTGCTTCTCAACGAGCACGCCGTGGTGCATCGCGGTTCCGACTCCATCTATGTTGCGGGCACAGAAAACTTCAAGAAACCTGCTCATGCCAATGTGGCAAAGGCGCTTCGGGGCATCCGTCCAGGCCACTTCGTCCTAATGCTTCAGCACATCCCCACGCAGTGGGAGGACATGGTTCCTTCGCGCATCAACCAGGTGTATGGCAGGAAAGGCGAGGTGTTGGTGGCGCCGCAGCTCACTCTGAGCGGCCACACCCATGCCGGACAAATATCCGTGTTCGGATTACGTCCCACGATGTTTGCTCCCTATGACTATGGCCTCTATGAGCGCGAGGGCTGTCAGCTCTTTACCACCGCCGGCTTAGGTGGTGTGGTTCCCATCCGTGTCGGTTCCACCGCCGAGATTGTGGTTATCACACTGAAATCCCTTAACTTCTCGAACGACCGAAGGGAGTGATAACTTCCTTTAACTTCTCTAACTTCTCAAAAAAAATAACTTTCCACGAAAAAAATCATTCAAAAAAATATTGAACCACAAATGAAGTATCTGTATCGCATTTATCAGTTGTTGATTTGTCTTCCAATCCTTTTGGTGGCAAGCATTTTGACCAGTGTCATCACAGTCTTGGGCTGTATGTTGGGTAATGGCCATTTCTGGGGCTATTATCCTGGCAAGTTGTGGTCGCAGTTGTGGATCCGTCTTCTCCTGCTGCCCGTCAAGGTAGAAGGCAGGGAACATCTGCAGAAGAATCAGAGCTACGTGTTCGTGGCCAACCATCAGGGGTCATTCGACATCTTTTTGATTTATGGCTTCTTAGGTCGTAACTTCAAGTGGATGATGAAGAAGGCGCTCCGCAAGGTGCCCTTGGTAGGTATTGCCTGCCAGTATGCCCATCACATCTTTGTCGACAAGAGCGGCCCTTCCAAGATACGTGCCTCTTACGACAAGGCCCGCGAGGAACTACAGGAAGGAATGTCATTGGTAGTCTTCCCCGAAGGTGCCCGCACCTTCACAGGTCACATGGGTGTGTTCCGTCGAGGAGCCTTCATGTTGGCAGACGAGTTGCAGTTGCCCGTCTGTCCGCTCACCATCAACGGCAGTTTCGATGTGAAGCCGCGCATGAAGGACATGTATTGGATTTTCTGGCATCCTCTTCGTCTTACTATTCACGAGCCCATCCAGCCGATAGGCAAGGGTGCCGAGAATATCAAGAACCAGATGACAAAGAGTTACGACGCTATCATGTCTGGGCTCGTCCCCGAGTACCAGGGTTTCGTCGAGAATCCTGACCAGTAATATGCTGCTATAAAAGATGATTTGACCTGTACAGGTCGGCACGGGCAGAAAGCCCCTATAAGCAGCACGCCCTGAAAGGGCAGAAGCTCTTAGCCCAGGGCATCGCCCTGGGTTATTATGCTTGCAAACTTGTCGCCCTGTAAGGTAGGGTGTTCAAAATCCGTTTAAAATTTGGCACGTTTTTTAGTCGAATAATCGGTTCAACTAACTGATATTCAATAATTATCGACACGAATATTGCGCAGAACTAAAAAATGTCACATTTTTGAATTCTTAACACGTTGATTTCGTGTGAATTAACTTGTATTTTGGTGCAAAAAACGTGTCGGAAAATTAATAGATTTTGAACACCCTACCTGTAAGGGCAAAAGCTTTACATATCGCAACGGATTTTCCATTTTTATTAGGTGTATTTTAAAGCTTTTGCCCTTACAGGTAGGGTGTTCAAAATTCGAATCAAAAATCCGGTATAAAA
Source organism: Segatella intestinalis (assembly GCF_029348455.1). Lineage (NCBI taxonomy): Bacteria > Pseudomonadati > Bacteroidota > Bacteroidia > Bacteroidales > Prevotellaceae > Segatella > Segatella intestinalis. Next base: position 117,887 of record NZ_JARJVV010000013.1, read on the forward strand.
AATGGTGTTATTTCGGTGCAGCTAAGTTACTGATTTTTAACACTTTAATATACGAAATAGTTCTTTGAAAATTTGCATAA
>NZ_JARJVV010000014.1:0-112608 GCF_029348455.1 Segatella intestinalis
TTATCAGGTGGTTATTGCGGTGGGGTCCCACCTCTTCCCATTCCGAACAGAGAAGTTAAGCCCACTTGCGCCGATGGTACTGCAATGCAATGCGGGAGAGTAGGTAGCCGCCTCCTTTTATATTTTTTTTAGCCTCGATTACAATGTAATCGAGGCTTTTTCGTTATATATATGTATGATTTGGACAGACAGAATACGACAAGTTAAAATATTATTGGTTGTTGCAGCTGTGTTGATAGCTGTAGCTTCGCTTGTCGTATCCCATTTTCTGGTCAGAGACTTGGCCCAAGAAGAGCGTAGTAGGATGGAGGTTTGGGCTGAAGCTATGCGTTCGCTGAATATGGCCGATGAGAACACTGATTTGCAACTGGTGCTGAAGGTTATCAATGAAAACAATACAATTCCCGTTATTGTTCTTGATTCTAATGGGAATGCGCAGTTGTTTAGAAATATCAAAGTAGATGGAACTGATTATAATGACAGTCTCGCTCATGCGGCTGTAGTTGGCAGACATCTTTTGGCGAAAGGTAAAAATATCAAGATTATGCTTAACGATTCTACGCATGACTACATACAAGTATGTTATGGTGAATCGGTCATGATCACTCGACTGGCAGCTTATCCTATGGTGCAATTAGGGGTGGTTCTGATTTTTGTCGTTGTCGCTATATTTGCTTTGCTTACGTCAAAGCGCGCAGAACAGAACAAGGTTTGGGTAGGCTTGTCGAAGGAAACTGCCCATCAGTTGGGTACGCCTATCTCCAGTTTGATGGCCTGGACGGAAATATTGAAGGAGACATATCCTAAGGACGATCTAATTCCCGAGATGGATAAGGATGTGAAACGACTGCAACTGATAGCTGACCGTTTTTCTAAAATCGGTTCTCAGCCTGAGCTTGTGCCTTCCAGTTTGAATCAGATTATGGATCATGTATGTGACTATATGGACCGTCGTACTTCACAGTCTATAAAGATAATGAAGGAATTGCCGGTTCACGATCTGATTGTTACCATTAATGCCTCTTTGTTTGAATGGGTGATAGAAAACTTAGCCAAGAATGCTGTAGATGCGATGGGGGGAAAGGCCGGAGTCATCACGTTGCATGTTGAGGAGGAAGCAGATAAGGCTGTTATCGAGGTTTCTGATACAGGAAAGGGTATAAAAAAGAAAGATATAGGTAATGTGTTTCGGCCAGGTTTTACTACCAAAAAGCGCGGATGGGGCTTAGGTTTGTCATTGGCCCGCCGAATAGTAGAAGAGTATCATCATGGTAAAATATGTGTAAAAAGTTCGGAAGTAGGCAAGGGAACCACTTTCAGAATTGAGTTAAAGCTATAATAACTGCTTAATATACTCTATTTTAGAGATTTTTTGAGAAAAAAATTACTCTATATCAAAAAAAAATCGTAACTTTGCAGCCCGAAAACAATATGTAGATATTGTATATATGTGTAGCATAGAGCAATTTAGAATAGATTTGAAAGCCTTGCCTCAGGGCGTAAGTACTTATCAGTACAGGCTCAATGATGAATATTTTAAGGCGATAGACGCTCCTGATGTTGAGAGAGGCGAGTTGTCGTGCTGTCTTTCCGTAGATAGAACGGAAGACTTTTTCGAACTCAATTTTCATACAGAAGGAGTGATACACATACCTTGCGACATTTGTTTGGATGATATGGATCAGTCCATAGAGACCGATAACAGGTTAGTCGTAAAATTCGGAGAAGACTACTCAGAAGATGATGACCTCGTGACTGTGGCCGAGAACGAAGGAATACTCGATGTCTCGTGGTTCATTTACGAATTTATAGCCCTCAATATTCCCATCAAGCACGTGCATGCACCTGGAAAATGCAACCCTGCTATGATTGAGATGCTGAAAGAGCATTCTGCCGCCCGAAGCGGTGAGGAGGATGAGGAAGTTGTAGATCCACGCTGGGCGGCACTCTTAAAACTAAAAAAGTAAAATTCAAAAAATTTAAAATTAAAAAATTATGGCACATCCTAAAAGAAGACAGTCAAAGACACGTACACTCAAGAGAAGAACTCATGATAAGGCAGTAGCTCCTACATTGGCAGTTTGTCCTAACTGCGGTGCTTACTATGTATATCACACAGTATGTTCAACTTGCGGTTACTACAGAGGCAAGGTTGCAATTGTTAAGGAAGCAGCTGAATAATGGGTAAAATTAATGCTGTTATAACAGGTGTCGGTGGCTACGTGCCAGATTATATCCTCAACAACGAGGAGTTGTCGCGCATGGTAGATACCAACGATGAATGGATTACCACTCGAGTTGGTATCAAGGAACGCCGCATCCTGACAGAGGAAGGTCTTGGAACCAGTTATTTGGCCCGTAAGGCTGCCAAGGAATTGATTCAGAAGACTGGAGTGGATCCTGATACAATCGATGCACTGATTGTAACTACCACAACACCAGATTACAAATTCCCTTCAACAGCATCTATCGTATTGGGCAAGTTGGGTTTGAAAAATGCATTTGCGTTTGATTTCTCGGCTGCTTGTTGTGGTTTCTTGTATACACTTGATGTTGCTGCAAGCATGATTCAGAGTGGTCGTTACAAGAAAATTATTGTGATAGGCGCAGACAAGATGTCTTCATTGGTCGACTATACCGACCGTGCTACTTGCGTACTCTTCGGTGACGGAGCAGGCGCAGTGCTTGTGGAGGCTACTGAGGAGGAGAATGTAGGTGTTCAGAACTCATATCTTCGTACTGATGGCAAGGGCTTGCCTTTCCTTCACATGAAGGCTGGTGGTTCTGTTTGTCCTCCTTCACGTTTTACTGTTGATCATCGCATGCATTACCTCTATCAGGAGGGTCGTACTGTGTTCCGTTACGCAGTGACAGACATGAGCAATGATGTGTTGAAGATTTTGGAGATGAATAATCTTACAGCAGATGACGTGAATTGGGTTATTCCACATGAGGCAAACCTCCGCATTATTGAGGCTGTTACCAAGCGTGCGGGTATTCCTTTGGAAAAAGTTGTTGTCAACATTGACCATTATGGCAATACCAGTGCTGCCACAATTCCTCTGGCGCTTTGGGATGCTGAGAGCAAACTGAAAAAGGGGGATAATATTATCTTTACAGCATTCGGTGCAGGTTTTGTACATGGTGCTTCTTACTATAAGTGGGCTTACGATGGTGCTGCTTATGGTAAATAAGTTGAGATAAAGATATCCATATTTATATAAAAAACGCATCTTTCTTATATTATCATAAGGGATGCGTTTTTTTAGCTTAAAATCAATTAGCTTTAAAATCAAGTTATTATGCATAAAGCAGGTTTTGTAAACATCGTTGGAAATCCCAATGTTGGTAAAAGTACACTGATGAATCAGCTGGTGGGTGAGCGTATCAGTATAGCAACTTTCAAGGCTCAGACCACTCGTCACCGTATCATGGGAATCGTGAATACTGATGATATGCAGATTGTTTTTTCAGACACTCCAGGTGTCTTGAAGCCTAATTACAAGATGCAGGAGATGATGCTTGCTTTCTCGGAGAGTGCTTTGGCTGATGCTGATATTCTGCTTTATGTGACCGATGTCATTGAGAATCCAGAAAAGAACATGGACTTCTTAGACAAGGTTAAAAAGATGAGTATTCCTGTTCTCTTGCTTATAAACAAGATTGACGAGAGCGATCAGACTAAGTTGGGAGATATTGTAGAGAAATGGCATGCATTGTTGCCCAATGCCGAAATCCTTCCCATTTCTGCCAAGAACAAGTTTGGTACCGATATGCTCTTGAAACGTATCAAGGAGTTGTTGCCCGAATCGCCTGCTTTCTTTGATAAGGACCAGCTCACTGACAAGCCAGCCAGGTTCTTTGTGTCTGAGATTATCAGAGAGAAGATTTTACTGTATTATAGTAAGGAGATTCCTTATTCTGTAGAGGTGCGTGTGGAGCGTTTTAAGGAAGAGGATGACCGCATCCGTATCAATGCGGTCATTTATGTAGAACGTGATTCTCAAAAGGGTATTATCATTGGGCATCAGGGTGTTGCCCTGAAGAAGGTGAATATGGAATCGCGCAAGTCATTGGAGAAATTCTTCAATAAGAAGATATTTCTCGAGACCTTCGTCAAGGTTGACAAGGATTGGCGCAGCTCTCAGAAAGAACTTGATGCCTTTGGATATAATCCAGAGTAGAAGATTTCTGGTGATGTTTTGGTAGTCAATAATGAGAGGATTGGAAAATTTGAGATTTCAATGCAGTCTATAAAATTTTCTTCATCTCGAATTCTTGATTAAAACAAATATCTTGAAAAAAGAATATCTTGCTTTCTCCTGAATGTAATTGAGGGGATGACTCTTGCCAAAAGGGTGAGGGCCGGAGCATGGTCAGCTTCGGGAAAGTATTAATTAGGATGCAGAGACCACATCCTGAAAGCCTCCTTAAGGAAGGAGAGAAATGACTATTATGGCAAATTTAGTAGCAATTGTAGGCCGTCCAAACGTGGGCAAGTCTACTTTATTTAATCGTTTGACTCAATCTCGTCGTGCTATTGTTAGCGATACAGCTGGCACTACTCGCGACCGTCAGTATGGCAAGTGTAGCTGGAATGGCAGAGAGTTCTCTGTTGTAGATACCGGTGGTTGGGTAGTGAAATCTGATGATATTTTCGAGGATGCTATCCGCAAGCAGGTATTGGTTGCAACAGAAGAGGCCGATTTGGTTCTCTTTCTTGTTGATGTGAATACGGGCCTTACAGATTGGGATGAGGACGTGGCTCTTATTTTGCGCCGTGCCAAATTGCCTGTTATCCTTGTTGCTAATAAGGTAGACAACAGTGCAGAATATTATGAAGCTGCCGAATTCTATAAGTTAGGTTTGGGCGACCCCCAGTGCATCAGTGCTGCTACAGGTGGAGGTACTGGTGACTTGCTCGACATGATATTGAATAAGTTGCAGGATAATCCTGAAGAAGCCATTGTGGAAGACATCCCTCGTTTCGCTGTGGTAGGTCGTCCTAATGCCGGCAAGAGCAGTATCATCAATGCCTTCATCGGTGAAGACAGAAATATTGTAACCGAAATCGCAGGAACAACCCGTGACAGTATCTATACCCGATACGATAAGTTTGGTTTCGATTTCTATTTGGTTGATACCGCTGGTATCCGTCGAAAGAATAAGGTGAGTGAAGACTTGGAGTTCTATTCTGTCATGCGCTCTATCCGTGCCATTGAGAACAGTGATGTGTGTATTCTGATGTTGGATGCTACCCGTGGTATAGAGACTCAGGATATGAATATCTTCCAGTTGATTCAGAAGAACAACAAGAGTTTGGTGGTTGTCGTCAACAAGTGGGACTTGGTTGAAAACAAAGACCAAAAGGTTATCACTACATTTGAGACAGCGATCCGCAACCGCATGGCTCCATTTGTAGATTTCCCTATTATCTTTGCATCGGCATTGACCAAACAGCGTATTTTTAAGGTGTTGGAAACAGCCAAGCAGGTTTATCAGAACCGAAAGGCTCACATAGGTACTTCCAAGCTGAACGAGGTGATGTTGCCTATCATCGAGGCTTACCCTCCACAGAGTGTGAAAGGCAAGTACATCAAGATCAAGTATTGCACTCAGTTGCCCAATACAACGATTCCTTCGTTTGTGTTCTATGCCAACTTGCCTCAGTATGTGAAGGAGAACTATCGCCGATTCTTGGAGAACAAGATACGTGAGAATTGGTCGCTTCATGGTTGTCCTATCAATATATTTATCCGTCAGAAGTAACGTTAGTCTACGGGTTATAAACATCGTAGTCGGGGCTTATTAAAGCAGAAATATAATAATGAAGAAAATCTTGTTTTTCCTACTCAGTGTCATGTTGTTATTCTCTTGTAAGGAGAAAGCACCGGATCCGGGCTATTATGCAGGAATAGCTGCCAAAGGCTATTACGATATGTTACTGGAAGGCAGATATGATGAATTTGTAGAAGGGCAGAATATGCCCCATCGTATTCCTGAAGGATATCGGCAGCAATTGGTTCTTAATGCCAAGATGTTCGTAGAGCAGCAGAAGAATGAGCATCGTGGAATGAAAGCCTTTCAGATTCTTGATGCCAAGGCTGATACGGCTCATCATTTAGCTGATGTCTATCTCTCTGTAACCTATGGCGACAGTACCAAGGAGCAGATAGTTGTGCCTATGGTAGAGGTGGAGAAAAAATGGAAAATGAGATAGATGAAGAGCGGTATTCATGGATAGTTCAATGAACGGTGTTTCTGTCTGGCTTCCGGAAGAATACGGTTCTAAATATATATATTGACTGCTATAAAAACGCAAGTATTTTCATTGCATGATGAAAGTACTTGCGTTTGTTTATGAAGGATACTTGCATTGACCATTGAAGCCTGTCTGTGTTTAAAATAAGCGTTGATATGCTTATAGCAAATGTTTCGGCAATGCATTATGGAAAGCCTCATTATTGGGCTGTCTTTTCCTCTTCCATCTCAACTTTCTTAACTTTTCTGAACAGATCGGAAGCGAAGACCAGGTCGTTGAGCTTCTCGTTGGTAGAACTCATAATCTCGTCTTTGTTGCCTTGCCATTCTTTTTGTCCTTTGTAGATGAAACATATATTTTCACCAATACCCATCACTGAGTTCATGTCGTGAGTATTGATGATGGTTGTCATGTTGTAGTCTTTCGTGATTCCCGACAGGAGTTCATCAATTACCAAAGAGGTCTTGGGGTCAAGTCCTGAGTTGGGTTCATCGCAAAACAGATATTTAGGGTTCATCACGATGGCTCTTGCTATGGCCACACGTTTCTGCATACCTCCTGATATTTCTCCAGGAAACTTCTCCTGTGCTTCAATCAGGTTTACTCTGTCAAGACATTCCTGAGCTCTCTTTACACGTTCTCTATAGTTCATAGATGAAAACATGTCGAGTGGAAACATTACATTCTTGAGTACCGACAAGGAGTCGAAGAGGGCTGCACTTTGGAATATCATGCCCATCTCGCGTCGCATGGAAATCTTTTCCTTCTTCGACATTTCCACAAAGTTTCGACCGTCGTATAGGACTTGTCCGCTTGTCGGGGTCAGCAGACCTACGAGGTTTTTCATCAAGACAGTCTTTCCTGAACCACTCTGTCCGATGATAAGATTGGTCTTTCCTGTCTCAAAAACCATATTTATTTTGTCGAGCACAGTCTTGTCGCCGAATGCTTTTGTCAAGTCTTTAACTTCTATCATAGTTTACGAAAGTATTTGTGTGAGGAAAACGTCAGAGAAAAGAATCAGTACGCTGGAACATACTACGGCATCAGTCGAAGCTTTTCCTACCTCGACCGATCCTCCTTCCACCGTATAGCCGAAGTAAGAGGAAACACTCGAGATGATAAATGCAAAGAAGAGGCTCTTCACGATACTCATCCATACAAACCACTGGTTGAAAGCATGCTGCAATCCCAAAGTCAGGTCGTCAGGCGAAAGAATATGTCCTATGAATGCTGTTCCGTAGGCACCGATGATACCCATTGCAGAGCTGAAGATGACAAGGAAAGGCATGATGGTAACCAGTCCTAAAATCTTTGGCAATACCAAGTAGCAAGCCGAATTGACACCCATGATGTCGAGGGCGTCAATTTGCTGGGTAACACGCATCGTGCCTAATTCTGATGCGATATTGGAGCCCACCTTTCCTGCCAATATCAAACACATGATACTGGAAGAGAACTCCAGGAGCATGATCTCGCGTGTGGTATAACCCGAAACCCATCGTGGCATCCATGGACTTTGGATATTGAGCTTCATCTGGATACAGATGACAGCACCGATAAAGAAAGATATCAGCAGAACGATTCCTATGGAGTCGACACCCAGTTGAGACATCTCCTTCACGTACTGCTTCAGAAACATACGCATGCGTTCAGGACGTGAGAACGACCTGCCCATGAGAATGAGATATTTACCGAAGGTGGTAAGCCATTTTGATATTAGCATGTCAATAATTCTTCGTTTTATGGTGCAAAAGTAACCAAAATCCTCTAAAAAACTGCAATATTCAGAATAGTTTTTGATTTTATAAGTGATATTTGCTCGTTTTTTAGTATTTTTGCACCAAAAATGTGGAGAATATATTCTCTCACCTTTCAAACATTGTATATATTATGGATGAAATTCAAAAAACTGCATCACAGGTGGATACCGACAAGCACATGGTTTTGCGAACTGAGGGCTTGGTAAAGCGCTATGGTAAGCGAACTGTTGCCAATGGAGTAACCATCAACGTAAAGCAAGGTGAGATTGTGGGTTTGCTCGGTCCTAATGGTGCGGGCAAGACCACCTCTTTCTATATGACGACAGGATTGGTAGTGCCCAATGCAGGTCATGTGTATTTGGACGATCAGGATATCACTGGTTATCCTGTGTACAAGCGTGCCCGTGCCGGAATCGGTTATTTGCCACAGGAAGCCAGCGTTTTTCGCAAGATGAGTGTGGAGGATAATATCTTGTCGGTCTTGGAGATGACAGGCAAGCCCCGCGAGTACCAGATGGAGAAACTGGAAAGCCTTATCAATGATTTCGATCTGCAAAAGGTTCGCAAGAACTTGGGTGACCAGTTGTCGGGAGGTGAGCGCCGTAGGACGGAGATTGCCCGTTGTCTTGCCAACGATCCAAAGTTTATCATGCTCGATGAGCCTTTTGCCGGTGTCGACCCTATCCAGGTAGAAGAGATACAGAATATTGTCTGGCGCCTGAAATACCGCAATATTGGTATTCTTATCACCGACCATAATGTAGATGAGACGTTGGCTATTACCGACCGTGCCTATTTGCTCTTCGAAGGCCGTATTCTTTTCCAGGGCTCACCTGAGGAATTGGCAGAAAACAAGATCGTAAAAGAGAAATACCTCACTACTGGATTTGTGCTCAGAAAGAAAGATTTCCAGCTATCGGATGAGCAGAAAAGAGCCGAAGAAGGCAAGTAAGATGGTTAAAAAAACAAATTTTTCTTTTATATATTAGGTATATTCAACAAATATGAGTAATTTTGCAAGCCAATGTGAATAAAAGAGAAAATAATTAATAATATAAAAACAAAACATCAAGATGAAAATTTCATTTGAAAATCCTGACAAGATCAATGGTCTTTTGACTATCGTTGTCGAAGAAGAGGATTACAAGAATGATGTCGAGAAGACATTGAAGGACTATCGTAAGAAAGCTAATGTTCCTGGATTCCGTCCTGGTCAGGCTCCAATGGGAATGATCAAGCGTCAGTTTGGTCCTTCAGTTAAGATGGAAGCTGTCAACAAGATTATCGGCCAGCAGATCTACAAGTATGTTCAGGACAATAAGATCCAGATGCTTGGCGAGCCTCTTACTTCTGAGAAGCAGGCTCCTGTAGATATCGAGAAGGACGGTCCTTACACCTTTATGTTTGACATAGCAGTGGCTCCTGAGATGAAGGTGTCTCTCACTGGTCGCGATAAGGTGGATTACTACAAAATCGTTGTTGACGACAAGACTATCGACCAGCAGGTAGATATGTTGGCATCTCGTTCTGGTAGCTATGAGAAGGCAGAGAACTACGAGGGCAATGATATGCTCAAGGGTGATTTGCGTGAGCTTGACGAGAATGGCAACACTAAGGAAGGCGGTATTACAGTTGAGAGCGCTGTCCTGATGCCAAGCTATATCAAGGTAGATGACCAGAAGAAGTTGTTTGATGGTGCCAAGTTGGGCGACATCATCACTTTCAATCCACGCAAGGCTTATCCAGACAATGATACTGAGGTTTCTCAGCTCTTGAAGATAGAGCGTGATGCTGTGAAGGACATGGAGTCTGAGTTCAGCTATCAGATTACTGAGATTCAGCGCTTCAAGAAGCACGAGGTAAACGAGGAGCTCTTCAAGCAGGTATTCGGTGAGGATACTGACGTGAAGGACGAGGCTGCTTTCCGTGCTAAGATAGCAGAGGGCCTGAATGAACAGCTCGTTAACGATTCTGACTTCAAGTTCCTTCTTGATGTTCGTGCTCACTGCGAGAAGAAGGTTGGCAAGTTGGAGTACCCAGACGCTTTGTTGAAGCGCATCATGTTGGCCAACAACAAGGACAAGGGTGAGGACTTCGTAGAGAAGAACTACGAGATGAGCATCAAGGAGTTGACTTGGCACCTCATCAAGGAGCAGCTCGTCAGCGCTCAGAATATCAAAATCGAGGATGCTGATATCAAGGAGACAGCCAAGGAGGCTGCTCGCGCTCAGTTCGCTCAGTATGGTATGACCAATATTCCTGAGGAGTATATTGAGAACTATGCTAACGAAATTCTCAAGAAGGGTGAAAGCACCGAGGCGCTTGTTGACCGTGCAGTAGACCGTAAGTTGGCTGCCGCTCTTAAGGGCGTTGTTAAGCTCAACGAAAAGGAGATTTCTGTAGAGGATTTCAATAAGATGATGCAGGGCTAATATTTTTTTTGAAAAAAAACTTCAAATAAATACGAGGTTATCGACTTTTTTTATTATCTTTGTTCCACGGAACGAGAAATAGAGGTCGATAACCTCTCTTTTTGTCTTATTTTGAATAGAAAAAAATGATAATATGAACGATTTTAGAAAGTATGCTACGCAGCATTTAGGTATGAGCGGAATGGTGCTTGACGATGTAGTGAAGGCACAGGCTCGTTATATGAATCCTTATATCTTGGAGGAACGTCAGCTGAATGTGACTCAGATGGATGTTTTCTCAAGATTGATGATGGACCGTGTGATCTTCTTGGGCACCGAGATTGATGACTATACAGCCAACACCCTGCAGGCTCAGCTGCTTTATCTTGACTCTGTAGACAGTGGCAAGGATATTTCTATTTATATCAACAGCCCTGGCGGAAGTGTTACGGCAGGTCTTGGCATATACGACACCATGCAGTTTATCTCCAGCGATGTGTCTACCATCTGTACTGGTATGGCAGCGTCTATGGGTGCCGTTCTTTTGGTGGCTGGTCAGGAAGGCAAGCGCTCAGCTTTGCCTCACAGTCGTGTGATGATTCATCAGCCACTGGGTGGCGTACAGGGTCAGGCTTCTGATATTGAGATCGAGGCCAAGGAGATTCAGAAATTCAAGAAAGAACTTTATACCATTATATCTAATCATTCACACACTCCATACGAGAAGGTGTGGGCAGACAGTGACCGTAACTATTGGATGACGGCAGAAGAGGCCAAGGAGTATGGTATGATAGATGCAGTGTTGACCCGTAAAAAAGGAGTAGAAGAATAATGCCAAAGAATGTATGTAGCTTTTGCGGAAGAAGTGAGAGCGAAGTGAAGTTGCTGATAACAGGCATCAAGGGCTATATCTGCGAGAATTGTGCCAAGCAGGCATACGATATCGTGTTGTCTTCAGGCGTTTTAAACGATAAGAAGAATGATAAGTTCGCATTGAAGCAGGTGCCTAAGCCTGTAGAGATCAAGCAATATCTGGATCAGTATATTATCGGACAGGATGGCGCCAAGCGCTCCCTTGCCGTGGCGGTGTACAATCACTATAAGCGTTTGCAGCAGACTGTGGACGACGGAGGTGTTGAAATAGAGAAGAGCAACATCATCATGGTGGGCAGCACCGGAACGGGAAAGACTCTTCTGGCCCGTACAATCGCCAAACTGTTGGATGTGCCTTTCACTATTGTTGATGCTACGGTATTTACCGAGGCTGGTTATGTGGGCGAAGATGTGGAAAGTATTCTGAGTCGTCTGCTCCAGGTGGCCGACTATGATGTGGCAGCTGCAGAAAAAGGTATCGTGTTTATTGACGAGATAGACAAGATTGCCCGCAAGAGCGACAATCCTTCTATCACCCGCGATGTGAGCGGTGAGGGAGTACAGCAGGGCTTGCTCAAGTTGCTGGAAGGCACGATGGTAAATGTACCGCCAAAGGGAGGCCGTAAGCATCCTGACCAGGATTATATTCACGTCGATACCAAGAATATTCTCTTTATCTGCGGTGGTGCATTCGACGGAATAGAGCGAAAGATAGCGCAGCGCCTCAATACGCATGTGGTAGGTTTCAATTCTGTGCAGAATGTCAGCAAGATAGACAAGACCGACCTGATGAAATATATCCTTCCACAGGACCTGAAATCTTTCGGACTGATTCCCGAGATCATCGGTCGTCTGCCTGTACTTACCTATCTGAATCCTTTGGATAGGGAAGCCTTGCGCAAGATATTGGTAGAGCCCAAGAACTCTATCATCAAACAGTATGTCAAGTTGCTCGAGATGGATGGCATCAAATTGAACTTCGACCAGGAGGCTCTCGACTATATGGTAGACAAGGCTGTGGAGTACAAACTTGGTGCCCGAGGCCTGCGCTCTATCGTAGAGGCGGTCATGATGGATGCTATGTTTGATGTCCCATCCCAGAAGATTACTACTTTCACTGTGACATTGGACTATGCCAAGCAGCAGTTGGAGAAAACCAATCTGCAGCAGATGGAGAGTGCTTAAGATGAGCTTGTTACCATACTTGCTCAATGACTTTTACCGATACAAGTATACATTATATATATTAAATAGGTGGATATGACGGAACAGATGAATCTTACGGAACAGTTGAAACACTATTTCGGCTTTGACTCTTTTAAAGGCGACCAGGAATCGATTATTAAAAATCTGATGAGTGGTAATGATACATTTGTGTTGATGCCTACAGGTGGAGGAAAAAGCTTGTGCTATCAGTTGCCGTCCTTAATCATGGAGGGAACAGCTATTGTTGTTTCTCCATTGATTGCCCTGATGAAAAATCAGGTGGATGTTATCAATGGTCTTAGCGAGGAGGATGGAGTGGCCCATTATCTCAACTCCTCTCTAAATAAGTCGGCTATAGAGAAAGTGAAGAGCGATATTCTCTCTGGCAAGACCAAGTTGCTGTATGTGGCACCAGAGTCGTTGACCAAGGAGGACAATGTGGACTTTCTGAAAGACGTGAAGATTTCGTTCTATGCCATTGATGAGGCTCACTGTATTTCTGAGTGGGGACATGATTTCCGTCCGGAGTACCGTCGTATCCGCCCCATTATCAACGAAATCGGTAATGCACCCGTCATAGCCTTGACCGCCACAGCTACGGATAAGGTTAGGACAGATATCAAGAAAAGCTTAGGCATTATGGATGCCAAAGAGTTCAAGAGTTCTTTCAATCGCCCCAATCTGTATTATGAGGTACGTCCCAAGACCAATGAGATAGACAAGCAGATCATCATGTTCATCCGTCAGCATGCCGGCAAGAGTGGTATTATCTATTGTCTTTCTCGAAAGAAGGTGGAGGAGTTGGCCGAAGTCTTGAAGGCCAATGAAATCAAGGCGGCACCTTATCATGCGGGCTTGGATTCTGCAACCCGTTCGCAGACTCAAGATGATTTCCTGATGGAGCGAATAGATGTCATAGTGGCAACGATAGCTTTTGGTATGGGTATCGACAAGCCTGATGTGCGCTTTGTCATCCATTATGACATTCCAAAGAGTCTGGAAGGCTATTATCAGGAGACTGGCCGTGCCGGTCGTGATGGCGGCGAGGGCATCTGTATTGCTTTCTATGCTCGTAAAGACCTGAAGAAATTAGAAAAGTTTATGGAGAACAAGCCTGTGGCAGAACAGGATATCGGTCGACAGCTTCTGCAGGAAACGGCAGCTTATGCCGAGTCGTCAGTATGCCGTCGCAAGATGTTGCTCCATTATTTCGGTGAAGAATACCAGGAGGAAAACTGCCACAACTGTGACAACTGCCTGCACCCTACGACAAAGATAGAGGCCAAGGACGAGTTGGTGGTTATATTAAGAGCGGTGGCAGCCGTCAAAGAGAACTTCCGTCAGGAATATATTATAGATTTTGTGAAGGGAAGGGCTACCGATGACATCGTGTCGCACAAGCACAACGAGCTGGAGGCTTTTGGTGCCGGTGAGGACATGGACAGCAAGATGTGGAATCCTGTTATCCGTCAGGCATTGATAGCTGGATATCTGAAAAAAGATGTCGAGAACTATGGCTTGCTGAAACTGACTGCAGCAGGCAAGCGTTTTATCAAGAACCCAGAGTCATTCATGATAGTGGAAGACAAGGTGTTCAAGGATGATTATGGACTGGAGAGTCACAGCGCTGGCAGTGAGGCTCTCGATCCAGAGTTGTTTGCCATGCTCAAGGACTTGCGTTCTGATATGTCTAAGAAGCACAAACTTCCGCCTTATGTCGTGTTCCAGGATGTCTCCTTGGAACAGATGGCAACCATGTATCCTGTTGATTTGCAGGAGTTGCAGAACATCCAGGGTGTAGGTGCCGGCAAGGCAAAGCGCTATGGCAAGGAGTTCTGTGCCCTTATCAAGAAATATTGTGAGGAGAACGATATCGAGCGTCCCGAAGAGTTGCGTGTTCGTACCGTGGCAAAGAAATCCATGCTGAAGGTTAGTATCATTCAGAGTATCGACCGACAGATAGCACTCGATGACCTTGCTGAGGCAAAGGGACTTGATTTCGATGATCTCTTGGATGAAATAGAGGCTATCGTCTATAGCGGAACCAAGTTGAACATAGATTATTTCATAGAAGAAGTCATCGATGATGAGCATGTTGACGACATTTATGACTATTTCATGGAGAGCGATACCGACGACTTGGATACAGCGCAAAATGAATTGGGTGAGGACTATTCAGAAGACGAAATCAGGTTGGTTAGAATTAAGTTTTTGTCCGAACAGGCCAACTAAGTGACGTTAAATAATAACTTGGTACGATTTAAATATCTCAAAAATATGAGGCTCAAATCATACCAATTTATTTTTCACCGTCACTAATCACGTTAAATAGCATTAATAAGGAGTGAAATTCGTGAAAAAAGGGCAAAATATGAAATATTATTGCTAAATTTGCACGCAATAAATTTTTAAAGGTTACAATATGTCATCATTTGTTGCAGATAAAATTGTAATGGACGGCCTCACTTACGACGACGTCCTTCTTATCCCTGCTTATTCAGAGGTACTGCCTAAAGAGGTAGAGTTGAAAACCAAGTTCTCTCGTAATATCGAGTTGAACGTTCCATTCGTAACAGCCGCTATGGATACTGTTACCGAGGCGTCTATGGCCATAGCCATAGCTCGTGAGGGAGGTATCGGTGTTATCCACAAGAACATGTCTATTGAGGAGCAAGCACGCCAGGTGGCCATTGTAAAGCGTGCCGAGAATGGAATGATTTACGATCCAGTCACTATTCGTCGCGGAAGCACAGTGCAGGATGCTCTTGATATGATGCATGACTATCATATTGGTGGTATTCCTGTTGTTGATGACGAAAACCATCTGGTTGGTATTGTAACAAATCGTGACTTGCGTTTCGAGCGTCATCTTGACAAGAAGATAGATGAGGTGATGACTTCTGAGAATCTTGTTACTACCCATCAGCAGACCGACTTGACAGCAGCTGCTCAGATTCTTCAGGAGAACAAGATCGAGAAACTTCCTGTTGTGGATAATGCAAACCATCTTGTAGGTTTGATTACTTATAAGGATATCACAAAGGCTAAGGACAAGCCAATGGCATGCAAGGACGAGAAAGGTCGTCTGCGTGTTGCGGCTGGAGTTGGTGTTACTGTCGATACTCTCGACAGAGCCAAGGCTTTGGTTGAGGCTGGTGCCGATGCTATCGTTATTGATACTGCTCACGGACATTCCAAGGGCGTTATTGAGAAGTTGCATGCAGTAAAGGCTGCCTTCCCTCAGGTAGATGTTGTTGTCGGTAATGTGGCAACAGGTGAGGCTGCTAAATACTTGGTAGACAATGGCGCTGATGGCGTAAAGGTAGGTATCGGTCCTGGTTCTATCTGTACAACTCGTGTGGTTGCCGGTGTGGGTGTTCCACAGTTGAGCGCTGTCTATGATGTTTACTCAGCCTTGAAGGGTACTGGCGTTCCATTGATTGCCGATGGTGGTTTGCGCTATTCTGGCGATATCGTTAAGGCTTTGGCTGCCGGTGGCAGTTGCGTCATGATTGGTTCGCTGGTTGCCGGTACTGAGGAGAGCCCTGGTGATACTATCATCTTCAATGGCCGTAAGTTCAAGAGCTATCGTGGTATGGGTTCTTTGGAGGCTATGGAGCAGAAGAATGGTTCTAAGGACCGTTACTTCCAGAGCGACACCAAGGATGTGAAGAAACTCGTACCGGAAGGTATCGCTGGTCGTGTACCTTACAAGGGAACTGTACAGGAGGTTATCTATCAGTTGATTGGTGGTTTGCGTTCTGGTATGGGCTATTGTGGCGCTGCGACAATTCAGAACTTGCACAATGCTAAGTTTACCCGCATTACCAATGCCGGTGTTCTGGAGAGTCATCCACACGACATTACCATTACCAGTGAGGCTCCAAACTACAGCCGTCCTGAATAATAATGAATTGAAAGAAATGAAAATAAATGCGCTTTTAGCAGCTATGCTCCTTTCGGGGAGCATAGCTTTTGCTCAGGTTGATCCTGTGATTATGACCATTAATGGAGCACCTGTCACCCGTTCAGAATTCGAGTATTCTTACAATAAGAACAATTCAGAAGGAGTCATCGACAAGAAGACTGTCGGCGAGTATGTGGATTTGTTTGTCAACTATAAGCTGAAGGTACAGGCAGCCCTGGATGCCCGCCTCGACACCTTGAGCTCTTTCAAGAAAGAGTTCGCCACTTATCGTGACCAGCAGATTCGTCCATCTATGATTACCGAACAGGATGTCGAGAACGAAGCGCATCGTATCTATGAGGACACACGTCAGCGCATTGATGGAAATGGAGGAATGGTAAAGGTTTCTCATATTCTGCTGATGCTTGGTCAGAAAGCGACTCCTGCCGAGAATGCCAAGTTGAAGAGCCGTGCTGACTCTATTTATACGGTTTTGAAGAAGGGAGGCAACTTTGCTGAGTTGGCAAAGAAATTCTCTGACGACAAGAGTACGGCTGTCAAGGGTGGCGAACTGCCCTGGATCAGTAAAGGTCAGACTGTGAAGGCTTTTGAGGATGCAGCTTATTCGCTCAAAGTGGGTGAGATCAGCAAGCCTGTTCTTTCAGAGTTTGGTTACCATATTATTAAAAAGGAGGGAACACAGAATTTCTTCCCCTATGACTCGCTTAGGACGGATATCATCCGTTTTATTGACGCAAGAGGGATAAGGGAAAAAATTATCAACGACAAGTTGGACTCTCTTGCCAAGAGTATGCCCGCCGGTACAACAGCCGAGAGCATTCTCGACAAGAAGGCAGAAGAACTGTCTGCCAAGGACAGCGATTTGAAGAACCTGATTCGCGAGTATCATGACGGCTTGCTGCTCTATGAAATCAGCAATCGTCTGGTATGGGACAAGGCTTCCAAGGACGAGAAGGGGCAGGCAGCCTACTTTGCCAAGAACAAAAAACGATTCAAATGGAATGAGCCCCGATTCAAGGGAATAGCTTATCATGTAAAGGATGCGGCAGACGTTGAGGCTGTCAAGAAGAGCATCAAGGGAAAGGCTTTCTCTGAGTGGGCAGAAATTCTGCGCAATACATTCAACAAGGATTCTGTGATTCGTATCCGTGTGGAGAAGGGTATTTTCAAGAAAGGCGACAATGCTGTCGTCGACAAGATGGTCTTCAAGAAAGATACCACTGTCAAGGCTTTGAAGGATTACCCCATTGATGCCACCTTCGGCAAAGTGCTGAAGAAAGCTCCTGAGGATTATACCGATGTCAAGTCACAGGTGATAGCCGACTATCAGGATATGTTGGAGAAAGAATGGGTGACAGCCCTGAGAAAGAAATATCCAGTAGTAGTCAACAAGGATGTATTGGCGACAGTCAACAAACATTAATCAAACGAAAAACAAAGATACATGAAAATAGAGAATAAGATCGCTTTGGCTTTTGTTGCTCTGATGTTTATCATGGGCATGAGCGCAAATACCAACAGGGCTTCTCGCCTTGCTAAGGCGTATGTCATGGGCGATTCGGTTTCAGGCGATACTAACCAGGTGAAGGACGAGCCGGTCCTGAACGAGGGTAGTGTTGTGGATGAGGTGATCTGGGTAGTAGGCGACGAGCCTATCCTGAAGTCTGATGTCGAGGTAACCCGATTGCAGGGTGAGGCCGAAGGCATCAAGTATGCAGGCGATCCTGATTGCAGCATCCCCGAGCAGATAGCTGTACAGAAACTCTTCCTGCATCAGGCAGCCATCGACAGTATCGAGGTATCTGAGTCTGAGGTGATGGCTGGTATCGACGAGCAGATCAATTATTGGATCAATATGATTGGCTCACGCGAGAAGTTAGAGGAGTATCGCAAGCAGAGTGTCACCCAGATGCGTCAGCAGATGCACGATGATTTCAAGAACCGTCAGTTGATTCAGAAGATGAAGGAGAAACTGGTGAAGGATATAAAGGTTTCGCCAGCTCAGGTTCGTCGTTATTTCAACAATCTTCCTGCCGACAGTATTCCTTTTGTGCCAACAGAGGTAGAGGTGGAGATACTTACCCAGCAACCAAGGATCCCTATGGAGGAAATCAATCGTGTCAAGGACGAGTTGCGCGAATACACCGACCGTGTCAACAAGGGCGAGACAACCTTCTCTACATTGGCTCGTCTGTATTCTGAAGATCCCGGCTCTGCCCGTATGGGTGGCGAGATGGACTATGTCGGTAGAGGTATGTTGGACCCTGCTTTTGCCAATGTGGCTTTCAATCTGACCGACCCCAAGAAGATTTCCAAGATTGTAGAGTCAGAATTCGGCTATCATATCATCCAGTTGATAGACAAGCGTGGCGACAAAATCAAGGTTCGCCATATCCTTCGCAAGCCTGTTGTTCCACAGGAGTCCATCGATAAGGCGATATTGCGTCTCGATTCTATCGGCGACGATATCCGCAGCGGAAAATTCTCTTTTGAGTCGGCTGTGTCTGTATTGTCTGACGACAAGGACACCAAGAACAACCGTGGTTTGATGGCCAATACCTCTCAGGCTGGTGTGCGTACATCCAAGTTCCAGATGAAGGAATTGCCCACCGAGATAGCTCGTATGGTTGATACAATGAAGGTGGGTGAGGTTTCTCGCTCATTCCAGATGATCAACAGCCGTGGCAAGACCACCTGTGCTCTGGTGAAACTGGTGAGCAGGGTAGAGGGTCATCGTGCCACCATTACCGAAGACTTCCAGGTGATGCAGGATGTAGTTCTGGCCAAGGAGCGTGAGAAGACCTTGCACGACTGGGTGGTAAGCAAGATAAAGAGTACTTATGTACGAATGAACGACCGATATAAGGATTGCAAATTTGAATATCAAGGTTGGGTTAAGTAATGACAGTAAAAAACATCATAAAGCGACATATCGACGGGCATAGAATCTTCTTTTTCTTGATTCTATGCCTGTTTGGACTATGTCTTGTCCAGGCCATGCAGGCTCCTAAGAAGCGTGCCAGGAAGCGCCCGCATGGCGACAGAGTTTACTTGCTTCATGCAGATGAGTTGCGATATGATATGTATGGCCCTCATCCCGATGCGCAGATCGTAAAGGGTAAGGTGTCATTCTCGCATCAGGGTGCTCATCTCACCTGCGACAGTGCTTATTTCTATGAAGGCTCCAATTCGGTGAAGGCTTTTGGACATGTTCATTTCCGTCAGGGTGATACACTGTCCTTGGTATGTGAGCGTGCCGAGTATGATGGTCAGATGCAGATGATGCGTGCCCGTAAGAATGTGGTGCTGCGCCATCGCCGACAGGTGTTGCGTACCGACAGCTTGGATTACGACCGTCTTTATGAAATGGCCAACTTCTTTGATGGAGGAACGCTTATCGACGGTAAGGACAAGTTGGTTTCCGACTGGGGCGAGTATCATACCCAGACACGCGAGGCTAAGTTTGTGTATAACGTGAAACTCCGTAGTGGCAAGGACTTGGTGACTACCGACACCTTATATTATGACGTGCCCAAGTCGAAGGCCCACATGGTAGGTCCTTCCAAAGTGATTTCCGGCAACAGTGTCGTCCATACCAAGGATGGTTATTACGACACCAAAACCAAGAGTGCCCAGTTGTATGGTCGCTCCACCTTGTCGGATAAGGACAAGACGATCACGGGCGACAGCCTGTATTATGTGAAGAATGGCTACAGTCGCGGTTATGGCAATGTGGTGTATGTGGACAAGAAGAACAAGAACTCTCTTACCTGCAACTATTTGCGTTACAACGAAAAGACAGGTTATGGCTTTGCCACCAAGAATCCCGTTGCCATCGACTTTTCTCAGAAAGACACCATGTGGCTTCATTCCGACACCATGAAGATCTATACCTATCATATAGGTACAGATTCTGTATATCGCAAAATACATGCATTCCATAAGGTGCGTGCCTTCCGTCAGGATGTGCAGGCAGTGTGCGACTCCTTGGTCTACAACTCGCAGGATTCCTGCATGACGATGTATAAAGACCCTATCGCATGGAATGGCAATCGCCAGTTGTTGGGCGAGGTTATCCATGCCTATATGCGCGACTCAACCTTGCGTTTGGTTCATGTCGTAGGACAGGCCTTGTCGGTAGAGATGTTGCCCGACAGCATTCATTATAACCAGATCACTTCCAAGGAGATGAAGGCTCATTTCCTCAAAGGACAGATCCGTATGGCAGAGTCTATCGGCAATGTGCAGACCATTTATTATCCTGTGGATGATAAGGACAGTTCGCTGATGGGACTCAACTTCCTGGAGACAGACACGATGCGTATGTATATGTCGCCCCAGCGCCAGCTGGAGCATATATGGACCAATAAATTCACGAGTGTCATGTATCCTATGACGCAGATTCCTCCGACAAAGTACAAACTGCCCAATTTTGCCTGGTTCGATGATATTCGTCCCAAGGACAAGAACGACATCTTTGTTTGGCGAGGCAAGGCTAAGGGCATGGAACTTAAGAACATCAAGCGCCATGAGGCACCTCTGCAGGTATTGTCAAAAACTGCAGCCGTCGAAGAGAAGAAAGACGAAAAGGTAAACTGATATGATGCTGTTTCCTACCCGCAAACCACGTCAGTTCAGGTACACACCCCGATATTCCCGCCGTCAAGGCTTCGATTTCCATTCGGGGCGTCGTCCTGTGCGCCGGCAGCATGTTTTGCTGCTTGTCGTACTGTTGCTGTTGCTTCTTGCCTTCATGGTTTTACTTTAAAACAGAAAGAAACGAATGAGTGATATAATTCAGCTTTTACCCGATTCGGTAGCCAACCAGATAGCTGCAGGAGAGGTGATACAGCGTCCTGCCTCTGTCATCAAGGAGTTGGTGGAGAATTCGGTTGATGCAGGTGCCACACGTATTGATGTGGCTGTAGTCGATGCCGGGCGTACAAGTATACTGGTGATAGATGATGGAAAGGGAATGTCGGAAACCGATGCCCGTCTGTCGTTTGAGCGTCATGCCACCTCCAAGATCCGCCAGGCCGACGACCTCTTCGATCTTCATACCATGGGTTTCCGTGGTGAGGCTTTGGCCTCTATAGCCGCAGTGGCTCAGGTAACCCTCAAGTCGCGTCTTGCCACAGAGGAGGTAGGTACGCAGCTTGTCATCTCAGGCTCTAAGATAGAGTCACAGGAGCCTTGTTCTTGTCCTCAGGGCAGCAGCTTCAGCATTAACAACTTATTCTATAATGTTCCTGCCCGCCGCAAGTTCCTGAAGTCAAACTCTACCGAGTTGAACAACATTCTTACAGCCTTCGAGCGCATCGTCTTGGTTAATCCGCAAATCACTTTTACCCTGCAGAGTAATGGAACCGAGCTGATGAATCTTCGTGCCGCCAACCTACGCCAGCGTATCATCGACGTCTTTGGCAAGCGGCTGAATCAGGATCTGCTGCCTGTCAATGTAGACACTACGATGTGTAAGATAACAGGCTTTGTGGGAAAACCGGAGTCTGCGCGTAAGAAAGGTGCCCATCAGTTCTTCTTCGTCAACGACCGTTACATGAAGCACCCTTATTTCAACAAGGCAGTCATGACGGCTTTCGAGCGAATGGTTCCTCAGGGCGAACAGGTTCCTTATTTCCTTTACTTCACAGTGGCTCCCGGTGACATTGATGTGAACATACATCCCACGAAAACCGAGATCAAGTTTGAGAACGAACAGGCCATCTGGCAGATTCTCTCTGCTGCAGTCAAGGAGTCTTTAGGAATGTATAATGATGTGCCAACCATTGACTTTGATACTGAGGACAAGCCCGACATTCCTGTGTATAATCCCGAGATGTTTCCTAAGGCTACTGCCCCTAAGATAAGTGTCGATCCCAACTATAATCCCTTCAAGGCGCATGGCGGCTCAGGATCTCGTACGTCAGCACCAGTTGACCAGCGTTGGGAAGATCTCTATGAGGGATTGTCAGATGCTCCGCAAGACGAGGAGCCCGATTTGTTTGAGTCTTTACAGACGGAGGAGAGCGGCCAGACAAGCATCATTGCCGAGAAGTCGCCTACCCATTATCAGTATAAGGGTAAGTATATTATGACGGCGGTGAAGTCGGGCTTGATGATTATCGACCAGCATCGTGCTCACGTTCGTGTACTCTATGAGCAGTATCTTGCCCAGTTGGCTGCTCACGAGAACCATTCTCAGAAGGTTCTGTTCCCGGAAGTGGTGCAGTTCCCCGCTTCTGACGATGTGATATTGAATAAATTGCTACCCCAGGTAAAGGCTTTCGGCTTTGAGTTGGAAGACTTGGGCAGGGGCAGTTATGCTGTCAATGCCGTACCTGCCGGACTTGATGGGCTGAACCCAGTATCGTTGATTCGTGACATGGTGGAGGCAGCCAAGGAGAGCGGGGCGTCGGCGATAGACGAGATCAACAAGTCGCTGGCATTGTCCATGGCCCGTGCTGCGGCAATTCCTGTAGGCCAGGTTCTTGGCAACGACGAGATGGAGGGTTTGGTCAATAACTTGTTTGGCTGTAGCAATGTCAATTACACGCCCGATGGCAAAAATGTGTTGTGCATTCTGCAACAGCGGGAAATCGAGCAACTCTTGGGATAAAAGTGCGAAAAAGTTAGCAAATTTTGTTTTTTTTAGAGGAAAAGCTATTTTTTTTCAAAAAAAAAGGAAGATTTAAAAAAATATTATTAACTTTGCCCCCGTATTCCATAAAGTAGATTGTGATACAGTAAAAGAGTAGTAAATTTAAATATATATTATATATAAGGAAGTTAAAATTTAATTGTTATGAAAAAGTTTTTAGCTGTACTGGCATTTGCTGGTCTTTCAATGAGCGGTTTCGCTCAGGATGCAACACCTACTCAGCAGTATAGTGTTGCTACAAACTCATTCTGGAGCAATTGGTTTATCGAGGCAGGTGCCGACTGGAATGCGTGGTATTCAGGTGAGGAACATGGTCAGAATTTTGCAACAAGTCCTTTCAAGAAGTTCCGTTCTAATGCAGGCGCTTCTGTAGCTGTAGGTAAGTGGTTTACTCCTGGCCTCGGTTTGCGTACAAAGGTTCAGGGTATCTGGGGCAAGCGCGTTTGGGATCCTGAGACAGAGACTAAGGGTAGCTTCAACAGATATTGGGTTGTTAACGAGCAGGTAATGTTCAACCTCAGCAACTTGCTTTTGGGCTATAACGAGAACCGTGTATGGAATGTGATTCCTTTCGCTGGTGGTGGCTTCGGTCGCACTATGACTCACAACCTTTATTCAATGGATCTCTGCGTTGGTCTTCAGTCTACATGGAAGGTAGCCAAGAAGGTGAACGTTTATCTTGAGGCAGGCTGGAACCGTTTCGAGTCTGATATCGATGGTGGTTGCAACGGCGGTGAGCGCGGTTGGGATTCTCACGACAACAACCTCTATGCTGAAATCGGTTTGACTTTCAAGCTTGGCAAGTCTACTTGGGACAAGACTCCAGATGTTGACGCAATCAACGCTCTTCATCAGTCAGAGCTCGATGCTCTCAATGCTAAGTTGAATGATGCTAATGCAGAGAACAACCGTCTGAAGGATCTCTTGGCTAACCAGAAGCCAGTTGAGACTGTAACTCCTAAGACTGTTAAGGAATTCGTTACAACTCCTGTATCTGTATTCTTCGATATCAACAAGACAAACGTAGCTTCACAGTACGACCTCGTAAACGTACATGCTTTGGCTAAGTATGCTATTGCCAACAACTCTAACTTGCTCGTTTGCGGTTATGCTGACAAGGCTACTGGTAATGAGCAGATCAACCTGAAGTTGTCTGAGGGTCGTGCCGAGACTGTTGCCGGTGAGTTGGTTAAGATGGGTGTCAAGAGAGCTAACATCACAACTAAGGGTAAAGGTGGTGTTGACGATATGTCTCCTATCTCATTCAACCGTCGTGCTACCGTACAGGTTGTCGAGTAATATCTATTGTTGAGCTGTCATAGCTCGCATAGTAGAGAATATAAGGGTGCTTCTTTCGTGGAAGCACCCTTTCTTATTTTTTGCGAAATCCACAGTCCCCCCCATTTCTGCATTTTGATTCCTTTAAAAAACGCAATAGGCTTCGATGGGCATCGCAATTGCTTTCATTGTCCATCGAAGCCTATTTCGTTGTCCATCGAAGCCTATTGTGTTTTTCCTTATGATAAGCATGTTTTTTCTGCTGTTTCATGATGCTTTGATGGAGTAACGAAGGTCTGAAACGCCTTTTTTGAAATAAAAATGAAAAAAGTTGCCCTAAAATTTGGTGGAAACAAAAAATGTTCGTACCTTTGCAACCGCTTACGAGAAGTAAGGGCGTTTAGCTCAGCTGGTTTAGAGCATCTGCCTTACAAGCAGAGGGTCGGCGGTTCGAATCCGTCAACGCCCACTAAGGGGTGTTTCCCTGTGGTTCCAATTTTGGGCTGCAGGGATTTTTTTTGTCTCTATATAAGCTTTTCTTCTCTTGGTTATTTGAAACCCCATAAATAGGCACACAGCATTCTTGTATTTTCATTAATATTTTGACCTAATTGTACCTTTTTCTGAAATAATTATTTTACCTTTGCAAGCATAATTACTTATTTTATAAGGATAAGAAGCGTATGGACTCATTATATCTATTACAGTTTGCATGTCTCATATTCATGCTCGTCAATGCCTTCATCGTGGCAGTCTCTCATCTGCAAGTGAGATGGGAGAACAAGCGGTATGAGCGTTCACGATGGATGATCGTTGCCGCCATGATAGGATTGGCGATGCAATATGCGGTGCAGATGGTTTTCGGATTCCGTGCCATGCACGATAATTTAGGGGCGGTCGTCAACATCCTCATCTATACCCCTTGTTTCTCGCTTATCTCCATGGGAATCTACAACATAGAAACCACCCGTGCCAACCTCAGGAAGATGATTCAGATGTGCTGTGGTATTTATGCAGCCATTCTCCTTGTCTTTTGCGTGGGAATCAGTCTTCATCATAGCCTGTATATCAGAGAAGGACTCTATCTGATGCTGGCTCTGTTCTGCCTAAGTGTCATCTATTGCATATTCATGATTATCCGCGAGATGATCAGACGCAAGAAGTTGTTGGAGACTATGGTAGCAACGGATATGTTGCCTTACGTAAGATATTCCCGAACCAGTGTCATTATTCTCTGGCTCGCAGTTCTCGCTATGCCGGTTGCCATCTTTTCCACTACTTTATTATATATAGTAGGTCCCGTCGTATTGTTTGCCCTGCTGTTCTTCAATCTTACGTTTATCGCTCTCGGCAACAGTTATACCCCAACCGAAGAACTGTTGGACAAAGAAGAGGAAATCAGCGCGTCGGTGAGAACAGGACACCAGAAAACATCTGGGGGGGGCAAGTTTGAACAAAGACAAAAGCTGCAGGACAGGTACAGAAACTTTACAGCAGCTGTCAGAGGAGCGCATCGACTTTATCCGGCAGCGTCTTGACGAATGGTGTGCTGATTTGGGATATAAGGACTGTGCTGTGAATATGCTGACCCTCTCCCGTACACTGAGTATCTCCAAGGAGGAATTGTCTATATTCTTCGACCAGTATATGCAGTCTACATTCAGAATATGGCTCAGCGAGATCCGTTTCAATGCGGCAAAGAAGATGATGTTGGATTATCCTGATTATAGCAATGATATCATTTCAGCCGAGTGTGGCTTCTCTGCCCGAACCTATCTGTATCGGGTCTTCAAGACCAAGGAGGGTTGCACGCCTGCCGAATGGAGAGAAGAACAGGCTGCCACCAGAACTCTAAGTTGAGAGCTGTAGCAAAAAAAATCCTGTTGGCAGTAATGCCGGCAGGATTCTGCGTTTTATCAACCTCAAGATGTCATTTATTCTATCGCCCAATCCTCTATGCTTCGCTGATCTTCAGAGAAGTTGACACCCACTTTCACAACCTTCCGCTCATCATCGGCAAAAGCCTTGGCATAGTCCTTGCCGCTGATTTGCGCCATAGCGGTATCAGCAGACTTCTCATATTTCAACTCAAAGAAAAAGATACTCTTGTCCGTCTTGAGCACAAGGTCTATTCTTCCATCCGAAGTGGTATGCTCCACCTTCACATCTTCGCCAAGCATGGTAAAGATAGTGAACATCACGGCTTGATAATGACGCTCATTATTGTTGATAATCGTATATGGGAACTTATCATAGAATGCCTTCAAGTGAGGCATAAAGGCTCCCATGTCGTCATTGACGAGCACATTCTTGGAATAAGCATACACGATGGCATCATATCTTTTCATGTCTTGCGCAGTATAATACCAAACGAGACTTTCCGAGAAACCTTGTCTTACTTCTTGATTTGGGAAACATAGATGATACAATTTACCATTTTTTTCGTATCCCTTAATAGTTAGATAGCCACTTTGGAAAAGAACAGGAATAGGATCAGTAAGCCTTTCCGTAGGTGTATCAAAACGTGATGCCTGTATCCACAAATCGTCCAGATTGAGCATGTCCAAATTCTTCTGCTGCATCAGTTCTATCAAGAACGTAGGCGTACCAGATGTAAACCAATAGCTATTAAACTCCTTATCGTCCAAAGCATTGATAATACTATAAGGATTGAAGATATCCTCGCTATTGATACTGAAATGGTAGCCATCATAATGCTGCTTGAGTTGCCGCAAGGTCTCCTCATAAGTGAGTCCATTATGCTCTGCCATCTCCTCGATACCCTCACGGAAATACTGAGTCAATTCACTCTTGGTGATACCACAACAGCTACTGTATTCATCCTTCAACGTGAGAATCTTGAGATTGTTCAACTCACTAAAGATGCTGAGCTGACTAAACTTAGAGATGCCTGTGATAAAAACAAAGCGAATGTTTCCCTCTTGCTGCTTCAAGGGGCTGAAGAAATCGCGCATGATGTTGCGGATGGTCTTCTGCAACTCTTCGTCACTGACAGAATCATGCATTGGAGCATCATATTCGTCGATGAGAACAACAACTTGCTTACCTGTTTGAGCCGTGGCAGCCAACAAGATATCCCTAAAGCGCCCCCCAAAGCCTTCACGCTCAGATTCAGGAACTTCTATTCCATATTTCTGCTCTTCAACTTTAAGGATATTATTTAATATGATTTTAGTATTCTCCAAACTATAATATTTACCACAACTCAGATCCAGGTGGATGACAGGATATGCCGTCCACTCCTTCTCCATCAGTTCGATGGCAAGTCCCTTGAACAGTTCTTTCTTACCCTCGAAGTAAGCCTGGAGGGTAGATACAAACAAGGACTTTCCGAATCGACGTGGGCGACTCAGAAAATGAAACTTGGCATAATGGGCCAACTGATAGACGATAGCCGTCTTGTCAGCATAGAAGTAATTCCCCTTCACGATTTCGGAGAACGTTTGTATTCCCAAAGGATATCTCTTTGAAGCCATAATCTTAATCTTTTTAATCCCAGCACAAAGATACAGATAATATTTCATAAAGCAAGCGTTTTTCTGATTATTAACAAAGTAATCGTTAAAATGGGTGTCGCATTCCTACGAAGTAGACACCTAAAACATAGGAAGTAGACACCTGAACATAGGAATGCGACACCTTTTTTTATGAAAATAACGCCTAAAAAAGCAAAAAATAGCAGAATGATGCTTTTATTTTGAGTTTCAATTGGTTGTGGCAGCCGTTGGCTTTAAGTGGCACAGACAAGGAAATGCGGAAAACGCAGATTGATGAAATAGAAACGCTTTCAAATCATTACCTCGCAGAAACGCCCTAATAAGCATTTTTAACGGTGACGGTTCATATTTCCCCATTCTGCGTAAGTTTTGGTTTTGTCATGCAGCTCTCATAGTTTAATTTTGCACCGAACAAAAAAGTAAGAATTATGAGATGCACTTTCAAGACAGTCTTCTATATAAATGGAAGCAAGGAGAGAAACGGAATTGTCCCTATCATGGGACGAGTGACAATCAACGGAACTATCGCACAGTTCAGTTGCAAGCAGAGCGTGACCAAGGCTATCTGGGATGCCAAGGGCAACAGAGCCATTGGCAAGAGCAAGGAAGCCAAGGAGGTGAACTTTGCGCTTGACAACATCAAGGCTCAAATCGCCAAGCATTACCAACGCCTTTCCGACCGTGAGGCGTTCGTTACAGCTGAGATGGTGAGAAATGCCTACCAAGGCATAGGCACAGAGTACGAGACCTTGCTCAGAGCCTTTGACAAGGAGAACGCAGCCTTTGCCAAGCGTGTAGGCAAGGACAGAGCCAAGAACACCTACCGCAAGTATCTGACGGTAAGAAAGTATGTTGCCGAGTTCATCAAGTATCAGTACAAGCGCAGCGATATGTCCATGAATGAGCTTACAGAGGAGTTCATTCGTGACTATTGTCTGTACTTGAAGAATGTTGTAGGACTTGCGCAGTCCTCTATTTGGATTTACTCCATACCACTGAAACATATCGTAACGGCAGCTCACTACAACGGCAAGATACCAAGAAATCCGTTTGCCATGTACCACGTTGACCCAGATCACAAGGAACGTGAGTTCTTGACCTTGGACGAGCTTACCGCCATGACAGAGATGAAGTTGGAAGACCCGAATATGGCATTTGCGAGAGACCTCTTTCTCTTTGGTTGTTGGACAGGTATCTCTTTCATCGACATCAAGAACTTGACGGAAGATAACATCAGCATGATAAACGGTGCTCCTTGGATTGTGTCCAAGCGTCAGAAGACTGGTGTACCTTTTCAAATCAAGTTGATGGATATTCCCATGCAGATTATTGAGAGATACAAGTCTTTCAGAAAAGGAAGCCACGTATTCAATATCGGCAATCTTAGCAACATCAACAAGCGCATCAAGAAAGTTGCTGCAATGTGTGGCATCAAGAAGCGGGTTTCATTTCACGTGTCTCGCCACTCTTGGGCTGTTTTAGCCTTGGAATATGGTATGCCGATAGAGAGCGTGAGCAAGATTCTTGGCCATACAAACATCACCACGACGCAGATATACGCCAAGGTGACAAGCAACAAACTTGACCATGACATAGCAGTCTTTGAAAGTCGAATCAAGGGGCACTTGCCTGTTATGGGAGGAATGGTATGAAAAGGACTGTAATCACCGTGGACGGAAATGGAATACTTTCCATTCCGTCCAACTTGGAGAACTTGTGGATGAGTGAGGGAGAATTGGTCAATATGCTTCATGTTACCGCCCCAAAACTCAACTCTGTGATACAAGTCATATATAAAGAAGGCATGTTGTCTATGTCGGAAGTCCAACAAAGACAAGAAACTTCCAAGGGTATTTGGCAAACATTGTATGGATTCCCTATGGTTGTTGCCATTTGCTTCCGTCTCACCTCTAATGGGGCTATGCAACTTCGTAATGCCATCTTCAAGAGGCTGTACGGAGCAAAAGAGAAAGCAGCCATTGTTCTACAACTCTACGGAGGGACAAATGCCATTAGCTGAGATTGGTTGTATCTTTGACGCTTCTATTATTCACTGTCGTATTGACTTGCCTACGTACTGATTCACTGTCGTATCAAGCATTTCTGTGAAGAACGAAGAACTGCTGATGTCAAACGTTTTACAGTTTTATCGTATGACATATAAAACGTATGACATGCAGGAATACATTTTTGTTCATCCCGAGGAAAGGTTTGCAAGGAAGCCTCTCTTCGGGATTTTTCGTTTTATCTTATCCCGAAAGGCTACATCAAGCACATTGATTTCCAATCTTTTAACATTGTCGGTGCAAACTTCTCCATTCTGCGCAAGTTTGTGTTTTGCGTTTTGATTTTCCGCCCTTACCTTTGCAACTTTAATTTATCAACTCACAAAGGTTAGATTATGAGCAAGACAAACGACAACAATCAGCTTGTAGGCGTGGCAAATGCAAAGCCACAGGCTGCACCTCCGACAAACGAGGTGTTCATCCGTGTTGGCACAACCTTGTACAAGGTGGTTGACCAACCTACCATCAATGGAGGAAAGGTAAGAAAGCGCATCCCATGGAACATGGAGACCTTGCGTCAGGACTACGGCAAGGAGTTCATCAAGTACGTTCACAAGTATGACGGCTTCTGTACTGTTCCCGAACATGTGAACCACCGCACGGTGATAGACGGTTTCCTCAACCTATACGAGCCGATAGGACATAAGCCGATGCAAGGGGGCTTCCCAAATATCAAGAAGTTGGTTAGTCACATCTTCGGTGAGCAATATGAGCTTGGCATGGACTACCTGCAACTTCTTTATCTCAGACCAGTGCAGAAGCTGCCTATTCTATTGCTTGTATCAGAGGAAAGAAACACAGGCAAGACCACGTTCTTGAACTTTCTGAAGGCATTGTTCCAGGACAACGTGACATTCAACACCAACGAGGACTTCCGCAGTCAGTTCAACTCCGATTGGGCTGGCAAACTGCTCATAGTCGTGGACGAGGTATTGCTCAGCCGCAGGGAGGATTCCGAGCGGTTGAAGAACCTCAGCACCACATTCTCGTACAAGGTGGAAGCCAAGGGCAAGGACAGGAACGAGATTTCCTTCTTTGCCAAGTTCGTGCTGTGCTCCAACAACGAATCACTCCCTGTCATCATTGACGAGGGCGAGACCCGATATTGGGTGAGGAAGATTTTATCGTTGCAATCTGACGATACCGACTTCTTGGAGAAACTGAAGGCGGAGATACCCGCTTTTCTGTTCCATCTGCAAGGCAGAACGCTGTCCACAGAGCGGAAGAGCCGTATGTGGTTCGCCCCCGAACAGATAGCGACCGATGCTCTGAGGAGAATCATACGCTGCAACCGTAACAGGCTTGAGGTGGAAATGTCGGAGCTGTTCCTTGAGGTCATGGAGAACACCCAGACCGACAGCTTGCAGTTCTGCCTCAATGACGCAATCGCCTTGTTGCAATGCAACCACGTGAAAGCGGAGAAGCACCTTGTGCGAAAGATAGTGCAGGACAATTGGAAGCTGCAACCTTCAGAGAACGCCCTCACCTACACCTCATACGAGTACACCTACAACAACAGCGGTCACTACTCGCCAACAAAACGTGTGGGCAGGTTCTACACTGTAACGAGGGACAAGCTAAATAGCATATAATTTTGTTGAATTGTTGAATATGATGAAAAAAGTGTTGAATATCAAGTATTTAAGGCTCAACATTTTCTCAAAAAATCTCTCAACAAAAGAAAGAGACTGTTGAAAAGAGAAAACATGACAGCTAATGCCTGTCTTTCTCTTTTGCCCAGTGATTTTGTTGAAAAGAACCATTTGTTGAGAGTTTGTTGAGAAGATAAGCCTTTGGTTATCATATCAATACATACTATTTTCAACAATTCATCAGAAATATATACAC
Source organism: Segatella intestinalis (assembly GCF_029348455.1). Taxonomy (NCBI): domain Bacteria; kingdom Pseudomonadati; phylum Bacteroidota; class Bacteroidia; order Bacteroidales; family Prevotellaceae; genus Segatella; species Segatella intestinalis. The sequence goes on from NZ_JARJVV010000014.1 coordinate 31,812, forward strand.
CACTTAATCCACAGTAAGACATGAACATTCAAGAAGCAAAGCAAATCAAGATTGCAGACTATCTGCAAAGTTTGGGACACCGCCCTGTCAAGCAGCAGGGTGCAAACCTTTGGTACAAGTCACCGCTGAGAAACGAAAGCGAGGCATCTTTTAAGGTGAACACCACGATGAACAGTTGGTTCGACTTCGGAATGGGCAAGGGCGGCAACATCATCACCCTTGCGTCATACCTCTACGCATCAGACAGCTTGCCATATCTCTTGGACAAGTTGGAGAAGCAAGCACCCCATGTGCACCCGACCGACTTTTCTTTCCCTCAGCAAGCCTCCGAGCCGAGTTTTGAGATATTGGAGGTTAGGGAACTCAACCATCCTGCACTCCTGCGCTATCTAAGCGAGCGGAATATTGACCTGCGCATCGCCCGAAAGGAATGTGTCGAACTTCATTTCTCACATGATGGCAAGAACTACTTCGCCATCGGCTTCAAGAACAAGTCGGGCGGTTACGAGGTGCGCAACCGATTCTTCAAGGGGTGTATGTCCCCCAAGGACATCACCCATATCCGACATCAAGGCGAGCCAAGATACGCTTGCTATGTTTTCGAGGGCATGATGGATTATCTTTCTTTTCTCTCGTTACGCTTGGAGAAGTTTCCTGCTTGTCCGTCATTGGATGCGCAGGATTATGTGATACTCAACTCCACAAGCAACGTGGACAAGGCAATTGATGCACTCCATGGCTACGAGCGCATCAGTTGTCTGCTCGACAACGATGAAGCAGGGCGGAAGGCAACGCATGCCATCGAGACTGCCCTCGGCTATCGTGTGAGGGATGCCTCCCACTTGTACAGTGAGTACAACGACTTGAACGACTATCTGTGCAGAGTGAAATCCAAACAGTCGGTACACCAAGTACAGCCTGTTAAGCGGACTGTTCCACCTCGGAAGAGAGGCGCAGCCTTGGGCATGTAGGCGGTTCCTGCTCCAATGGCTATTCTGAACGGAAAAGCCATAGCTCAATAGGGCGTTTTCTTGACGCAGTGGCACGCCACCGCTAAAAACGCCCATTGAGCAAAGGGGTATCCCCTTTTGAAACCCCGTGAGCCATGCGCAGGGCGCAATGCGGCAAGCGGATTTGTACAACTCAAAAACAAGTTTATTATGGGACATTTCAGTTTGGATTTCAAGAAGGCAAAGGGCAGCTCGGACGCAAGGGAATCAGACCACATCGAGCGCAAGGTGATACCAGACAATGCCGACCCTACGAGAACTCACCTCAACCGTGAGCTTGTCAAGATGCCGAGCGGTGTGTATGGTCGTGACGAAGCCATCGCCCACCGCATCAAGACGGCAGGCATCAAGCGCAAGATAACCAATGACCAGGTGAGGGTGATTAGAACCGTGCTGTCTGGAACGCACGAGGACATGATGAACATCGCAGCCAATGATCAGCTTGACGATTGGTGCAACGACAGCTTGAAGTGGTTGCAGGACACGTTCGGCAAGGAGAATGTCGTGTCGGTGGTTCTCCACATGGACGAGCACACGCCACATCTCCACGCCTCCATCGTTCCGATAGTGACTGGCGAACGGAGAAAGGCGAAGAACAAGACAACGGAAGAGGGCAAGCGGACATACCGCAAGAAAGCCAATGTCGTGAGGTTGTGTGCCGATGATGTGCTCAACCGTGACAAGATGGTTGGCTATCACGACAGCTATGCTGAAGCCATGGGCAAGTATGGCTTGAAGCGAGGTGTCCGTGGGTCGGATGCGAGGCATACCTCCACGGCACAGTATTACCGTAACATCAAGCGAGAGACGGAGAGACTTCAAAACTGCATGAAACTGCTGCAATCCGATGTGGAGGAAGCAGAGCGACTGCTCAAACAGACCAAGAGCGAAATCAACACGGAGAAACTACAGGCTGCTAAGACGGAAGCCAAGACTGCCTTTGTGTCGAAGATTTGTTCTCTTTTAGGTAGTGGAAAATTGAAGGAGGTGGAGCAGCACAACCAAAAGTTGTGCGAGCTTGTGACAGACAGAGAGCAATACATTGACGAACTCCATGGGAAAATGCAGCGAATGGAGGACAGCCACACCCAACAACTCGGCGAGATGCAACAGAAACACCAAGCAGAGGTCGTTGATTTGAAAAGCAAGCACTCCACGGAGGTAACGATGCTCAACAACATCATCCGCAAAGCCAAGCGTTGGTTCCCGATGTTGGAGGCATACTTGCAAATAGAAAGTTTGTGCAAGAGGATAGGCTTCACGGCTGAACAAATTAGTGTGCTCCTTGCTGGAAAGGCACTCAACTTTAGCGGTTCACTTTATTCCGAGAAGCACAGAAGAAAGTTCAATGTGGAGAATGCAGAAATCAAGGTGTTCTCTGATTCTACCAAACCGAACCAATTGTTTCTGTGTATCAATAGACAGCCTATTGTTGAATGGTTCAAGGAGCAATGGAATATCTCAAAAGATAGAAGAACCTTAAATCCGAAGATAAATAAAGAAGAAAAAATCTAAAGACCTGAGCAACAAAAAGTTGCTCAGGATTTGGATATGTCAGAAAAATCACGCTATCTTTGTAGCGTCAAAATTTAAAAAGATATTTCTAGGCAAACAAAGATATATTGTTAAAAAGGATAAATAATTTTAATTTTTCAACACTTAAAATATTTTTTTTGTAAATTTGCAAAAAAATATAGAATCTTGTAGATTTAAAGATGGTTGCTACAAGTGCAAGAATTGAATGACGAAACCATTTGGAAAGGAAAATGTATATGAAGATAAAACATTTGTTATTTTTTATTCCTGTGACTTTTTTGGTCGCATGTGAAGGGGACTGATTTAATCGAGCCAGACAATGTGTCGAAAGAACAGATTTCCACTCAAATAATTTATAACCCGACAAAATATTCAAAACAAAAAGGTGATGTCTTTGTCAAAAGCAGTTTGCCAACAACAATGGCAAAGCAAATACCTAATGCCTGCGTAACATCAATTATGGAGTATGCAAACAATAAAATTTTTGGTGGAACAGTAAATGAGGGAGCGTATATTCTATATTATACACAGACATATAATTCAAATCCTTTGATTGATGGTGTTTCTTTGGATTATATCGAGCCTTTTGTAACACATTTCTTTAAAACTCAAACATTTACAAATTATAAGTCTGCAATAGATGCCAAGCATCCCGTCATGACTGATGTAAATAGCCAAATAGAAAGCTCTACCCATAATGTGTTATGTGTAGGATATAACTCCAATACGGGTGCTGCTATTTATATGGACCCTGAGCTTGCTTGTATGTACTCAGTTAATGCTGGGTATTTTTTACAAGATTATAATATAGTATTAACAGGTATAAAGTAATTAAATAAATATGAAGTTGATTTTTAAATATTTTTTTATTTCTCTATTGTTCCTAAATGGGCAATTAGTTCATGCACAATCATTTAAAATCGACAGCTTAAAAGGTAAAAAATGGGAGTTGCAATTGCCAAAAGGAAAGTCTTATACTTCGAGTCTTATATTCAAAGATACGACATACACAACTAGTTTCTCCTTTAATGGACAGACTCATACTATAGAGAAGCCATACTTAATACAGCAGGAAAACGTAGAAACATTTTATGTTATTTTTCCATCAGAAGGAAAGGGTACAAAAACTTTCTCTGTTAAGTTTAAAGTTTTAGAATTTACCGACAAGTTGCTAAAATTGCAAAATACAACAACAAATGTTGTAAATACGTATTTCGCAAAATAAACAACTAGTAGATTGTAAAGTCTAAAAGTTTAGTAAGGCACGTGTGATATTTCATCAATCATCAGTATGTGACGAACGACGTTTTACTCAACTTTTAGACTTTACAGACCACTAGTAAGACAGTGCTTTTTGCAACATATTTCTCTGTTTGATATTTTTTGTTTAATAAAATTCTTAGATTCATTATTTTTTTGTATTTTTGCAGCCGAAAAGAGTTGTTAGGCAGCAAACGTATGCAGATTGCAGAATTTAGAACTGTTGCTAAATCATTACCTCTGTTGAGGTGAAAAACTCATAAATAGTTCATTTTTAGCTATTCGGCTGATTTTAGCGTAATTTTCGGATGAAAAACACTATATTTGCGACATGAAAGAAATGATAGAAACCATGCCAAGGATAGAATTAGCCCTGATCATCATCGGGGTGTTTGTACTCGTATTGTGTATTATCTTCGGCCTTCCAATACCCATTTCCATGCAGGTTTTATTTCTATTCTGAGTCCATCACGCACAATCTCCCCTTCATCCTCATAGGTGATTATCATTGCTCTCTTCAGAGGATGCAAACCATGCAAGGCTACTAATGCTTTCACTTCTCGCTCTATGGTTTCCCCATCGCTCATCTGATAGCTCGCCTGAACAGCTAACCCCTCATCTGGCACATAGAAATCAACCTCTATGTTTTTATTATAATAGTATAAGCCCTTGGCGTATTTCTTGTATAATGTAATTGCGCAAAGGTTCTCCAGCAGAGAGGTGTTCGGATTGTTGATGAAGAGATGCAGCAGCCCATTATCTACAAAATAATGTTTTTTAATTGTTTCTTTCTCCACGAACTTGGAAACATAATTGTCAATAGAAATCAACAAGCATGATTCTTGCAGATAGCGAACATACTCCATTACTGTTGATGGGCTACATGGAGTACCGGTTGCTTTTATCAGATTGCTCAAACGATTCAAGGAGCATGGCTGTTTCACGCTTTCTGCCAATCTTCTTACACAAAGGCGTAAGGCATCTTCGTTCTTTATTTTGTGCCGAACCACCAGGTCATTAAAGAAAATACGATTATATAAGCTGTTGAGCCATATTCTCTTTTCTTGAAAATGCACAAGCTCAGGGAAACCACCCCAATCAAAGTAAGTTCGGAAATGGCGCTGCAGTTCATTTGCTTTTCGGCCATATTGCCAATTCTTTGAAAGCAAGACTTCAACAGCTTTCAGATATTCAGAAAAGCTATATGGAAACACGCTGATGTCCAGGTATCTTCCTCCCAACACAGTCTCTATGTCACGACTCAGCATTTTGGCATTACTGCCAGTTATATAGACACGATATTTTTGGTTGGCTAGACGGCGTGCAAAGTTCGCCCACCCTTCAACATTCTGTATCTCATCAAAGAAGAAGATGGGCTGACCTTCATACATGCTATGATAGGCTTGCAATATGAAATCTAAGTCTGCAACCGACATTCCTTGCAAACGTTCATCGTCAAAGTTGACATACACGATGTCTTCTATATCAACTCCATATGTCAGCAATTGCTGTATTCTCTGGTATAGCAAATAGGATTTTCCTGCTTGTCTTACTCCTACAAACACATAATTGCCATATTCCTCTAAATATAGAGGACGCTGTACCAAATGAATACGACCTATATATTCTTGGCTCTCAGCTATTATCGTTCGAAACAATTCCTTTTCCATATACTTATTTTTGGGGGCAAAAGTACGAGTTTTATTTGATACTACAAAATTTAAAGGCTCTTTTTATTCGGTAGCAGCGAATAAAATGGCATAATTCTATTCGCTGTTACCGAATAAAATCAACAAACAGAACTACCTTTCTCTTATCAACAGTCTTCAGCCGAGTGTGGATTCTCTTGCCGCACGCATCTTTACCGAATCTTCAAGACAAAAGAAGACTGTTCTCCTACAGAATGGAGAGACTTCCACTCTACAGATGCAGCACAAAATGACTCAAATTGAGCATAACCTTTTATTCGTAAAGTACCAAAGAAAAAGCAAAATCTTTATCGAAAAATACTGCAAACCGAATGCAATATCATCAAGCTCGCTTGAATGTATTGCTGAGGTGCAGCGTATTTTCTACAAAAAACAGCCAAAAAGGTGTCGCATTCCTACGAAGTAGACACCTGAACATAGGAATGCGACACCTTTTTCGGATGAAAAACACTATATTTGCGACATGAAAGAAATGATAGAAACCATGCCAAGGATAGAATTAGCCCTGATCATCATCGGGGTGTTATCCCCCCGCACTTCACGGGAAACGACAAGGGTCTATATGCCACGATGATAGGTGGGCGTATAGACCCTTTTTGCAATATTATACTTCCTTCCAATCAACCAGTCCCTTTCCCATATCATCCAGTTCTATGGCAAGGGCAATCACCTTGCGCTTATCAGCCTTGAAAGGTTCGGCATACTGCTTGGCTTTCATCTGCTCTTCGGCAGCATCCACACCACCATTGTTGCTCAGCTTTAACTCCAGCACATAGATAAAGTTAGTGGTTTCCACCACCATATCTATTCTGCCCGTAGCAATCATCTTTTCTACTTCTACCCTGCAACCGATGGCATTGAAGATGGTGCTCAGAATCAGGCGGTAGCGCTCCTCCATATCCATGCTGGCAAGTTTCTTGTTGCTGTAAGGCACGTCAGCAATAAGCGCCTTCAGGCATTTCATGGCTTCGGGAAGATTGCCAAGGCTGAGGTGAACATTCAGAAATGCCTGAGTAGATTGAAGGTCATTATTCTTGCGCATGGCAAGCGTTGGCAACACGATTTCATTCAAGGCTTGCCGAACCTCGAAGTTAGGAATGCCAAGAAGATAAGTTCCGTTTATGTAACCCTTAATCGTGAGATAGCCCGACTGATAGAGGAACAGCTCTGCTCCACCGCCTGTTACGTCAGAAGTTTCTATGATTGTGTCCAACAGGGCACTATGATCAAAATCCTTCAAACGAATCTCCATGTCATCCACAAACTTTGGAAGCAACGAGTTTGCGCCCGACGAAGCCCAGTAGTTCTTCAAGTCAGAATCTGCCAAGGCATTGATAAGACTGAACGGATTGAATACATCCACCATATTGCGGCGGCTGAAATGATAGCCGTCATAATATGCCGTCAGCTTCGCTACAGCTTCATCGAATGTCCAGTTTTCGTATTCTGCCAATTTATTGATTTCCGGCTTAAAATCGCGCAGCACCTCTTCTTTTGTAATACCACAGATGGCTGCATATTCCGGCTCAAAGCTGATATTGCTCAGATTATTGAGTACAGAGAAGAGAGAAATCTGCGTAAACTTGGTGATGCCGGTGATGAAGACAAACTTCTCGTATTTATCATCTGCCTTGAGAATGGCAAAAACCTCTCTATAAATAGAGGTACATGCTTCGTGGTGAGGAGTTTTCCAGGAATGCTGCAATGGAGAATCGTATTCGTCAATGAGAATGGCAACCTGTTGGCCAGTTTGCTCATACGAACCAACGATTATTGCATTGAAGCGGTCGGCAAGCTGGGCGGTTGGCTTAGGTGTAATGCCATATTCCTTCTCTAATCTGTCGAAAGTGATGTCGAGATAAGAGCGCAAAGTTTCCGGTTCTGCGCCCGCACGACTCATATCCAGTCTGATGACAGGTCGCTTCACCCATTCCGTCTCCAGCTGCATGATCTTCAGCCCCTCGAAGAGTTCCTTCTTTCCCATGAAGTAGGCTTCAAGTGTATCGACCAGCACAGATTTACCAAAGCGGCGTGGGCGGCTCAGGTAATTATACTTTTTATTTCTGTTGGCAAGTTGCCAGATGATATCTGTCTTGTCAACATAAAGGTATCCTTCTTTTCTAATTACATCAAAAGACTGGATGCCTACTGGCAATCTTCTATCGTTTGTCTCTATCATAATTCCTGTCTTTATATGAACTTTTCCGCAAAATTACGGTTTAATTTTCATATCAGCAAGAGATTTCGGGGAAAAGTTACTGAAATAGTTGGGGATTCTCTTGCCGCACGCATCTTTACCGAATCTTCAAGACAAAAGAAGACTGTTCTCCTACAGAATGGAGAGACTTCCACTCTACAGATGCAGCACAAAATGGTTCAAATGGAGCATAACCATTTTTTCGTAAAATACCAAAGAAAAAGCAAAATTTTCTACAAAAAACAGCCAAAAGGGTGTCGCATTCCTACGAAGTAGACACCTAAAACATAGGAAGTAGACACCTGAACATAGGAATGCGACACCTTTTTCGGATGAAAAACACTATATTTGCGACATGAAAGAAATGATAGAAACCATGCCAAGGATAGAATTAGCCCTGATCATCATCGGGGTGTTTATACTCATATTATGTATGATCTTAGGATATGCCATGATAAATGACTACAGGATGTATCTTGAGAATCATTGGAAGGCTCGCTATAGCTTTCGTGACTTCATCAAGAGAGAACGCTTTTATATCTTTCTGCTGTTGGCTTTCATTTTTATTTCCCTGACAAACCTCTTGTATTTCTTAGAGTGAGTTTCGGTTAGAATGAAACAAAAGGCTTCATGGTAGTCATCCATTTTGATTATTAGGAGAAAACTCTTTATCTTTACGATTTAATATAAACGAAATAATATGGCAAATTATTTGACAATACGGATTAGATTGCTGATTGCAATACTTGCATCAGTGCTTCCGCTTTCCATAATGAAAGCTGAAGAAGGAAAAGATGTACTTATCCCATCGCATGGCTGGTACGTCGGTATTGAGGGTGGAATACCTTTCGGTTTCTCTACTTTCTCAAGTTTCGGACATGACAAGACGCACCTCGGTTGGGCTGCTGGCTTATATGGGGGCTATCGTTTCAACTCCATTTTCTCGGCAGAGTTATCTGCTAAGTATGGAGAGATGAACTTGTCTGCACAAGACTGCTGCGTAGAACGTAACTATTGGTTGGGGAGCGACGGTGTGCTTTACAAGGCAGGTGTCTTAGGCATGGACAGTTGGGAATATGCCAATCTGAAAAGCCATGTCAGGATGGGGCAATATGGAGCAAGAGTAAATATCAATCTTCTTGGGTTGTTCCATCAAACAGCTGACAGCCGATGGGATTTGACTGTTTCACCTCATATATATGCAGTAACGACCAAGGCTGACATCCGTACTATAGCCGATGATGCTAAGGTGATGAAAGGCTCTACCAACTGGCATTTGGGTTATGGTGCAGACTTGCAAGTGGGCTACCAACTGACTTCATGTCTGAAATTGGGCATCTATTCCGGTCTGACCCGTCTTACTGGAGAACATATGGACGGAATGCCAGAACATCTGCATAAGAACAACTTTGTTTGGGAAAGTGGAGTTAGATTGGGGATAAACCTCTCTAAAAAGAAGAACAAGGTAGCAGAAACTCCATCAGTTCCACAAAAGGAAGTTCCACAAAAGGAAGTTCTACAACAAGAACCAACTTCTTCTTCGGAGAATGTCAATCAGAAAGAAACTGTGGATAAGGCAGAAACAAGAGTTGTTGAACAAGACATAAAAGAATCTGCAAAGGTGACTTTCCCTGTCATATATTTCACCTTCAACAGTATCGACATCCAACAAAATGAAGAGACTAAATTGAATGCTATTCTCAAAACATTGAAAGAGAATCCGAACATGAAGGTGACGGTAACAGGTTGGTGTGACACAAAAGGCAGCGTGACTGTCAATAAACGTATATCTCGCCAGCGTGCAGAAGCCGTAAAGACTTGGCTTGTGAAGAATGGCATAGAGGCTAATCGCATTACTGCAATAGGAAATGGTAGCGATGACACCCAAGATGCGGATAAGGCTCGCCGAGTAGAGACTAAAGACAATCATAAGTAACCCATAAAACAAGATAGAAAATGAAAGCAAAAAGAAGATTTAATATTTGGTTATGGGTGCTGTTATGCGTCCCATGCCTGTTGGCAAGTTGCGACCATAATGTTCATGATGGTGAGGATAAGGGTGGTTTGTCAGTATCGCTCACTTGGGCGGATGAAGCCGACCAAGGTACGGAAGTGAAGGATGTGAAGCTCTGGATATTCAATGCCGATGACGGTTCATTAGTAGAGGAAAAACATTATGGCAGTGCGCAGGAGGTGGCAAGCCAACGCTTCGCTCTTCCTGAAGGGCATTATCAGATATTGGCTATTACCAATCTCATAGAGCCATTCTTCACCACTGACCAGACCCGGGCTTTGACCAACTGGAACAATATCCAGATAGGCTTGACCAATCCTAAGGATGTAAGGAACAATGCCTATTTCGGAGTTGCCGATGTGAAGATAGATAACAAGGAAGGCAGCTATGTGGTGCAAAACCCGATGAAGAGCGTGCTTTCGGAACTGACCGTCATCATTGAGAATGTGCCGAAAGGTACAGAGATGAGTGGCAAGGCATTAGATGCAGCCTGGTGTCTGTTCCCTACACTGAAGAACAGTGATGGAGACTACGGTTTGCCGAGCATAGAGCCAACGGAAGTAGAAATACCTACTATCTTGGCTACGGAATCAACCCTGAAATCGGAAGTCATCCGGCTGATGCCGACCATACAGGGAAGCCCCGCCTCTCATGTTTATCTCCGCCTCTTGCTGCCTAACGGGACCTTGCAAGAGTATGACATCACCGCTCCTGCGATGAAGGTTGGAGGAAAGTATGAGATGCGACTCAACTACAACCAAATGCAGCCAAAGATGAATCTGGAAGCTACCATTAACGGTTGGACGAACCTCAACAATGAAGTAGAAATCAAATAATAATAATAACTTTTAAAATATTGATAATATGAAAAAGATGACGAAGTTTTTCGCCCTTGCACTCTTGGCTGGTGCAATGGTTTCATGCAGTACAGAAGATATTGCACCTTCTACCCAGAATGGTAAGGTAGCCGTGCAGTTTACTGGTGGTATCAGCGTTAGCACCCGTGCTGCTGGTGTAGCTTGGGCTGATGGTGACAAGATTGGTATCTTCATGACAGAAGCTGGCAAGACACTCTCTGCGGATGTAATCAGAGAGGGTGTTGACAATGTTTGCTATCAGTCAAATGGAAGTATAGCCTTTTCACCTGTTTCTGGTGGTAAGACTATTTTCTTCCCGATAGATGGAGATGTGGACTTCTATTCTTACTATCCACAGACCACTGTCAATGACTACAAGGTTGCACTTGATGTAACAGACCAAACGAAACAGGAAGCTATCGACTTCATGTATGCCAAGACAGAAGGCTGCAACAAAGCTACGCCACAGGTTGACTTGAAGTTCTTCCATAAGTTAAGCAATCTTATTTTGGATGTTCAACCAGGTAACGGTCTCACGCAAGAAGACCTTAAGAAAATGACTGTGACAGTGAAAGGTCAGAATACCAAAGCCACTTTCAATCTTGTGGATGGAACTATCTCTGGTGAAGAAACTCCTGCGGACATCACGATGAAAACTACCGAAGCTGGCAAGCTGTATGAGGCAATCCTGCTCCCTACAGAAGAAGCAAGTCGAGTGATAGAGTTTGACCTCAAGAATGGTTACGACGCTCCTTTTGTATGGACAATGCCTGTAAAACTTGAGGGTGGCAAAAGATACCATTATACAGTAGTAAAATTGAGTCGTTCTGCCGTAGATATTTCTGGAACCATTAAGTCTTGGACAGAGGCAGGAGACAATAATGAACATATAGCACAATAACAACTATTAAAATACAACATTTATGAAGAAATTTAGATTCTTATACATCGCTGCCGCAGCATTGCTGTTTGCAGCTTGCGCTAACGAAGAAGACGGTATCGGCAACAATGGTCCTGTTGCTGCTACCGTACAGGCGGATATTGTTAAAAACATCACACGTGCCACCACTGACGATACATGGTCTAAGAATGATGCCATTGGCGTAAATGTCACATCAACAGGCAATACAACAGGAGACAACAAAAAGTATGTAACAACAAATGGGGATGGTACTTTTGAAGCTGCTGACAATAACAACATCATCTATTTCAAGGACAACAAAGAGACAACATTTAGTGCATACTATCCTTATAACAAATTCTTAACTGATGGTAAAATGAATTGGAATATAGCTGAGGTAGTAGCAAACCAACCTTGTAAGGCTGATGTACTTTTTGCCTCAGGAGCTACTGCAAGCAAAGCATCTCCAATTGTGAATTTTACAGATATCGAACATCGCTTTAAGCATTGTATGAGTTTGGTTGAATTCAAAATTAAACCAGGGCAGGGTGTCAAATATAACAATTATAAATTCAATCGCGTAGAGTTGAAAGGAATATTTACAAGCGGTAAATTTGACACAAGAACAGGTTCGGTTGAAACTATTGGTGACAGAGCTACTCTTACTCGTCCTTTTTATGATGTATCTTTTGAAAGCGAAGAAAGTTTTGCTTATATCATGTTGCCGCAAAGCCTTGAAAGCAATAAGATGGATATAGAAATTTACTTGTTGTTGAATGATAGCGAAGTAAAATACACAACCTCTATACCACCATCCACCAATGGACAATTTGAAGGTGGCAAAAAATATACATACAACATAACTGTTAAAAATACTGGGATTACTATAGAAAATGCTAATATAGTTCCTTGGGGAAATGGTGATTCAGGTGATTTAGATGCAGATATAGCTTTGTAATGATAAATAAGGTACTGAAAATAGGGAATACAGGGTTAGTGAGCTTGGCCGCTCACTAACTCACTAACAATAAAAAACTGAAGATTATGAAGACGATAAAACAAAGAATTTCCTATGCGGTAATGGGCCTTATGGCTATGGGCTTTACAGCATGTACGCAAAATGAAGATATGGCTCCTACGCTGAAAGGGCAGGAAATCAATGCCACTTTCTCTGTTGGAGGTATGCAGACTCGTGTCAATACATTGGGACACGGTAACAGTTGGGAGAATGAGGACCGAATAAGTGTACTGCAAATTTTCGGTGATGAAACTACTAAAACTGGTGAATATAAATATGTGGAAGAAAATGGGTTATACCGTTGGGAACCTATCAGAAGACTTCGCTGGGAAAAAGTGGGAAGATGCGAATTGATTGCTTGGTATCCTTATGATATAACCAATCCTTCTATCTATAATTTGCATATAGACCAAAGTGATGAGACCAAGTTGAAAGCTGCAGATTTAATAAACGGCTATTGGTACGATGTCCCTAAAGATTATGTAGACATTCCTATGAAGCATCGCATGTCGCTGGTCACGATAGTATATCATGTTGGAACTGCGGATTATCCTGATATGGATATTAGTGAACCACAAGTGTATTCAAAAAACAACAGTGTTAGATTTTTTAGCGACCCAGACCAGGGGAAATTTGTAATGGGTACACCTTCTGGCAATCCTGATTGGGTAAAAGCCTGTAAGCATGACGATGGTATGTTTTCTGCAATCGTTATCCCTGGTTCATACATTAAAGATGAAAGATTCGTGAAATTCAAGATAGGCGACAAGAACTTCTATGCAAAAATGAAGATCAATACGGAATTTCAAGAGGGCTATCGCTACACCTACAAACTCGATGTAGGAAAAGACAAAGTGGACCTGACCAGAATCAGCATAGATAATGTGACTGGATGGACAAATGAAGAAGAACTCAAATAAACAATGGAGGATATAACTATGCGCAAGATATTTCAATACATCATGCTGGCAGTCGTTACAATAGTAATGGCGTCATGCACAAGTGATATAGAAGAACCAACCGCAACAACAGGCAAGAGCAACGTACAGTTGGTTGTTGGTGAATTTCCTGCATTCGGAGATTCACAGACTCGTGCTATAGGTACACCTGATGAAGGCAAGACTTCATGGGCTGAAGGAGATGAGTTGCTTCTGGAGATGACCAGTAAGACTTTCGGGACTAAGTATGCTGCTTTTAAATATAATGGCAGTAGCTGGGAATTGGCAAGTGGAGAGCTGTCTTATAAAGAAGACGAAGTGCCAACCTTTCCTCATGTATATTATGCCCCTAATTACAAATGGGAAGCCGGCAAATTAGTTTTGAAAGAAGGTAAGGTTGCAGGAACCGATGAATACATCGAGGGAGAAGCCAATATCACCCCTAATGGTCAGGCTATAACCGTAGAATTTTCCAAGGCAACACGCAACTATTCACGCCTCCGCATCGCAACTATGCCAAATAAGCCAATAACAGTAACCATCGATAGATACACTCCTGCGGGCAGCAGCGATATGAAATGGGATCAAAAATATGCCCTTACATCTGATGAAAAGGGCAATGCCTATTTATATGGTAATTTTGTAACAAATTCCCAATTCACTGTGAAATATGAAGAAGCTCCTTTGGCATCTCATACATTCTTGCAAGCAACAGTAAATGCTAAGAGTTATGCACTGGATGCTACTGTTGTTTCGCTGGCTGACGAAGGTCTCACTTTCGATCAAATTGTGGAAGACGTCAAGAAGGAATTGTATGCGGGCAAGACTTACATCAATCTCATTCTTGCTCCCGATGTGGATAAAGAAACATTGGAAGCAATAAATATCGGACTTAAAGATGCAAGGGATGGGAGTATAAACCTTACTTTGATAGGATGTAAGAAGATTCCTTCAAGAGGATTTTTGCATTTTGACATGCTGAAATCCATAGTCCTCCCAGATGTTACAGAAATCGAGGAAAATGCTTTTTCAGATTGTTCAGGGCTTCAAAAAGTAGTTTTAGGCAATCTTACAAAAGTATATGGTAATGTCAGAGAGAATGGTATCTTTGATGGTCTCGACACTAAATACATCGATTTGGTTTTGTCAAAAGACCAGAAAGCTATGAATGATGGCGAAGCCGAAGGTAGGTATTGTTGGACTGCTGATATTATTACAGATTATGATCTTAGTAATGAACATGTCAGCAAAAAATTCCTTGGGTATGAATTTAAGTCCATAACGTGTAGATATAAATTTGAATAATAAAGTAGATTATTTAACTCCTAAGCTGGGCAAGGAGTATAAGTTGCTCAGCAACATATATTCACCCGCACTTCACGGGAAACGACAAGGGTCTATATGCCACGATGAAAAGGTGGGCGTATAGACCCTTCATCGTGTCTTGATACCTGTTGGGTGGATGATATGGGTGTGGGCAGTGGTTTTGAAATCCTAACTTTTCCCGAAACTTTTCTCCCGTTTTCTTTGCACTTTCAAAATAAAAGCTTATCTTTGCAATCAACATGAAGTAGAACTTTAAAATGAATAAGTATGGCTTTAAAAATTAAAACTCGTGAAGAAGCAATTGCTGTATTACGAGATATGGTTAGACGTAAAAAAGAAATGGAAGCAAAGGCTCAAATAGACTTTGCTAAAGCACGAGAGGAGGCTGCAGACTGTTATGCATGCCTTTAACTTAACTCGCCTCAATTTTCATTCTCCTTATAAGGTCTGAATAGATAATGGAGCATATAAGTTCTTGACAGATTATGGTGTTCAGTATCGAATAGAATTTGTTGAAAACAATAATATTTGGGAGGATGAAAAAGCGTATGAATTCGGTATTCTCAATGAAAACAAGAAGAATTCTCCTAACGATTCTAAAGTTAAAGCAACTATACAATGTATTATAGAGGAATTCTTTCTTACGAATCCCGATATTCTACTATATCAATGTGAAACGGGTGATAGCAGACAGGCTATGCGAGCTCGCCTTTTTACCAGATGGTTTAACGAATTCGATAAACGAGATCGTTTTTGTGTCAAGGTTTCTATTCTTAGAGATGAAGAAGTTGATAATTACATAGCCATTATAGTTCAAAAGAGTAATCCTAAGTTGAATGACATTCTTCGAGATTTTGATGAGTTTATCGGTTTCTTTGATACAAAGCCCGAATAATATAGTAAATCTGCAATTAACTTGGTTGACAAGGGTCTATATGCCACGATGAACAGGTGGCGTATAGACCCTTGATTATATGGTGACATTCGTAATCTACATCTCTGCTTTCTGTTTTTTATGAATTGCTCAGATTCTTAATGATTTCCAAAGACAGCTGGGTAGCTTTGGCAACCTGTTCGGCAGAAAGTCCCATTGCCAGCATATTCTTTGCTATATCCTGAGCTTTCTGATTCATACCGATTTCAATACCCTCCGCAAGACCTTCACGCTTGGCTGTGTCTACGGAATTCTTGATGTCGCGATATGCCATCTTGCTGGTCTCGTACTCCCTCATTTCCTGCGGAGTAAACTTGGCTATCTCGGCTTCCTCGAAGAGGCGGTCGAAGACTTTATCACACAGCTCTTTAGGGCGCTGGGTAAGCTTATAGAGGTTCTTCAGTGCATAGAGCCACTTCTCGTATAGAGAATCCAGTTCTTCCAGGGGTGTGTTGAACTTGGAAATCTCTACATAAATATATTCGAGTTTGTCGTAAAATACTTTGTGGGTAGCTGTGTCGCACAACTGCACATGATGGCGGATTTTCTCCTTGTCGAAGGCGTCCTCGTTCATGCTGAAGTTGAGCAGGGCTACGGTATAGACATGATTGAGTTTGAAATCCCATTCATTCCCCTTTGGTGCCTGTTCACGGATAGGGAAGGTTGAGTAGAAAAGGGCGCGATCCTTGAAATACGTCTGGTAGGCATTCTGCATTTCTACGATGAACTTCTCGCCGTTTTCGCCCTCACAATATACATCAAAGATGGCTCTGCGGTCGGTATAGACATCTCCCACGTGCTCTGGGTTCAGATACGATACGTCTTTCACAACCTGTTTGCCATTAAACAAGCTGTTGAGGAAGCAAATGAGCAAATCCTTGTTCATTGCTGTTCCAAAAATTCGCTTGAAACCGAAATCGGTCAGCAAGCTGATGTATCTTTCTTCTACCTGCTTCATAATCATCTGTTTTTTAAATCCATGCCGCAAAGGGCGACTCTATTTAAAAGAATGATAAAACCTTTTCTAATTTAATAAATGCTTAACCATTTGATTCACATTTAAATTCTTTTGGATGCAAATATACTTCAAAATCTTGATAACGCCAAATATTTGAATGAAATTAACATCATTATCGGAAAACGACAAGGGTCTATATGCCACGATGAAAAGGTGGCGTATAGACCCTTCATCGTGTCTTGATACCTGTTGAGTGGATGATATGGCAGTGTGGTGGTTTCGTGCTGCCTGTTTTCATGGTTTGAAGTACCTTTGTGTAAATCGTGAGGTTCTTAAACATTATTTATTATGAGAACAGAAAGCAATAAACGAGTATTTGTTCCCTACCGATGTATTCCGGATTAGTATTGGTATGGGATGGCTATCCTTTATCTTATAAAATACGGGAATCCAAACTTTTCCCGAAACTTTTCTCCCGTTTTCTTTGCGTTTTCAAAATAAAGTCGTAAATTTGTAATCAAGATAGATTAAAAAAGGAGGTTGCGATGCCAAAGATATTTGAATACTTCGGATTTATCTTTCTGTTCTATTCAAATGAGCATGAACCAATACACGTTCATGTAATGAAGGATGGACATGAAGCTATTTTCGAGATAATATTAGAAAATGGTGAACTTGTTGAAATTCATAGAAGAACTTCTAACAAGATACCACCTTTAAGTGAGAAGGATGCTGCTACAGCAGAGGCCTTTGTGAAGAAGTACTATAAGAATATAGTTGATAAATGGGTAAACTTCTTTATTTATAAGAAAAGAATACGTTCAACTAAAATAACGAAGAAATTATGAACTTAAGTATCGTTTCTGCAAAATATGTGGCGCCATTAAAAGTTGAATTACACTTTAATGATGATACCATTAAGACGATAGATGTAGGTGCTTTTATCAGAAATCACCCACATCCGCAATATAACTCTTACTTGAATGAAAACAAATTCAAAAAGTTCAAGATAGAGTTTGGTAATATCGTTTGGGGAAAGAATTGGGATTTGATATTTCCAATAGATAAGTTATATGCTGGCGTTTGCTGCTGAACAAGAAAAGGATGTTGTATAAGTCCTTAATACAGTGACTTTTACCGCACCTCATGGGAAAACGACAAGGGTCTATATGCCACGATGAAAAGGTGGCGTATAGACCCTTGATTATATGGTGATATTCGTAATCTACATCTCCACTTTCAGCAGCTTTATCTCCTCTGCCGAAGGAAAGAGAAGAAGCAGCACGCAGGCTAAACGCAGGCAGCACGCCCTGAAGGGGCAGAAGCTCCTTGAAGCAGCACGCCCTGAAAGGGCAGAAGCTCTTAGCCCAGGGCATCGCCCTGGGTGTTTATGGACGCAAACCTGTCGCCCTGTAAGGGCAAAAGCTTTCAATACCAAGCAATTAACAAAGCTTTTGCCCTTACAGGGCGCCTTGCTGATTGCCATTATACCCAGGGCGCTGCCCTGGGCTAAGAGCTTCTGCCCTTTCAGGGCGTGCAACTTCTATGAGCTTCTGCCCTTTACCTTTGCTTTACCCTTCGGCCAGCGATTTTCAATTCCGCTACGCGCCGGTGACCGTTGGTTCTGGGCGTGTGGGGCTTACTTGCGAAACTTGTATCTATAAGATTTCATATCAGATACTTTTTGGATTTACCGTTGAGTATGTGCTCGTACGTTAAAAGTTTTTTTTATGAAAAAAGTGTCAAAGTATCATCTTTTGGCAGAACGTAGAGATAAATTGCTGATATATAATAAGATAGAGAAATGATACATTTTGGATTATCTTACAAGAAGTATCATAGAAGTATCATAAATCTGATAGAAGTATCATAAAAAACGTCATCTAAGTATCACAAAATCGTCATGAGGCATTATGTATAAAAGCAAAGCCGCCGATCTACAAGGAGTGCCCAAGAATCGCCTGACTTTTGGGCACTCTGTGCACACCGCACGGGCAATCAATGCCCGATGCTTGTTCAGTCGATGCCCGATGCTTGTTCAGTCGATGCCCGACGCTTGTTCAGTCGATGCCCAGCGCTTGTTCACTGAGTGCCCACTTGACGGGCAAGACAGGCCACCTGATGGTCTCTTACAGAACGGCTTATGTGATTTTATTCCTAATCCAGCTTGTCAATCTTTCTTCTTATTCATAGTTTGTATATGCATTCTTTACATACTGGAAGAGTAGGTGCTAAAGTTTTGAAACTTTAGTCTTTTAAATCGACTCAAAGCCGAATTTAATGATGTTTCTTGTGATTTATGATACTTCTATGATACTTTCTGTAAAATAAACGAAAAAGTATCATTCTTATATTGTGCAGTATATCAGATGTTTATAAGTTTATCGTACTAAATAATGATACTATGATACTTTTTCCGCAAAAAACATTTATGCGCAGGCAGTTATTTTCAATACATCTTTCATATTATCCAGCTCAAGTTTCCCAAGTTTTATCCCACACGCCCTGAAGACTCAAAAGTTCTGTAAGGTAAAGCCTATCCATAGAAATCACGTTTTTGGGATGACTGTCTTTTATCAATTTCAAATCACGGGAAACGGCAAGGGTTTATATGCCACGATGAAAAGGTGGCGTATCTGACTTTTGAAGGGCGAAAAGAGGCAAAAAAGATAGTAAAAACAACTTTTTTGCAGAAAAAATGAAAAAAGTTGGCTAAAAGTTTGGTGGATACAAAAAATGTTAGTACCTTTGCAACCGCTTACGAAAAGTAAGGGCGTTTAGCTCAGCTGGTTTAGAGCATCTGCCTTACAAGCAGAGGGTCGGCGGTTCGAATCCGTCAACGCCCACAAATGAAGGTCTTGCAACATAAAAGTTGCAAGACTTTTTTCTTTTTAAGCTAATTTATCATTATTTGTTCGGCTTTTTCATTGATTTTTTTTACCTTTGCACCCTATAAATAATACGTATTGGTTATGAATTTAGATTTACTGACAGCAATTTCCCCTATAGATGGACGTTACAGGGGAAAGACAGAGCCACTCGCAAACTATTTTTCCGAGTATGCGCTCATACGATATCGTGTTCGTGTAGAGATTGAGTATTTTATCACTTTGTGTGAGTTGCCTTTGCCGCAGCTTGCTTCTTTCGATTCTGCTTTGTTTGCTCGTTTGCGTGAGATATATCAGAACTTTGATGAGAATGATGCGCAGCGTGTCAAGGATATCGAGAAGGTTACCAACCACGATGTCAAGGCTGTAGAGTATTTTATCAAGGAAGAGTTTGATAAGATTGGCGGATTGGATGCTTACAAGGAGTTTATCCATTTCGGTTTGACCTCTCAGGACATCAACAATACCAGTGTGCCTCTTTCTGTGAAGGAAGCACTTCAGGATGTTTTTTATCCACAGGTAGAGGAGTTGATAGCTCAGCTGCAGACCTATGCCGATGAGTGGAAGGATGTACCAATGCTTGCCAAGACTCATGGTCAGCCAGCCTCTCCAACCCGTTTGGGCAAGGAGATTATGGTGTATGTCTATCGTCTTACCGAGCAGCTCAACAGTTTGAAGGCATGCAAGGTGACTGCCAAGTTTGGTGGTGCTACCGGCAATTACAATGCTCACCATGTGGCTTATCCTCAGTACGACTGGCGTGCTTTCGGCAATAAGTTTGTCAGCGAGAAGCTGGGCTTGGAGCGTGAGCAGTACACCACACAGATCAGCAATTACGACTATTTGGGTGCCATCTTTGATGCCGTTCGTCGTATCAACACCATTATTATCGACCTCGATCGCGACTTCTGGATGTATATCTCTATGGATTACTTCAAGCAGAAGATCAAGGCTGGCGAGGTAGGCTCAAGTGCCATGCCTCACAAGGTGAATCCTATAGACTATGAGAACAGCGAGGGCAACCTGGGCATAGCCAATGCCATACTCCAGTTCCTGGCACAGAAACTTCCTGTAAGCCGTCTGCAACGCGACCTCACCGACAGTACCGTATTGCGTAACATCGGTGTACCTTTCGGTCACAGTGTGATTGCCATTCAGAGCACTTTGAAGGGACTTCGCAAGCTCATTCTTCATGAAGAGAAGTTGCAGGAAGACCTCGACAACACCTGGGCAGTAGTGGCAGAAGCCATTCAGACCATCTTGCGTCGCGAGGCTTACCCACATCCTTATGAGGCATTGAAGGCGCTTACCCGCACCAACAAGCACATGACCGAGGAGACCATTCATGAGTTCATCCAGGGCTTGAATGTGAGCGACAGTGTGAAGGCAGAACTGATGGCTATCACCCCCAGCAACTATACAGGAATCTAACAGATATTAATCTTCAATTCCCAATCGCTACCTATCGAAGTATTTATCATATACCATATATATATATAAAGAACTAAAAGAATTATTTTTTAAAAAAGTTATTAACCCAGCCGTGAGGCTTTTAAGAAAGAAAAAGGAAAATGGATTCAGAATTTGACAACAAACCTCAGAGCGAATCGACTGCGAATGAAGGTGCCCGTGAGGGTTATACCCCAGCAGGCGGTTATCAGAAAAATTATCGCAGTAACGGACGCCCACAGCGTCCTCGTATCAACTCGCAGCGTGCTTACAGCAGCGATCGCAGCAATGAAGGTGGATTCCGCCCAGAAGGTTTCGGAATGGCTCTTCAGCAGAACAATGGTGAACATCGCCAAGGTGGTTATCAGCAGCGTGGTGGTTATCAGCCTCGTCAGCAGGGCGGTTATGGCCGTCCTCAGGGTGGTGGCTACAACAACAACCGTGGCGGATATCAGAATCGTCCACAGGGTGGTTATCGTCCTCGTTTCAACAACAATGATGAAGAGGGTGGCTATCAGCCTCGTCAGCAGGGCGGTTATGGTCGTCCACAGAGTGGTGGCTACAACAACAACCGTGGCGGTTATCAGTCTCGTCAGCAGGGCGGTTATGGTCGTCCACAAGGTGGTGGCTACAACAACAACCGTGGCGGATATGGTCGTCCACAGGGCGGTGGCTACAACAACCGTGGCGGTTATGGTCGTCCACAGGGCGGTGGCTACAACAACCGTGGTGGATATGGTCGTCCACACACACCAGGCTACGATCCCAATGCAAAATATAATCTCAAGAAGCGTATTGAATATAAGGAGGAGAACATCGATCCTAACGAGCCATTGCGCTTGAACAAGTTCCTCGCCAATGCCGGTATCTGCTCACGCCGTGAGGCTGATGAGTTTATTCAGGCAGGTGTGGTTACTGTCAACGGTGAGGTAGTAACCGAGTTGGGAACCAAGATTCTGCGTACCGACGAAGTGAAGTTCCACGATGCTCCTGTCAGCTTGGAGAAGAAGGTTTACGTGCTTCTCAACAAGCCAAAGGACTATGTGACAACAAGCGACGATCCTCAGCAGCGCAAGACAGTGATGGATCTCGTGAAGGATGTTTGTCCAGAGCGTATTTATCCAGTAGGCCGTCTTGACCGCAACACCACAGGTGTGCTTCTTTTGACCAACGATGGCGACCTGGCCAGCAAGCTTACCCATCCTAAGTTCTTGAAGAAGAAGGTTTATCACGTACATCTCGACCGCAACGTGACAGCTCACGACCTGCAGCAGATTCGTGACGGTATCACTCTTGAGGATGGCGAGATCAAGGCAGACGCAGTAGAGTATGCTGATGACAACGACAAGGCACAGGTAGGTATCGAGATCCATAGTGGCAAGAACCGTATCGTTCGTCGTATTTTCGAGAGCCTTGGCTATCGTGTCACCAAGCTCGACCGTGTACAGTTTGCCGGTCTGACTAAGAAGAACCTCCGTCGTGGCGACTGGCGCTTCCTCACAGAGAAGGAAGTTGACATGCTCCGCATGGGTGCTTTTGAATAAGAAACAATAATATGAAGTTAAGGAGTTAAGGAGTTGACTCCTTAGCTCCTTAACTTCTTTAACTCCTTGAAGCATAATATTAACAATGGAAACAGTAAAAAGAACTAAGGTTGTAGACTTGCTCAAGAGCACAGCCTATGGCTCAATCGTGAATGTAAAGGGATGGGTGCGTACCCATCGTAGTAGCAAAGCAGTCGATTTTATCGCTCTTAACGATGGTTCTACTATTAATAATATTCAGATAGTAGTCGACCCATCCAAGGTCGATGAGAATCAGCTCCGTCAGATTACCACTGGCGCCTGCATCAGTGCAGTAGGTACTTTGGTTGAAAGTCAGGGTGCCGGACAGAGTGTTGAAATCCAGTGCGAAAGCATTGAAATTTACGGTCTCTGCGGAAGCGATTATCCTATGCAGAAGAAGGGTCAGAGCTTTGAGTACATGCGTCAGTATGCTCACCTGCGCCTCCGTACCAACACCTTTGGTGCCGTGATGCGTATTCGTCATAACATGGCGATGGCTATCCATACCTACTTCCATGAGCATGGCTACTTCTACTTCAATACACCTCTCATCACAGCCAGCGACTGCGAGGGTGCAGGTCAGATGTTCCAGGTAACTACCAAGAACCTCTACAACCTGAAGAAGACAGAGGATGGCAAGATAGACTACTCTGATGATTTCTTCGGCAAGCAGACTTCATTGACTGTTTCAGGTCAGTTGGAGGGCGAGTTGGGTGCCACAGCCCTTGGTGCTATTTATACATTCGGTCCAACTTTCCGTGCAGAGAACAGTAATACTCCCCGCCACCTGGCAGAGTTCTGGATGGTAGAGCCTGAGGTGGCATTCCTGGACATGGCTGGTTTGATGGAACTGGAGGAAGATTTCATCAAGTACTGCATCCGCTGGGCACTCGACAACTGCAAGGACGATCTTGCATTCCTGAACAAGATGATTGACAAGGGTCTGATTGCCCGATTGGAAAGTGTGCTGAACTCCGAATTCGTTCATCTGCCCTATACTGAAGGTATCCGCATCTTGCAGGAGGCTATTGCCAATGGCAAGAAGTTTGAGTTCCCATGTGAGTGGGGCGACGACTTGGCTTCAGAGCACGAGCGTTTCTTGGTAGAGGAGCACTTCAAGAAGCCTGTTATCATGACCAACTATCCTAAGGCCATCAAGGCTTTCTATATGAAGATAGACGAGGAGGAGAGTGGCTTCGGTGGCAAGAGCGGCCAGACCGTTCAGGGTACCGATGTGCTTTTCCCACAGATAGGCGAGATCATCGGTGGTTCTGTCCGTGAGGAGAGCTATGACAAGCTGATGGGCGAGATCAAGGACCGCAACATCCCAATGAAGGATATGGAGTGGTATCTCGACACCCGTAAGTATGGTTCATGTCCTCATGCTGGTTTCGGTCTCGGTTTTGAGCGCCTGATTCTTTTTGTTACAGGTATGCAGAACATCCGTGACGTGATTCCTTTCCCACGTACTCCTAAGAACGCAGAGTTCTAAGTGATTGAACTTTAGAAACTTGAATAATATAAAATGCCCTTCCTTTGTTTTATACTTCGGGGGGGCATTTAATTCATAACACCATTCTGATGACAATAAAACCTGTATTTATTTATCTGTGTTTTCTGAGCGTATTGTCTGCTGCGGCTCAAGGCGTGGACGACAATGTGCATATAGTAAACTGTGTGGATCGGTATAAGTTTAAGGTGAATTCCGATGGTATTCCTGTCATCTCGAATACGACGGATTTGGAATATGGCGTGACAAAATATGCAGCACTTGTTCAGCCGAATGTCTACTATGGAGATTTTATCCGTTTGGACAAAGCTTCCTCCAAGGGCACGGCACAATATAAGTCAGCTACACCTGAGAATATCTTCTTTGATGACACCAAGGTCTGTTATTTCAATTATCGGATACCCAAGGTGGGTAAGACTTTGAAGGCCTCTTTTGCACGAACCTTTACCGATGCTGTTTATTTCACGAGAATCTCTTTTCCCGAAGACTATTATGTAGAGAACAAAACCGTCCAGGTGGTTATACCGAAGGCTTTATCTCAATATCATCTCAAGGAGTGTAATCTTCCTGCCGATGTGGTCAAGACAGCTGTGGCCGATGAGGCTGGCGACTCCGTGTTTACCTATGTCATGCACGGCTTGTCTGTGCCAGTTTCCGAGGAGGGAGCTCCAGCCTGGGGCTATACTGTTCCTCATTTGCTCGTAATAGGTTCGTTCAAGGATGAACAGGATATGTTCGCTTGGTCTAAGAAAATGGCAGATGTCGACTGTACGATTCCCAACCAAGCGGAAATCCTTGCAGAGATAGCCCAAGGAGCAAAGAGTGACAAGGAGAAAATTGCCAACACCTTTGCCTGGGTGCAAAGCCACATACGCTATTTGGCATACGAGGCCGGCGTTTCTGCCCATCAGCCAGCCACTCCTGCCGAAACGATCCGTAAGCGATATGGTGACTGTAAGGCCATGTCGCTCTTGCTGAAAACCTTGTTGAAAGCTCAGGGTTTTGATGCGCGACAGACAGATATCGGAACAGATGACATTCCTTATACATCGCATGAAGTACCCACCATTTCCTCTGTCAATCATGCGATATGCACGGTGTTCTATCAGGGTAAGCCCTATTATCTTGATGCCACCAATTCTTACATACCCTTAGGGTATATTCCTACAAATATTCAGGGACGACAGGCTTTGGTGGAAGAAGGAGAAGGATGCCGGGTCTATACGTTGCCCACATTGCCCCTGGAAGCTTGTTCCTCATCTGTGGAATACGATTGTGCACTTTCCGTAGAGAAGGATGGCAATTATGCCATGAAGGGCACTCTGAATTCTTCTTGGAAAGGAGATATGAAAGCCATGGTCATGTCGGCATACGACGCAGCTGCGCAAGATGACAGACAGCAATTTCTGTCTCGTTTGTTGGGAATGGACGGCAATAAGGACGAAATGAGGGATGTGGTGCTCAAAGGTAGTAGGCCCCAAGACGAAAAGCTCGCCATCTCTTCCTCTTTTTATAAAGGAAACGTGGGAGTGTCGGCAGACCAATATCTCTATGTGGATATGAATCAGGACAAAGATGTGTTGTTGGAGAAAGTAGATACTGCCAAGCGGGTTTCCGACTATATGATAGGTATGAAACTGAAGAATGTGCGCAAGGTCAGTCTCTCTGTACCAAAAGGAATGCGTGTGCAGGAACTCCCTGCTCCTTTTGCGTCGCATACCCATTGGGCAGACTTGTCTTGTACGTTTTCCAAACAAGGCAATCGTGTTGTCATGAAAAAGGAGTATGTCATCAAGAACAGGCGAGTAGCCTTGAAGGATATTCTGGAATGGAACAAATTGATTTCCGAATGGAATGATGCTTGCAACGAGCAAGTAGTTTTGCATACTAAATAAGCAATGTTATACATTTTAAAGGTTGAACTATGAAACATGTGAGAATGATGGGAGTTGCTTTCTTCCTTTTGGCAATGCAACTCGTATGTTTGCCTGTTAAGGCTGACGACAAGGCTGATTACCTCAAGTTGGCTCAGAAAGTGCGTCAAGAAGTGTGGGACAATACTCCTGCTGACTTCAAGAAACGCACAGTGCCAGCGAAGTACAAGAACGAATCGGCTGTTATCCTCTCTTATTACCGGGAGTTGAGTACCGATTATTACCGTAAGGCAACAACGGAATTGTTTGTTAACCTCCGTCTGACACGTCAGATAGACTGCGAAGACATGGAGCGTATGCTGATACAACTCAACGACAAGAAAGCCTTGAAGGATTATTCTGAGTTTTCTTTCCGCACGAAATCAAAAAAGTGGGTAGGGGCATATCACAATAAGACCAATACCGTCCTGGGTATTCGTGTGCTCAAGAAAGATGGCAAGGTGCAAGTGGTCGACTTCGATGACTATGTGGATGTCAAGGAAGGTAAGAAAGGCAAGGACTTGAGCCAGAAGATTGCCGTGCCAGGATTGGAGGTCGGCGACTGTATTGACGTATTTTCTCTCAACCAGATTGACACGCAGGAACAGCGGTTGGATCCTTTTACTTTTTATTTTCGCCAAGACGAGCCGATTCTTTATAGCAGAGTGCATTGCGTGTTAGACCAAAGTTTGTCTACGGTTTATCGCTCGATGAATGGGGCTCCCGAATTTAAGCAGACCACGGACAAGGATAAAAACGCCGTGCTTGATTTGGTGATGGACCAACCTGTCGATGGAGAGCCGTCTGCTTGGTATAACTCTTCCTTGCAGTCTCCTTATGTTTTGATGTACATTACGCCCACTAAGTCGAAGACCATGGTGGTCGAGAAGGCCATGCGTCAGAAAGGTGTTCGAGCTAACCCTGATGTTGCGCCCATCCTACAAGATGACTGGAAGCTGATGAAGTCTTATGTTAGCAAGAACGGCTATTCGGCAGCAGGTCTTTCTGCGCAGAAACGCAGTGTGTATAAGTCGGCCAAGGATGAGTCGATGCCTGCCGACGAGAAAGCAGACCGTATTTATGCTTATGAATATGTTACTGGTGGAACAAGCCAAGAAGCCTTCAACCGTGTGCCCAACTTCTTGCGTAAGTTAGGGGTAGAAGTGGAAATGGGCATCACGACTGCTGTTGGCGAATTGCCTGTCGACAAGCTCATCAACTATAATTCTACCACTTGGTTCTTCCGCCTCAAGGGAACCAACCTGTATTATTTCCCTGGTACCTTTCCTAAGGTGGCATCGGACATCCCTTATAAGTTCCAGGGGCGTAAGGCATATATGCAGGATGTTGATGCGCCATTCGAAATCCCTGTAAGTACAGCTGCCACTAACAAGTCTGTCGTCACCATTAAGGTCAACATCGATGGTACCAAGATGAATATTCACCGCAGCATAGACTATTCTGGCGCACAGAAAGAATACGGACAAATGGTTAGCTCGCCAGATTATTATCTGTATGGTCCCGACCATCTTGCCGCTTTTTGGCGTTATTTGAAGTATGATGAGTCTGATCCTTATAGTGCTTTCTTGAAGAAAGATGCTTCCGTCATGAAGTCTGACTTTGCCGAGTACAAGCAAAAGGAGCAACCCGACCAGTTCAAGGAAGAGATAAAAGGCTATCATGAAGCGGAGCCAGTCAAGGTAAATGGTTATGGACTCGATTGTGTGGGCATCCGAAAAGACAGCGCAGACTTCGTTTATCATGTAGATTACGAGATGGAAGGATTGGTGAAACGTGCAGGAAGCAGCATGATGCTGGCTGTGGGCAAGCTGATAGGAGAGCAGATGAAACTGGAAGGCAATGACCGCATCCGCAAGGATCGTATCTGGCGTAGAATGGCATTTGCTGATGAGTGGAATATAGAGGTGGCTTTGCCCAAAGGCTATCAGGCTTCAGCTGAGTCATTGAAGAAACTGAATACCACCGTCAGCAACGATTGTGGCGAGTTTGCGGTGAAGGCAAGTGCCGGGGCTGGCAAGATCATAGTGCATGTAAGCAAGAGTTTCTTGCATCGTGAGGAACCTGTAGCCAACTGGGACAAAGTCTTGAAGTTGGTAGATGCTTGCAGTGCTTTCAATGAGAAACAAGTGGTGATCACCAAGAAGTAATTTGTTTTCGCTGTCACAACACAACTGTGATTTGCCGATCAAAATATACATGGTAAGTGACGCGTAAGGGGCAAAAACACAAAATAAGTAACTATTTATTTTGTGTTTTGCCCTTTTTGCTGTACCTTTGCACTAAAAATAGCAGACAGGCTGACTATTTTTCGTATAACAGAAACAATCGTAATAATATGGGAAAGATAATATTGACGGGCGACCGTCCAACAGGCAAGCTCCATTTGGGGCATTACATCGGCTCACTTCAGCGCCGAGTACAACTGCAGAATGCAGGCGACTTCGACAAGATGTTCGTGTTTATGGCCGATGTGCAGGCTCTTACTGACAATGCAGACAACCCAGAGAAGATACGTCAGAACATCACCGAAGTGGCTCTCGATTACCTCTCTGCAGGCCTTGATCCACAGAAGTGCACACTCTATATTCAGAGTATGATTCCTGAGCTTGCCGAGCTCACCACTTATTTGATGAACCTCATCAGCGTATCTCGTGTTCAGCGCAACCCAACGGTGAAGACCGAGATCAAGATGCGCAACTTCGAGGCCAACATTCCTCTTGGCTTCTTCTGCTATCCAGTAAGTCAGGCTGCTGACATCACAGCCTTCAAAGCTACAACCGTTCCTGCTGGTGAAGACCAGGAACCAATGCTGGAGGTAACACGTGAGTTGGTGCGCCGTTTCAATCAGATTTATGCTCCTGTGCTTGTAGAGCCAGAGATCCTGCTCCCTGAGAATGTGGTTTGCCGTCGTCTTCCAGGTACCGACGGTAAAGAGAAGATGAGTAAGAGTCTTGGCAACTGTATCTATCTGAGCGACGACGAGAAGACGGTATGGAAGAAGGTGAAGAAGATGTCGAACGGTGCTCCACGTATGAGTATGGAAGAACCTGGACATCTGGAGTGCAATGCCGTGTTCACTTATCTCGAGGCATTCTCTACACCCGAGGACTTCGCTGAGTTCTGGCCAGAGTTCCAGAATCTCGACGAACTGAAGGCTCAGTATGTGAAGGGAGGCATCGGTGACGGCACTTGTAAGAAATTCCTCAACAGTGTGCTCAACAAGATGCTTACTCCTATCCGTGCCCGCCGTCATGAGTACGAGCAGGATATTCCTGAGGTGTTCAACATCCTGAAGAAGGGCAGTGAGGATGCCCGTGCCTTTGCAGCCCAGACCATGGATGAGGTTCGCAAAGCCATGCGTATCGACTACTTCAGCGATGCAGCTTACATCGAGGAGCAGGCTGCGAAGTTTAAGATTTAATGAATAGGAAGATATTACATTTAGCGGTACCGTCGATAATCAGCAATATCACGGTACCGCTTTTGGGTTTGGTGGATGTCGCCATTGTCGGTCATATCGGCGATGCGTCTTATATCGGAGCCATCGCTGTGGGCTCGATGCTCTTCAATGTCATCTACTGGTTGTTCGGCTTCCTGCGCATGGGAACCAGCGGAATGACCTCGCAGGCATTGGGAAGACGAGACTTTTCCGAGGTGCAGCGACTCTTGGTGCGCTCTCTGAGTATCGGTGTGGGGATAGGTCTGCTGTTCTTTATCCTTCAGCGATGGATGATAGGATGCGGACTGTGGGCGATGTCACCCGAGGCGGATGTCGTGGAGTTGGCTCGCAGATATTGCTATGTCTGCATCTGGGGTGCTCCCGCTGTGCTTGGACTTTATGGATTCACGGGTTGGTTTATCGGTATGCAGAACACCCGCATCCCGATGGTAGTGTCGCTGACGCAGAATGTGGTGAACATCATCGCTTCGCTGATGCTTGTCTTCGTCTGCAGGATGACGGTAGAAGGTGTGGCACTCGGAACGGTCATCGCCCAATGGTGGGGACTTCTGATGGCTTGTGTGCTCTATCGCCTCTACTATCGCAGATTGGGCAAGTATGATTATCGTCACCATATCTTTGATTCCGAACCACTGAAACGATTCTTCTCGCTCAACAGGGACATATTTCTCCGTACCGTATGTCTGGTGGCAGTGAATCTTTTCTTTACGGCAGCAGGTTCCCGCGAGAGTACGCTGGTGTTGGCTGTCAACACCTTGCTGATGACGCTTTTCACCATCTTCTCTTATTTTATGGATGGCTTCGCCTATGCGGCAGAGGCATTGAGTGGCAAGTATTATGGAGCCGGAAACAGGGTGGCGTTCCGGGAAGTAGTGAAGAGAACGATGATGTTCGGTGTAGGCGTAGCCGTCGGTTTCACCTTATTATATATAATAGGTGGCGAGAACTTTCTCTCGTTACTCACAAGTGATGAGAAGGTAATAACGGCATCCGGTGCGTATTTCTGGTGGGCAGTGCTGATTCCCTTGTCGGGCATGTCGGCATTTGTCTTTGACGGCATCTTTGTCGGTATCACCCAGTCAAAGTCGATGCTCTGTTCCACCGCCATTGCCTCAGCTTCGTTCTTCGTTCTGTTCTTCGTTCTGCATCCTTTACTGGGCAATCATGCCTTGTGGTTGGCCTTCGTTCTCTACCTTCTGTTACGAGGTGTAGTATTGTTCGTCATTTACCGCGGCCAGCTGCGTTAAGTGGCGGAGTATGTTCTTATAGAATATAATATTAGAAATAACGTACATTATTCTTTAAAAATTGCACACTGAAATATGGTGTGCGCATTTTTCCGCAAAACAACATTAATATAGTTTAAATCTCGGCTGATAATTCTTTTTAGTTAGCTTATTTTATTAATTTCGCACAGCAAATTTAAAAGAACATCAGCAGAAAAATGACAGCTCAGGAATATTATCTACAGGGCAATGCCTATCGCAAACAAGGTGATTACAAGCATGCTCTCGATTGCTATATGGAAGCCATAGCCCTTGACCCCGACAGCCCTGCCGTCGTAGCCAAGGAAATGCTCGATAATATCCTCGGCTTTTATTGTAAAGACTATTATAACCCATGACAAAGAATAAAATTTTAGGGGCAATTGTGGTAGATACAGAGCGATGCAAAGGTTGTGCGCTCTGTGTGGAGGCCTGTCCTCACGATGTCATAGCGCTTGCCGAAAAGAAGGTGAATGTGCATGGCTATCGTTACGTAGAACCAGCGCATGCCGAGGCTTGTGTAGGCTGTACCTCGTGTGCCATCGTGTGCCCGGACGGTTGTATCACCGTTTATCGAAAAAAGGAGGAAATCTAACAATGGCAGAGCAAGAAGTAACCCTTATGAAAGGCAATGAGGCTATCGCCCATGCCTGTATACGATGTGGAGCAGATGGCTTCTTTGGCTATCCTATCACTCCACAGACAGAAATCATTGAGACCCTTGCGCTCCTCAAGCCTTGGGAGACGACAGGTATGGTTGTACTCCAGGCAGAGAGCGAGGTAGCCTCTATTAATATGGTGTACGGAGGAGCCGGAGCCGGAAAGCGTGTGCTTACCACTTCGTCGAGTCCTGGCGTGGCTCTCATGCAGGAAGGCATCGCCTATATGGCAGGTGCCGAAGTGCCTGGCGTTATCGTCAATGTGCAGCGTGGCGGTCCAGGACTGGGAACCATCCAGCCTTCGCAGAGTGACTATTTCCAGGCAACGCGTGGAGGAGGCAATGGCGACTACAACGTGATCGTACTTGCCCCGGCGTCGGTACAGGAAATGGCCGACTTCGTAGACTTGGCTTTCACCCTGGCATTCCGTTATCGCAATCCTGCCATGATACTGAGTGATGGCGTCATCGGTCAGATGATGGAGCGTGTGGTGTTGCCACCTATGAAGCCCCGTCGCACCGAAGAGGAAATCGCACGCGAGTGTCCTTGGGCAACTATAGGCAGAAGCAAAGACCGCCAGCCCAACATTATCACCTCGCTCGAGCTTAAGCCAGAGGTGATGGAGCAGCGCAACCTACATCTGCAGCAGAAATACCAAACCATACGCGAGAAAGAAGTGCGTTATGCTACTGAGCATATCGAAGATGCCGACTATGTCATCGTGGCTTTCGGAAGTGCCGCCCGTGTAGCAGAGAAGAGTATCGAGGTTGCCCGTCAGCAAGGCATCAAGGTAGGACTTTTCCGTCCCATCACCCTATGGCCTTTCCCAGAGAAGCAGCTTCATGAACTTGCACAGCGCTGTAAAGGCATACTTGTAGCCGAGATCAATGCCGGACAAATGATACAAGACGTGCGTCTGGCAGTCAATGGAAAAGTCCCCGTAGAACATTTCGGACGCTTGGGAGGAATCGTTCCTGAACCAGAAGAAATCGTTGAGGCTGTAAAACAACTTATCAGCAATACTCAAAGTACAAAATAATGACGAACAATATCATATCACCAGAAAACCTGGTTTACAAGAAACCAACATTGATGAACGACACCCCGATGCATTACTGCCCGGGCTGTTCTCATGGTGTGGTGCATAAGCTCGTGGCCGAGGTAATCGAGGAAATGGGAATGGAAGACAAAGCCGTGGGTATCTGTCCAGTAGGATGTGCCGTCTTTGCCTATCGTTACCTTGACATCGACTGGCAGGAAGCAGCTCATGGACGAGCTCTTGCCTGTGCCTCAGCAGTAAAACGTCTTTGGCCCGACCGCCTCGTCTTTACTTATCAGGGTGATGGCGACCTGGCTTGTATCGGAGCCTGCGAAACCATCCATGCCCTCAACCGTGGTGAGCACGTAGCAGCCATCTTTATCAACAATGCCATCTATGGCATGACGGGAGGACAGATGGC
The DNA here is from genome assembly GCF_029348455.1 of Segatella intestinalis. Lineage (NCBI taxonomy): Bacteria > Pseudomonadati > Bacteroidota > Bacteroidia > Bacteroidales > Prevotellaceae > Segatella > Segatella intestinalis. Next base: position 64,660 of record NZ_JARJVV010000014.1, read on the forward strand.
ACCGACAACGCTGCTTGGACAGAAAACCTCTACTTGTCCTTACGGACGTCAGCCCGACCTTCATGGTTATCCACTCAACATTACCGAGCTGGCATCACATCTTCAGGGAACCTGCTATGTGAGCCGTCAGAGTGTGGAAAGCGTAGCCAGCATCCGCAAAGCCAAGAAAGCCATCCGCAAAGCTTTCGAGGCAAGCATGAAGGGACTCGGTTCCAGTCTTGTGGAAATCGTCTCCACCTGCAACAGCGGTTGGAAGCTTTCACCAGTAGAAGCCAACAAGTGGATGGAGGAGCATATGTTCAAGGAGTATGTGAAGGGAGACCTGAAGGATACGACGGGACTGTAAGTGAAGAATGAAGAGTGAAAAATTCATTTGCTCTTCCCTAAAACAAATAGAAACAAATGAAGACAGAAATCATTATATCCGGTTTTGGTGGACAGGGCGTCCTCTCTATGGGAAAGATCCTGGCCTACTCAGGACTGATGGAGGATAAGGAGGTTACGTGGATGCCAGCCTATGGACCCGAGCAGCGAGGCGGTACAGCCAACGTGACAGTCATCGTGAGCGATGAGCGAATTTCATCGCCTATCCTCAGCCATTATGATGTGGCCATCGTGCTCAACCAGCCGTCGCTCGATAAGTTTGAGCCCAAGGTGAAGGCTGGAGGGATCCTTATTTATGACGGCTATGGAGTCATCAATCCGCCACAGCGCAAGGACATTACCGTCTATCGCATTGATGCCATGGACAAGGCTGCCGAGATGAAGAACTCCAAGGTGTTCAACATGATTGTACTTGGCGGACTGCTCAAGGTTTGTCCGGTAGTAAGCACCGACGGACTGAACAAGGCTCTCTACAAGTCGTTGCCTGAGCGTCATCACGCCATGATACCGCTCAACATGCAGGCTGTGGAAGAAGGAATGAAGATCATCGAAAAACAAGATTAATTTTTTGAGGAGTTAAAGGAGTTAAGAAGTTAAGGAGTTTTTTTAGAGTCATGAAGAAGATATTGAATCCTTATTTAGGCAAACCGGAGTACAACTGTGTATGTTGTGCTCCAGGCAATCCTGTGGGATTGCATCTCGAGTTTTGGGAAGATGGCGATGATGTGCTCACTGTCTGGACTCCAGGTGTTAACTATCAGGGATGGGTGAACACCCTTCACGGAGGCATCATCGGAATGCTGATGGACGAAGTGGCAGGATGGGTAATCAACCGTAAGCTTCAGACTACAGGCGTGACGATGCAGCTCAATGTGAAATATAAGAAGCCTGTTCTTACCTCAGATACTCAAATTACGGTTCGTGGACATTTAGCCAGCCAGCGTCGTAACATAGCCACCATTCATCTTACCCTTGAAAATTCAGCAGGCGAGATTTGCGACGAGGGCGAAGCCGTTTACTTTACTTTTGGTCCGGATAAAGCCAGGGAAATGGGATTCAATGGCTGCAAGGTGGAAGGAGAAGGGTAATATACGAAAGTGGACTCAATATTTAAAAATCCAATTTCTGCAGCAATTCTGCGAAATCGTCGATGATCCAGTCGGCTGAGGCAAGTTGCTCGCGGGTTCCGTTGCCATAAGTCACGGCGCATGCCTTGCAACCAGCGTTGTGCGCCATGTCCACATCGAATGTCATGTCGCCAACGACCAAGGCTTCTTCTATTTCTCCATTCATCTCTTTCAGAGCCCGCCACACCATGTCGGGGGCAGGCTTCACATGCTCCACATCATCGCCCGCCACTATAGAGGTGAAGATGTTGTCGAGCGCCATCTGCCTGACATAGCCGTCGAGCGAACAATGGTTGCGGCTGCTTGCCACGCCCAGTACGAAGCCACGTTGATGCAGTTTACGGAGCGTTTCTATCACATGAGGGAAAGGCTCGACAATCATGATTTCCTTGTTCTTCATGAATATCTCGCGATAAGTGGCAGCACAGGCTTCACCCTCTTCGGCACTCATGCCAAAGAGTGCCACAAATGCCTCGTCGAGCCGAAGTCCGATCGTTTTGGCGCAAGCCTCGTCCGACTTCACCTTGAGTCCTCTTTCCCGCATCGTGTCCTGCAGGGTCTTTACTATCAGCCGTTGTGAGTCGCCGATAGTTCCGTCAAAATCAAAAATGATGTATTTCATTGTTTCTCTTCCATTATGATCGCTTTTATCATGTTGTTGCGTGCCACATCAGGCTTCAATGCCACATCCAAAGGCATGTTGTCCGGAGTAACCTGAATCACTCTGTCGAAACCGGCATCCAGCATCGCCTGCCTGTCGCTCACGCCACCCGATACAAGCCAGATTTTCTGATTGGTAACATGCGCAAGGATTCTTTGTGGCAGTTTCCCCATCAAGGTCTGCCGGTCGCTATGTCCTTCGCCTGTAATCACAAGGTCAGCATTCTGAATCAAGGCGTCAAACCCAATTTTCTCTAAAAGAAGCTCAGCCCCAGGACGAGCCTTGGCATTGAAATATTGCAGGAAGGCGTAGCCCAAACCACCGGCAGCACCAGCTCCCGGAGCCTCACTCCTGTCATAACCGAAATGCTTGGCGCTCACCTCGGCAAACTTCCGGGCACGGGCATCCAGCATTTCCACCATCTTAGAGTCTGCTCCCTTTTGAGGAGCAAAGACATGAGCTGCGCCGTTCTCGCCGCAAAGAGGATTGGTAACGTCTGAAGCCAGCACAAAGCTGCATTCCCTGCGTATCGTCTTCCAGTCGTCGCCCATAGCCTTGAGCATTCCTATACCGCAATCGGAAGTGGCACTTCCGCCCAATCCCACGATGAAATGGGTCACGCCCCGGCGATAGGCATTCACGATCATCTCGCCCACACCCCAGGACGTAGCCTTCATCGGGTTGCGCTGTTCGGACTCTATCAAAGCCAGACCTGCTGTCTGCGCAATCTCGATAATAGCAGTATTGTCCACTATTCCGTACTCAGCCTCCGTCCATCGCATCAGGGCATCATGAGCATGAATCCTCACCCGTTCACCCTTCATTGCCGAGAGAAAGGCATCGAGCATTCCCTCGCCCCCATCACTCATTTCGAGGGTTATGATTTCGGGAGCCGACAAAGCTCCTGCTATTGTGTCATTCACCTCCCTGCTCTTAAGGCAATCCTTATAAGAGTCGCATGCTATGACAATCTTCCGATATCCACTTCTCATCATATCTTTGTTGATACAATTGAATGCCTTTCATCGTGTCATGTTATTCCTGGTAGAACTGTGTGAACACCTTGACGCAGAACTCATGGTCGGCAGTGCTTCCTGTCTCGCGGCAGCTGTGCATGGCAAGGATGGCATTTCCCATGTCGACACCGCGCAGCGGAATGGAAGAGGCAAGGATGTTGCCCAGTGTGCTTCCACCTGCCACATCACTGTGGTTCACAAAGCGCTGGCAAGGCACACCTGCCTTCTTGCACAGGCCGGCAAAGACCGATGCAGAATAAGCGTCGCTGGCATACTTCTGGGCAGCATTAAACTTGATGACCGGTCCGCCTCCCAGCATAGGATGGTTGGTAGGGTCGTATTTCTCGGAGTAGTTGGGATGCCATGCATGGGCATTGTCTGCCGAAATCATGAAGGCACGCTCCACAGCCTGATAATAAGCCTCCTCGGTTCCGCCCTGAGCCAGGGCGATGCGCTTGAGCATGTAGGAGAGGAAAGGACTTCCGGCTCCCTGCTTGGTCTGCGAGCCCGTCTCCTCATTGTCGAAGATGGCAAGCACCTGTGTGGTGTCGGTGGGTTGTGAAGCCAACAGCGCCTCAAGTCCGGCAAAGCACATAGACAAGTCGTCGAGTCTTCCCGAAGAGATCAACTCATTGTGCGCGCCAAAGGTACAGGCAGGAGTGGCATCAGCCAGATAGAGGTCGAAGTCGAGAATGTCCTCGCGAGCCACGGTCTGCTGTTTGTTCAGTTCCTCGAGGATGATGTTCATCAGCAGGTTGCCTTTCTCCAGCTCGTCGTTGATGATTCCCAGGATAGGAAGCACATCTTTCTGTCGGCTCAGCTTCACCCCGTCGTTCACCTGTCTGTTGAAGTGAATGGCCAGGTTGCTTATCTGCAGCAATGGTCTCTTCACGTGCAGCAGGAGGGTAGTGGGGGTCATCACGTCCTTGCTCTTTACGATGACTCTTCCAGCGAGGGTGAGCGGACGGTCGAACCATGTCGACATGATGGGACCTCCGTACACCTCAGTGTTGAGCTTCACGATACCTCCCTCGCAGTCTATCTCTGCATGAGGCTTGATGCGGAATGTGGGTGAGTCGCAATGGGCACAAATCATGTGGAATCCCGTTTCAGCCAGGGCTTTTCTGCCTATCTGGAAGGCATAGATAGAGGAATCGTTCTTGGTGACAAAAAACTTGTCGCCGGCCTTTACCATGCCTAAGGCCTCGGTAGTGTCAATGCGGCGATAACCATGTTGCTGCAACTCTTCGGTAAGGTTCTTGACAGCCAGGAAATTGACTGGCGAAGCGTCGAGAAATGACAATAATCTCTTGATCATGTTTTATTTTGTTTTCGTTAATTCTATCTTGGGTTAATATGTATACCTTATTAATTATACTGCAAATTTACAATAAATACCCCACAAAACAACCTAATGGGCGAAAAAGAATTCCTTTATAACATTTATTAAGTTGGAGGTCGACCATTTTTTGATGTGTACGGTTGGCACGCCCTGGGCCGCACCTTCCGCCTCACCAAGGGCGACTTGACAGCAGAGGTGACAAGCAACTCTGGTGAAAAGTGACAGGAAAATCTAATACAATCAGGCTCACTCCATAAGGGGTGTGCCTGATTATTTTGTATTGTGGTCAAAGTGGTCATGGTCAAAGTGGTCAAACTCTACTTTTGATGACCTTTCGCAAGATTTAATCATTAGTCATTAGTCATTTTCGATTTTAAAGTTACTGCTTTTGCAAATAGAACAAAGATAAATCTTTAAATCACAACTATTTAATGATTTCTCTTGCATATACGACAAGAAGCTGTTGGAATTCATTAGAGTCCAACAGCTTCATTATAGATTCTATTCAAGATCAAATCCCATGTCTCGCACAAGTTGCTTGACAACATTGACTTTGACTGTTGAAGCATCCTCTTTATCATAGAGAAGAAGAAAAACCACATGACCATTTTCTATATCTGTAAGGATATTGAAAGTAATGACCCTTGCTCCACCAGATTTTCCTTTGCCTTTAGCTTTGATAGCCATACGGATTTTGCGTATGTTTTTTGTAATCTCATCGCCTTGCAGGGGATTATTCTTAATGCTTAAAAGAAAATCCTTATAGTCTTGTTTAAAACTTGGATATTTCTTAGCGAGACGTTTTGCTTCTTTTGCAAAGTCGTCAGAAACCGATATTGTAATATTACAACTCATCGAGCAAACTTTCAGCAGATTGAAGTTTACGCTTTCCTGCAATGGCTTCTTTTACCTCCGTCAAAGCGTTTCTGAGTTCTTTCATCAAGTCGCGCGGTGCGTCAATGGTATTGCTTCCGTCATCGGGGAAGATGCGGAAATTGCCAGCACGCGATTTTAGGACTACGTGCTCTCCTGCTTTTGCCAAATTCAGATACTTTGTCTGATTAGTGCGAAAGTCTCTTGTGCTAACTACAACCATCATTCAATATATTTGTTTATGATGTAAAGATTATGCAAACGAGCGCAATGAAAACTTGTTTTCAGATTGCCGAGTGCAGCATTATCTTTTGCAAAGATAATGCAAATCGAATGCAGAATATCAAGCTTGCTTGAATATTATGCTGAGATGCAGCTTATCTTCTGCAAAGATACACTTTTTTATTGAAACAACAATTAATTGGTAGCCAATTAACATTATTTGGTAACCAAATTGACAGGAAGTCCTGTTAGATGTTCTGAAAACAGATACAGAAATCACTCGTTAAATTTTTAATACAAAGCTCTTATATTCAACGTTTTAAGTTCTGTGTAAAACTGTGACATCTGCGTGACTTTTCTGAGTGTATAGGATTTGACTTATGACTCACCGGTTCAAAGTCATTTGTTTTATCACCTTATACTTTGCCGACAGCTTTGTCAGCAAAGTATAATTATTTTAAGCTTTGCTGACACGTTTGGCATTTGCCTGCGACAGAACTGGCAACAAAAGGACTGCATCGTGAACTGGCACGTATCTTGCACTATCCATCCGTGAAAGCGGAAAGCTACAAGACGATGACAATCAATGAGTTGGCTGAGTCTTGAGGCTCGAGGCAATCAAACAAAAGTGAATAATAAACAAAAGTATAACAAATAGAAATCCCGACGGAATCGCAAGACACCGAGAGGACGAGTAAAAGAAAATTGGAGGTTTTAATTATGTTATTAGCTCGTAGAAATAATGATTCTAATTGGTTGAGTAATTGGTTTGATGACACTTTCTTTGATACCGACTTGATGCCACGCGTAAATGTCGCTACAGCTCCTGCCACCAATATCAAGATGAACGATAAAGTCTACACCATGGAGGTTGCTGCTCCTGGCTTGAAGAAAGAATGGGTTCGCATCAATCTCGACAATGACGGCAATCTCTGCATCGCCATTGAGAACAAGATGGAACATAAGGATGAAGACAAGCACGAGCACTATCTGCGTCGTGAGTTCTCTTACAGCAACTACCAGCAGTGTTACACCTTGCCTGAGGATGCCGACCGTGAGCATATTTCAGCAAAGGTAACTGACGGTGTTCTTGAGGTTGAGATTCCAAAGCTTACTCCTAAAGAAGAGGCTAAGACAACCAAGAAGATCGAAGTAAAGTAATGTGAATTTTCATAAGTTGATGATTTTACATAAATGATCAGGGCAGATTCCAAGTGGGTTTGGAGTCTGCCCTTTTTGCATTAGATAAGATGACACATTCTCCTAATTTATTCTAATAAAATATTACATATTGTTAGCATCACGAATTATTTTTGTACTTTTGTAAAGCGAAAAGCTTGTGGGCATTAGTGCTCACACTATAAGTATCTTACGCATTTAAAAAGACAAAAATGAAGAAAACAATTCCAGTAATAGGCATGGCTTGCAGCGTATGCTCTGCCAATGTTGAAAAGAAACTACAGTCGCTAAAAGGCATCAACTCCGCCTCGGTTTCCCTGGCGAGCCGAACTGCCCTGGTAGATTATAACCCCGACATCATCTCCCTGGAAGATATGAAACGGGAAATCAGCAACGCCGGCTACGACCTCGTCATCGAAAACGACAGAAGCGTGGAGGAAATCAACCGCCGCGAGTTCACCCTCCTGCGCCGCCGAACCCTTGCTTCATGGCTCTTCGCCATCCTGACGATGTGTTTCTCCATTGGATGGATTTCCCATACCGGTTCCTTCGCCAACCAGATTTGTCTGCTCCTGACACTCGCCAACCTACTCTATTGTGGCAAACAGTTTTATGTTTCCGCCTGGAAGCAGCTCCTGCATCATACGGCAAACATGGATTCACTCGTGGCGCTCAGCACCCTCATCGCCTTCCTTTTCAGCACCTTCAACACCTTCTTCGGAGAAATGGTCTGGGGAGCGAGAGGCATAGAATGGCACACTTATTTCGATGCTTCCGTGATGATTATCACCTTCGTGCTGACCGGCAGATGCCTGGAAGAAAAGGCGAAGGACAGTACGGCGAGCAGCATCCGACAGCTGATGGGCATGCAGCCGAAGACCGCCCGACTGGTGACTCGCGAGAAGATGGAAGGCACCAATGACTACAAGATGGAGGAAGTGCCGATTTCCACCATTCAGATAGGCGACATGATAGAGGTAAGAGCCGGCGAGAAGATTCCAGTGGATGGCGTGGTGACCCAGGCTGAGAGTTTCATGACTGCCGATGCTGCCTATGTGGATGAGGCGATGATAAGCGGCGAACCGACTCCGGCGATGAAAAAGGCTGGCGACAATGTGCTGGCTGGCACTATTCCGAGCCAGGGAAAGCTTCGCATGAGAGCCAAGCAGATTGGCGAGAACACCGCCCTGGCGCACATCATCCGAATGGTTCAGGAAGCACAGGGCAGTAAGGCACCGGTGCAGCGCATCGTAGACAAGGCTGCCGTGGTGTTTGTGCCTGTAGTGGCAGCGATAGCTTTCTTTACCTTCCTGGTGTGGTTGATTGTGGGTGGCAACGGGGCGCTGCCGCAAGCCATCCTGTCGGCTGTTGCCGTTTTGGTGATTGCCTGTCCATGTGCCATGGGACTGGCCACTCCCACGGCCTTGATGGTAGGTATAGGAAAGGCGGCTCAGAAGCAAATCCTCATCAAGGACGCATCGGCTTTGGAGAATCTCAGAAAGGTGGATGCACTTGTAATCGACAAGACGGGAACGCTTACTATTCCCAATCCCAATATTGATTTCACCCGACAAGACCAACTGTCTCTGCAGGAGCGTGAATCGCTCAAACCCCATGCCAAGGAAGCGATGACGGCACTTCGGCAGGAAGGCATCGAGGTGTACATGATGAGTGGCGACAAGGAGGAGGCTGCCCGTTACTGGGCGCAGGAAGCAGGCATCGGCAACTATCACAGCAAGGTGCTGCCTGGTGACAAACAGGCTTTGGTGAAGACGTTGCAGCAGCAAGGCAAGCGAGTGGCTATGGTGGGCGACGGCATCAACGACACGCAGGCTCTTGCCCTGGCAGATGTGAGCATCGCGATAGGGCGGGGAACGGATGTGGCGATGGATGTGGCTCAGATAACGCTCATGGGCGATGATCTCATGGCTCTTCCTAATGCTGTCGTGCTGAGCCGCAAGACTGTGGGCATGATTTGGCAGAATCTCTTCTGGGCTTTTGTCTACAACATCGTGTGCATTCCCCTGGCGGCAGGTGCGCTCCACATCTTTGGCATCGACTTCCAGATTACTCCGATGTGGGCAAGTGGACTTATGGCTTGCTCGAGTCTGAGTGTCGTGCTCAATTCACTAAGGCTGAGGTGGGTGTGAATCCGATTCCGTCCGTCGTTGGATGTGACAGCAGGCCGTGGATGAAGAAGAAATTGGCGAAATGATTGATAGTTTTTCGAGAAAAGGGGAATAGTTGTTTTATTTTTTGTATCTTTGCACCACGACAACATGCATGGTGCGTGTTTGTGTGAAACAAGATAAAAGAATTATTGATATGAACTATGCTCTTATTATAGCCGGCGGTTCTGGCAACAGAATGGGACAGGACATTCCCAAACAGTTTATGCACGTGGATAATTGTCCGATTATCATCCATACGATGATGGCATTTCAGAAGCATCCCGACATACAGGGAATCGCCGTGGTGTGCCTGGCAGGATGGGAAACGGTGCTGCAGTCGTACGCCAACCAGTTTTGTATTACGAAGCTGAAGTGGATTTTCCCTGGTGGAGCCAATGGGCAGGAGTCGATACACAATGGTATCTATGGCCTGAAAGAGGCTGGATGCAGCGACGATGACCTCGTGTTGGTGCATGATGCCGTGCGGCCTCTGCTCTCGCAGGATATTATCTCTTCCAACATCGCCATTTGCCAGAAGTATGGTTATGCGATTACGGGCATCAAGTGTCGTGAGGCTATCCTGGAGAGTGAGGACGGGTTTACGACAACGACAAGTATTCCGCGCGACAAGCTGATCCGTACGCAGACGCCTCAGACTTTCAGGCTGGGCAACTTGATAGCTGCGCACGAGGAGGCTAAGGCCAAAGGCATCGACAACTCGGTGGCATCGTGTACGCTGATGGCTGAGCTGGGTGGAAGAAAGATGCACATCGTGCCGGGATCGGAGAAGAATATCAAGATTACAACTGTAGAAGACCTTGAGATTCTCAAGGCCCTGATGAAGGTGCAGCCCGAGGGATGGATTAAGTAAGTTACTCAAGTTAACTCCTCAAAAGAGATAACTTCTTTAACTCCTCACTTTGCGAAAAATCATTTAGCAATGTCGGAAAAAACAATATACAGGAAAGATATAGACCGCCTCTTCGATGAGGGGCTCGACTTGAAGCGTCTCAATGGGAAGACGATTCTCGTAGTGGGTGCTACAGGACTGATTGGCAGTTGTGTGGTCGACGTGCTGATGCTGAATCCTGACAGAGGTTACAGGGTTGTGGCGGCAGGACGCAACAGGCTGCGTGCCAGAACGAAGTTTGCTGCTTACTGGGACGAGGCCGACTTTGGCTTTGTCGAGATGGATGTTACGCAGCCTATGGACGAACAGTGTGAGACTCATGGTCTGTCAGCGCAGGGTATAGACTTTGTCATCGATGCAGCAAGTAATGCGAGTCCCAACTTCTTCCGCGAGAAACCTGTGGAGGTGATGAAGGCGAATTTTGATGGTGTTGCTCATCTGATAGAGTTTGGCCTGCAGCATGGCATGAAGCGCATGGTGTACATCTCTTCGGGCGAGGTTTACGGCGAGGGCGACGGCAGCGAGTTTTCAGAGACAAGCAGCGGTTACGTGGACTGTGCATCGGTGAGGGCTTGTTATCCTTCGTCGAAGCGTGCAGCCGAGACGCTCTGTATGGCTTATGGGGCAGAGTATGGCGCTGATGTCGTTATAGCCAGGTTGAGCCATACTTACGGTCCTGGCTTTACGGAGAGCGACAACAGAGTGTATGCGCAGTTTATCCGCAACGTGTTGCGCGGTGAGGATATTGTGCTGAAGAGTCGTGGTGAGGCTTTCCGGTCGTGGCTTTACGTAGTGGATGCTGCCCATGCCATTTTGCGCCTCCTGCTCGACGGCGAGAGGGCAAATGCTTATAATGTGGCGCATTCGGAGTCGAATATATCTATCCGTGAGTTGGCTGAGTTGATAGCAAGGAAGGCTGACCGCAAGGTGGTATTCGACATTGCCGAAGACGACGTGATGAAGGGGAATACGACCCCAGTCACCAAGGCAACCTTCAATACCGATAAGCTGAAGGCATTGGGATGGAAACCGCTCTGGGATGTGGAGAGTGGTTTCGGGCACACGATAGAAGTTTCGTTTGCTCAGAAGTTATAGAAGTTTCTTTGAAATCTCCTGCCATGTCTCTCTTTTCTCCATGTTGAGATAATAGCGCAGGTGTTTCTCTACCCGTTGTTCTACTGGCGGCAACTGCATGTAGTTGCCGAAGAAGTGGTTGAGATACTTGTCGTATTCTGCAGGCAGAAGTACGGTGGTGTCTTCGAAGGGGAATGGTTTGCCGTTGCCAAGCCATGCCTTAGGGAAGATTTCGCGTTCATGATAGGAGCCTGTGTAAACCTGTACGTTCTGTGCTTTGTCGAAGTCGTAGAGATGACTCAGATGATCCATTTTCGCAATGAAATGTCTGCGCATGAGGTTGCGGAAGAAGAAGGCTGCCGTCTTGACGACAAAACGTCCCCAGGTCTTACGATGGGTGAGCAATGTCAGGTATTCGCCAAAGGTGTTTCGGGTGGAAATGGCGTTGAGGCAGTTGATGTGCTTCACATATTTGCGCTGCAGTGCCTTGGCCTGTTCCACATCGTCGGCAGTGGCATCAAGTGGGAAGATGTCGACGAAGAGTCCGATGATGCAAGGGCGCTCTTTCTCCTCGATGAGTGTGGTGTTCTTGTTGACCAGCTTGGAGAAATAGAGAGGGTAACGCTCGTTGTTGTAGGGCGTTACCACCTCGTAGTTGCCGAAGTCTTCGTGGCGTGCTATCTCAAGAAAGCGGTCGTAGTCGGGGCGTGGCATGATGACGTCGATGTCATCGTCCCAGGGTATCATACCATGATGGCGCACAGCCCCTATGGCTGTTCCTGCACAGCAGTAGTAGCGCAGGTTGTGTGTGTGGCAGATACTGATGAATGTCTTCAGTATGTCGAGTATGGCTGCGTTCCATTCTTTCTTGATATTCTTGATGTCCATTGTCTCTTGTATAGTTTATAGCGGTGGAAAACTTATTTACCAGCAGTCCTCACCAAAGACGTTGGCGATGGTGATGCGTGCGGCTTCCTTCTTGCTGAGCTGATGTGTCCAGGGTGCACGGGCTTTGGTTGAGGCGCCAGGACCATGGTTGCCGTACTCGAAGTAGCGGGCGGTCTTCTCGTTGCTTGCATTGCGCCAGTTGTCCCAGCCTACAGGACGGATATGGCTGCCCATTTCGCAGTCGATGAAGAGTGTGTAGGCGTATGGACGCCATGGACGGCCCAGATAAACCTGTGTGGCCTCGGGCGAGGCGGTGAGGCGGCACTTATGGAACACGTAGCCATACTGCTGACCGGCTGGTGTGGACGCGGCTGTGATATAGCTGTTGGACTTGCTGTGGATTTCGCAGTTCTCGAACCAGGCGATGGAAGGACCGAAGATGAAGTCTGTTGTTCCCTCGATGTAGCAGTCGTAGAAGGCGATGCGTGTGCCGGCAACGCCTGTATATACGGTGTCCTGATTGCCTAAGAGTCGGCAGTTCTGTACCAGGATGTGGTCGCCCTCAGTGTGCAGGGCTACAGCTTGTCCTAATCGTGCGGCATTGTTTTCGATAGTGATGTTCTTCAGGGTGATGTAGCTGCCCTGAACCTTCAGTGTGTAGGTGCGGAAAGTGCCGATGGGCTTGCCCTTGACAGCAGCCTCGGAGTCGAGTCCGCCTGTTGGCATCTTGATGTTGGCATGGTCGTCCCAGGTGATGATAGTCTGGTCGCGGTCTTCGCCACAGATGGTGATGTTGGTGAGCCATGATGGGATGATGAGTTTCTCCTTGTAAACGCCTTTCTTGACGTAGATGACCTTGGTGTAGTCCATGAAGGCACGGCACACCTCTATGGCTTCGTCGATGGTGCGGAACTCGCAGGTTCCGTCACGTGAAACGAAGAGTGTGTCGGGGTTGTCGTACTTGTTGGCTGCCAGCACTGGGAGGACTGCCAACGTGGTGAGGATAGACAGGATTAGTTTTTTCATTGTCGTTGTTTTTTGTAGGTTGATATTTGTTTTATAGTTTTTTCTGTCCTATGGTTTACAGGATGCGCTGTACATCCTGCAGGCCGTCGATGATCTTCAGATTATCCATGATCACCTTTACATCTTCGCGATCGTGAATTCTGATTTCGATGCAACCGTCGAAGATGCCATTGTCGCTGCTGATGGTGAGCTTGTGTATGTTGACATTGAGCTGGTCGCTGATGACACGGCTCACGTCGAGGAGCAATCCCTTGCGGTCGATGCCCTTTATCTCGATGGTGGCGTCAAAGTACATCAGCTTGTGCATCTGCCACTTGGCGTCGACGATACGGTTGCCATAGCTCGACTTGAGCTTGGCTGCCACAGAGCAGGAGCGCTTGTGTATCTCGATGCGGTTCTTGTTGTCGATGTAGCCCATGATGTCATCGCCAGGAATGGCATGGCAGCATGAGGGGAAGATGAACTGCGAGATGTTCTCCTCGGTGATGATGAGGGGTTTCTTCTTGTTGAAGTCCTTGCCCACCACCATGAGCTGTTGCGGCTTGTTGTCCTTTTCGTCAGCCTTTTTGTCCTTGCTCTTGCCGAGGAATGGGATATAGTTGCGCCAACTGCTTGAGCTCTTGTCTTTCTTGTTCTTGCCTTGCAGTTCGTCAAGATCTTTCTCGCCCAACAGAATGCAGTGGTCGCCCAATGCCTGGAAGAAGTTCTCGTGTTTCTGTATGTGGTGATAGTCGCAGAGCTTGTCGAGGATGGAGTTGTTGACCTCCAGACTGTTCTTCTTGAGCCATTCGTTCAGAATGTCCTCGCCCTTCTTCTGTATCTCGCGGTTGTCGCGTCGCAGTATGGCTTGAATCTTGCTCTTGGCCTTGGCTGTGCTCACGAAGTTGATCCATGAAGGCTGTACGTGCTGACTCTTGCTGGTGAGGATTTCTACCTGGTCGCCGCTTTGCAGTTTATGGCTCAGTGGCACCAGCTTATGGTTTACCTTTGCTCCGATGCAGTGGCTTCCTAAGAAGGTGTGTATCTGGAAGGCGAAGTCGAGGGCTGTACAGCCTGCTGGCATGGTCTTGATCTCGCCCTTAGGGGTGAAGACAAAGATCTCTGAGGCAAAGAGGTTGAGCTTGATGGCATCGAGAAAATCCATGGCGTCGGGCTGTGGATCGTCGAGGATTTCCTTGATGGTGCCCAACCATTCGTTGAGCTCGTTCTCGTCCTCTGTGTATTCAGCGTCTTCGCCTTCTTTGTATTTCCAGTGGGCAGCAAATCCCTGTTCGGCCACCTCGTCCATACGGTCGCTTCTTATTTGTACCTCTATCCAGCGTCCCTGCTTGCTCATGAGGGTGACGTGGAGTGCCTGATAGCCGTTGGCTTTAGGATGGTTGAGCCAGTCGCGCAGACGGTCGGGATGACTCTTGTATATCTGGCTGATGGCCACATAGATATTGAAGCATTCGTTGACCTCGTTGGCTCTTTCCTTGGGTGTGAAGATGATGCGGACGGCAAGGATGTCGTATATTTCGTCGAAGCTCACGTGCTTGTTCTGCATCTTGTTCCAAATGGAATAAGGGCTCTTTACACGTGCCTTGATCTTATACTGTATGCCCATCTTGTCGAGTTCCTCCCTGATGGGCTGTGTGAACTGCGAGAAGAGGGTGTCGCGTTGTGCCTCGGTGTCGGCAAGTTTGTGCTCGATGTTGGCGTATTCCTGTGGATGATCGTAGCGGAAGCTGAGGTCTTCGAGCTCGGTCTTTATTTTGTTAAGGCCCAGACGGTTGGCCAATGGAGCGTAGATGTAAAGTGTCTCGCCGGCTATCTTGTACTGCTTGTTGGCAGGCTGCGAGGCGAGTGTGCGCATGTTGTGCAGACGGTCGCAGATCTTGATAAGGATGACGCGGATGTCGTCGCTCATGGTGAGCAGCAGTTTCTTGAAGTTCTCGGCTTGTGCCGATGCTTTGTCACCAAAGATTCCACCGCTGATCTTGGTTAGTCCGTCTACAATCTGGGCTATCTTCTCTCCGAAGATGTTGGAGATGTCTTCTACTGTATAGTCGGTGTCTTCTACCACGTCGTGCAGGAGTGCGGCACAGATACTGGTGGATCCCAGTCCCATTTCCTCGCAGGCTATCTGAGCCACGGCGATAGGGTGCATGATGTAGGGTTCACCCGAGAGGCGACGTACGCCCTTGTGTGCCTGGCGTGCAAAGTTGAATGCTTTGGTGACAATGTCTACCTTCTTGCGGTGACGTGAAGCTACATAGGTGTCGAGCAGATGCTGGAATGCATCGCCAATGAGCTTGTTGTCGGCCTGTTCTCTCTCTAAGTCTTTAAGGTTCTGATCGTCCATAGTTCTTGCCTCCTGCGCTTTGTGTTAGTCAGATTAATAACTATATATATAATAATGTGTATATTACTTCACCTTGAGTTTCTTGCCGGCACGGATATGGTTGCCCGAAATCTTGTTGAGCTTGCGCAGTTTAGCCACGGTAGTGTGGTTGCGTTCTGCTATCTCCGACAGGGTGTCACCACTCTTGATGGTTACGTTTCTTCCTCCGCGCTTACTCTTTTTGCTTCTGCTCTTGCGGCTCCTGCTGCGTGTTGCAGAGGAGCGATGGCGGCTGCTGTGGTAGCTGTGGCGGCTTACCTTAGGCTCTTCTTGGTTTACCTCTACGACAGAGCGCTTGAGCAGCAGTTCGTCGGTCTTGAAGTTGTAGATGGAGTCTTCCTGGTCGATGAAGGGGCCAACGAGAGATGAGGGAAGTCGTACTGTCATAGGTTTGTTGAGACCATTGACTATGTCGTGACGGTATTGTGGATTGAGGCTGCGAAGGTGCTGGATGTTGATGTTGAGCACCTGGGCAATCTGCTCCAGATGAAGGTCTTTATTGACAACCACGGTGTCGGTCTTAATAGGCAATTCGGTCACCATAGGACAGATGTTGTGGTCGCAATAGTAGTTCATGATGTAGTTGGCTGCGATGAAGGCTGGCACATATCCGCGTGTCTCCTTGGGGAGGTAGGGATAGATGTTCCAGTAATCGGCAGAACCTTTGGCGCGGTGGATGGCCTTGTTGACCTTGTCGGGGCCACAGTTGTAGGCAGCGATGACCAGGCTCCAGTCGTCGAAAATCTTATAGAGGTCGCTCAGATAGTGGGCGGCAGCATAAGAGGATTTCACTGGGTCGCGACGCTCATCGATGAGCGAGTTGACCTCAAGTCCGTAGCGCTTGCCTGTGCCTATCATGAACTGCCAGAGGCCGGTGGCTCCTACGCGTGAAACGGCAGTAGGGTTGAGGGCAGACTCGATGACAGGAAGATATTTGAGCTCGAGGGGAAGGTTGTAAGCCTCTAAAGCCTCCTCGAAGATTGGCATATAGAAATTGCCTGCGCCCAGCATATAGCTCACAGAGCGGCGGAGCTTGCCGCTGTAGCGGTCGATGAACTTCTGCACCACATCGTTGTAAGGCATCTCAATGATGGTGGGCAGACGCTTGAGTCGGTCGATGTAAACCTCCTTGTCGAAGACAGGGTTGACATCACGATAGTTGCAAGATGTGTCTTGCATCATATAGGTCTTAGCATTATAAAGATGCAACAGGCTGTCGAGGTTGTCCTCCAGTCCTACAGGGACTTCTATCTCTTCCTCGTTTCCCTGTTTGTCGGTGACTGTGATTACATCTTCTTTTTTCTCTTCAGTGTCGTCGGTTTGCGCCAGCATCTGTACTGGCATACCAAGTAACATTGCAGCTGCTAATAATAGTATTTTTTTCATTTATGTTATTCTTTCTTTTCTATAAGTTTCTTTAAGATTCTACACAATTGTGTTCCTCACTTTAAAAAGTGAGTGAGCATTGAAGTCCCAATGTTCCTGATCGGAAGGGGTTGCGGCTTTGCGGGTTGCTGTTCATGAAGGCAGGCTCTACTCTCAGAGTAAGGTCGTCGGAAATTTCGAACTCGGAGAGTGATGCGTCCACGTAGGCATCGATGATGGAGAAAGCGTAAACGCCAATCATCACAAACACACCCATGTCGCGCCAGCGGCGGTAACGGTCTTTGCGCTTGCGGAAGATTTCCTTGTATCGGTCCATGTTGCTGGCATCGATGGTGGCTCCTAAGTGCAGGAACTGGTTGTAGCTGTCGGTAGTGGGGTCATCGTCCATGATGTCCATATAGGCCTGTGAATAGTCGTGATACATCTGGTTGTTCCAGGTGATGGCATAGGCACAGCCTACGAAACCACCATATATAATAGGTAGTTTCCAGTATTTACGGTTGTATATCTGTCCTGCTCCTGGCAGAACGATGGCAAGCCACATGGCACGCTTGGTGTCAGGACGCCATGTGGACCAGTCGCGCTTGGGCTTCTTGGTAGCAACCTGGAGCATACTGTTGAGCTTGAGACTGTCTTTGGCAGAGAATGTTGTATCTGCAGGTGCCACTACGGCAGGCTGATTTTCGTCTGCAGTGGATTGACTGGCTGAGACAGCCTTCTGTGCCTGAGCAGCCCAGGGTAGGCTGGTCAACAAGACTGATATACAAATATGTGATATTTTCGATTTCACCTAATTAGTTTTGTTTTAATTGGTCGAAAACGTTCATGATGTGCTCTAATTCCTCCTCGTTGGCAAAGGGAATGCTGATTTTTCCCTTGCCCTTGGGTGAGCAGGTAAACTGAACCTTGGTGTTGAGGAACTGCGAGAGGCGGTTCTTCAGCAGGGTGAACTCTTCGGGCAGTTCGGCTTTTCCCTTGATTACCTTTTTGGCTGTCTCGTTGTCCTCGCTGTCCTTTATTTGCTGTACCATCTCCTCTACCTTGCGTACAGAGTAGCCGTTTTTCTGAATTTCATGGAACAGCTTGATCTGAAGTGAAGGGCTGTCGAGTGCCAAGAGGGCGCGGCAATGGCCCATGTCGATTTCTTTCTTCTGAAGTGCCATCTGTACCTGAGCTGGCAACTTGAGCAGGCGCAGGTAGTTGGCTACAGCAGCGCGGCTTTTGCCCACGCGCTCGGCTATCTTCTCCTGAGTCATCTCGTTGTTCTCCATCAGGTGCTCGTATGCCAAAGCTATTTCTATGGCGTTGAGGTCCTGGCGCTGTATGTTCTCGACGAGTGCCATCTCCATCACACTCTCATCGCTGATGGTACGGATATAGGCTGGTATGGCTCTCAGACCAACCAACTGGGAGGCACGCCAGCGACGCTCACCTGCGATAATCTGGAAGCGGTTCTCTGCCACCTGTCGCAAGGTGATGGGCTGAATGATGCCTATGGCCTTGATGCTTTCTGCCAACTCATGGAGTGCTTCGTCGTCGAACTCGCGACGAGGCTGGTTGGGGTTGGCTTCTATCTGGTCGAGAGGAATCTCGTTGATGGTACTGCTGCCCTGTGTGCGCACTCCTTCGGTAGAGATAAGTGCGTCGAGACCTCGTCCCAGGGCATTGCTCTTGGTTCCGTTATTGTATTTCTTGTGTACTGCCATTTTCTATTTCTTAGTAAGGAGTGAGTCTTTCTTCACTCTTTTTTCTTACTTTATGAGTTCTTGTTGATAATTTCTTTTGCCAATGCCAAGTGGTTCTTGGCGCCGTTCGACTCTGTGTCGTAGAGGATGACGGGAAGACCGTGGCTTTGACTTTCGCTCAGCTTCACGTTGCGCTGGATGACGGTCTTGAACACCAACTCCTGGAAGTGGCGCTTCACCTCGTCGTAAATCTGGTTGGCCAGACGCAGACGGCTGTCGTACATGGTAAGCAGGAAGCCTTCTATCTCGAGCTTGGTGTTGAGCTTGCTCTTGATAATCTTTATCGTGTTGAGCAACTTGCTGATGCCTTCCAGGGCAAAGTATTCGCACTGAACAGGAATGATGACGCTGTCGGCTGCTGTCAGCGAGTTGACTGTGATGAGTCCCAGAGATGGCGAGCAGTCGATAAGGATGAAATCATACTCGTCGCGGATAGGGGCGAGCAGATTCTTGATAACCCTTTCGCGGTTCTGCAGATTGAGCATTTCTATCTCTGCACCGACAAGGTCGATGTGGCTGGGGATGATGTCGAGTCCATCAATATCGGTGGTATAGATGGCATCACGAACATCTGCATGGTCGATAATGCACTCGTACAGAGAGCAGTCTACCTCCTTGATGTCTACTCCTAAGCCGCTGGAGGCATTTGCCTGTGGGTCGGCGTCTACTACAAGAACCGACTTCTCCAGTGTGGCCAATGATGCTGCCAAGTTGATGGTGGTTGTCGTTTTGCCGACACCGCCTTTCTGGTTGGCCAATGCGATTATTTTTCCCATATTCTTAATTTTCTATATTAAAAATCATCACAAAATTTCTGCAAAGATACATATTTTATGCGAGAAAGACGTTACTTTAAAGGTTTTTTCGTACTTTTGCACCAAAAAGAGCGATATTTTTATGGAAAATAAGAAACCTTTAATATTAATATCCAACGATGACGGCTATCATGCCAATGGAATCAAGACGCTTGTTGGATTTCTGAAAGACTGGTGTGAGGTGCTTGTGGTGGCTCCTGAGAGTGGACGGTCGGGCTATGGATGCGCCTTCTCGGTAACATCACCACTGCTGTTGAAACGCAGACACAACATGGGCGAGGAGGTGGAAGTGTGGTCGTGCTCAGGAACGCCTGTCGACTGTGTGAAGATAGCTCTCGACCAGTTGTTGGATTCTCGGGTTCCCGACCTGATACTCAGTGGTATCAACCATGGCGACAACTCGAGTGTGAACAATCATTATTCGGGCACAATGGGCGTAGCCAAGGAAGGCTGCATGAAGTATATTCCCTCGGTGGCGTTCAGTAGTTGCAACTATGATGTGAACGCCGATCTGTCACCCTTGCGCGACGGAGTGATAAGCATCGTGAAGCGAGTGCTTCGTGAAGGACTGCCCAAGGGAACTTGTCTTAATGTCAACTTTCCCGTCAATCCTCCTTTCAAGGGCTTTAAGGTTTGCCGTATGACATGGGGCTCGTGGATCAATGAAGTGGTGAAGGAGCATCATCCTCGGGGGTATGACTATTACTGGATGGTGGGCGAATATCGCAATGATGAGCCTGAGGCTGTAGATACTGATCAGTGGGCGCTCAGTCATGGCTACATTGCCATTACGCCTACAAAAATAGATGTGACCGACTATGAGTGGCTTGAGAACAACAGGTCGCTCAACACGGAAGCTTCTGAACTTGACGATTAACTAAGAATATTCGACAATAAGGATGAAATATTATCTGATAGTAGGTGAGGCGAGTGGCGATCTGCATGCCAGCAGATTGATGCGCTCGTTGAAAAAATATGACGAATTGGCTGAATTTCGATTCTTCGGCGGCGATTTGATGGCTGCTGAGGGAGGAACTCGTGTCAAGCATTATAAGGAACTGGCCTATATGGGCTTTGTACCTGTGTTGCTGCATCTGGGCACCATCTTCTCGAACATGAAAAGATGCAAGGAGGATATTGTGGCGTGGAAACCCGATGTTGTGATCTTAGTCGATTATCCAGGCTTTAATCTCAATATAGCCAAGTTCTTGAAAAAGAATACGTTGATACCTGTCTACTATTATATATCGCCTAAGATTTGGGCCTGGAAGGAGTGGCGTATTAAAAGCATCAAACGTGATGTGAGCGAGATGTTCTCCATACTGCCTTTCGAGGTGCCTTTCTATGAGCAGAAACATAAGTATCCCGTTCACTATGTGGGCAATCCCACTGCTCAGGAAGTGGCAGAGTTCAGAGTAGGATATCATCAGACGCATGAGGAGTTTTGTCGAGAAAATAATCTTGACAGTCGAAAACCGATTGTCGCTCTTTTAGCTGGTAGCCGACTACAGGAAATTAAGGACAATCTTCCTGCCATGATAGAGGTGGCTGAACGTTTTGAAGATTATCAAATGGTATTGGCTGGAGCTCCGTCGATAGAGGATGAATATTACGATAAATTCCTGGAAGGTACTCCTGTCAGAGTGGTGAAGAATAAGACTTACCAGCTCTTGTCTCACACCACGGCGGCTCTTGTAACCAGTGGAACTGCCACGCTCGAGACAGCCCTGTTTAATGTTCCGCAAGTGGTGTGCTATGAAACTCCCTTGCCAAAACTGATTCGTTTTGCCTTCAATCACGTGCTGAAGGTTGACTATATTTCTCTTGTCAACTTGGTGGCCAATAAGGAAGTGGTTCCAGAGATGTTCGCCGATAAGTTTACGATAGACGGAATAGCCAACGAGCTGTATAAGATTATGCCAGGGCAGCCTGCACGCGAAAGAATGCTTGCTGAATATCAGGAAGTGCTGAGAGAGTTGGGAAGTAAGGTGGCGCCCGACGAAGCTGCTTCTATCATGGTAGATTTGTTGAGAAAGCATCGTGCTGAGTTGATACGTCTGGCTAAAGAACGTGCTGAGGCTGTTGCCAAGGCTGCCGCCAAAGCTGCAGAGCTGGCTCGTGTCAAGGCTGAACAGGAAGCTGCCATCGCCCGGCAGAAAGCTGAAGAGGCAGAGCGGGTGAGCCAGCAGGAAATAAATGAGCCGTAGTAAAATATGAAAACTTGCTATTGATTATCAATAAGTTATTCAAGTTTCGCAAGTAAGCCCCACACGCCCTGAAAGGGCAGAAGCTCTTAGCCCAGGGCATCGCCCTGGGTGTTTATGGACGCAAACCTGTCGCCCTGTAAGGGCAAAAGCTTTCAAATACCTGGCAATATACAAAGCTTTTGCCCTTACAGGGCGCCTTGTTGATTGCCATTATACCCAGGGCGATGCCCTGGGCTATGAGCTTTTGGGCCTTCAGCCCGTACTTGAACCATATGCGAAACTTCAATAAGTTACTAAGACAAAAAAGTTCCTAAAAAAGGCTCATGAGTTAAAGGGAAAACTCATGAGCCTCTTTTTTTTATACGAAAAGCTGCAGTGTATAGAGATAGATGACAGCTGCGGGAATGGCCATGAGCGAAGAGTCGAAACGGTCGAGCATACCGCCATGTCCTGGCAGCAGTGTGCCGCTGTCCTTTACTCCCAAAGTGCGTTTGAAGAGACTCTCTACCAAGTCGCCCCATGTTCCGAAGAACACGACAACCAGGCCCAATCCCATCCATCCGGCAATGCTGAGTCGGTGAGCCTCGCCGTCATTTGCCAAGTAACCAATCACGGCAGCTGCAATCAGAACGAATATACCTCCGCCTATGCTTCCTTCCCAACTCTTGGCAGGACTGATGCGTGGGAAGAGTTTATGCTTGCCGAAGAGCGAACCGCTGCAGTAGGCTCCGGTATCGTTTGTCCAAAGGAATATGAAAATACTCAGTGGCAACAGCATGTCGTAGTGTATCTGGCCGTCGAAAGCTGAGTATTCGAAAGCCAAAATATTGATCATAGAGAGGGGCAGGGCGATGTACATCTGCGAGAGCATGGTGTAGGCCCAGTCGTTGATGGCATCTTTGTTGCCGGTATACAGTTCGCTGATAAACAGATATACGATGGTGAGCAGATAGGGAACAAAGACAATGAAATTGCCTACGATGCCCATTCGCAGTCCTGCCACGGCCAGGAAAAAGTATACTCCGGCAATGGTGCAGATCAGACGGTTGACGGTGACGTCTTCCTTCTCGTTGTTTACCAGTCCGCAGTATTCCCAGATGCTGAGTCCTGTAATGATGGTAAAGAGGAAAATCATGGCTCTTGGGTTGAGGAAACAAGACACCATGCACACCACGAACAAGACGCCCGTGATAGACCTCACGATAAGATTCTTTTGTTTGTCGGTCATTTGTGATTCCTTATTTTATTTGTTGTTTGTTTCTTCTGAGTTCTCGTCGTTCTGCACGTCGGTATCATTGTTTTCGGTGCTTTCAGACGAGTTGTCTTCCTTTTGTGCCTGTTCGTGAGCCTTGATGGCTGCCTGAACCTCGGGCAGTTCCTTCAGTTTGTCATCAATCTTGGGCTGCTCGTCCTCCATGATTTCCTGTGAACGGCTAAGCCATGGACGTTTGCCAAAGATCTTCTCTACGTCTTCTGCCATGATCACCTCTTTCTGGATGAGGAGCTCGGCAAGGGCGTTATGGCCTTCTTTGTGCTCTACGAGGATGTTCTTGGCTCGGGTATACTGTTCGTTCACCATCTTGAGCACCTCTTCGTCTATCATGCGGGCAGTGGTGTCGGAGTATGGACGCTGGAAGGAATATTCCTGGTTGTTGTAATAGCATATATTAGGCAGCTTGTCGCTCATACCTAAGTAGGCTATCATGCCATAGGCACTCTTGGTGGCTCTTTCCAGGTCGTTCATGGCTCCCGATGATATATGGCCCGTAAAGAGTTCCTCGGCAGCACGTCCTCCCATGAGCGAACACATCTCGTCGAGCATCTGTTCCTTGGTGGTGATCTGTCGTTCTTCGGGCAGATACCAGGCTGCTCCGAGAGCCTGTCCGCGTGGTACGATAGTTACCTTGATAAGTGGATTGGCATACTGACAGAACCATGAAATGGTGGCATGGCCAGCCTCGTGGAGTGCGATGCTTCGCTTCTCCTCTGCTGTCATCACCTTGGTCTTTTTCTCCAGTCCGCCTACGATACGGTCTACAGCATCGAGGAAGTCTTGTTTGCTTACGCTCTTCTTGTCGTGGCGTGCTGCTATAAGGGCAGCCTCGTTGCACACATTTGCAATATCGGCTCCCGAGAATCCTGGTGTCTGTCGTGCCAGCAGGTCTACGTCAACACTCTTGTCTACCTTTACAGGTTTTAGATGAACCAGGAATATGGCTTTTCGCTCATTCAGGTCAGGAAGGTCGACGTGTATTTCACGGTCGAATCGTCCTGCACGCAGCAAGGCGCTGTCGAGCATGTCCACACGGTTGGTGGCTGCCAGGATAATGACACCGCTGTTTGTTCCGAATCCGTCCATCTCGGTAAGCAGGGCGTTGAGCGTGTTCTCGCGCTCGTCATTGCCTCCCATGGATGGATTTTTGCTGCGGGCACGTCCTACTGCATCAATCTCGTCGATGAAGATGATGGAAGGTGCTTTCTCCTTAGCCTGACGGAAGAGATCGCGCACACGTGATGCACCTACGCCGACAAACATCTCTACGAAGTCGGAACCACTCATCGAGAAGAAAGGTACGCCAGCTTCGCCTGCCACGGCTTTGGCAAGGAGCGTCTTACCAGTTCCCGGAGGTCCTACGAGAAGGGCTCCCTTAGGTATCTTACCACCTAAGTCGGTATATTTGTTGGGGTTCTTCAGGAAGTCTACGATTTCCTGTACTTCCTGTTTGGCTCCTTCCTGTCCTGCCACGTCCTTGAAGGTGATGCCGATGGCATTGCCTTTCTCATACATGCGTGCTTTGCTCTTGCCTACATTGAAGATTCCTCCGCCTGAGCCGCCCATGCCGCCCATACGTCCCGACATCCACCAGATGAAGACGAAGAAAAGAATCAGCGGGAAGATATTCCACAAGATTTTGAGGAAACCGTCCGTTGACTCGTTCTTATAACTGAACGAATTGATTTTCTTGGCTTGCACCATGGCGTTGGCAAACCTGTCCACCTCATCAACCGAACCAAACTGCACCTCCACATAAGGGTTGGTGCCTAAGTTCTTGGCTGAGGTTTTGTACACCTCGCGTGAGTACTTGGGGTTGATATACAGTTTCAGGGTGTTCTCGGTCTTGTTGGCTACAACGCTCAGCACATAACCTTTTTCCACGTATTGCTTAAACTGTGTGTAGGTGGCTTCTTGTGTGGCACTTCCTCCTAAAGAGTTTGTGCCTCCGCTCAAGTAGGCTACCATCAGTCCGACGATGATAAGTATATAGAGCCAGTTCATGTTGAACTTAGGCATCTTGGGGGGTTGGGGCCCGCCGGGATTGTTCTTGTTGTTGCCTTGTTCCATATTGAATGTTTCCTTTCCTTTTTTTTGTTTTAAAAAAGACTTTTGTTTCTTGCTTTCTTATGTATCTATATATAATAATGTACGCGCGCAACTGTTACATCACGTCTGGCACGGTTGTCAGTTTGGCGTCTTCCCAGAGGTGTTCCAGATCATAGAACTGTCTTACCTCAGGCTGGAAGATGTGTACGAGTACATCCACAAAGTCGATGGCTACCCATTGGTCGTTTCCTAATCCTGCTACGTTGACAGGTTTCTCGCCCAACTTCTTACGGCAGAAGTCGCCTACTGATTCTGCAATAGCCTCTACCTGGGAGGGTGAACCGCCTTGGCAGATAATAAAGTACTTGGCTATGGTGCCGTCTATCTCGCTCAGGTCGGCAATGACGATATTGCTGCCTTTTTTCTCTTGTATTCCTTCTTTAATTGTCTCTACTAATTGTTTTGCTGTATTCATTGAGTTGTTATTATGTTTATTCGACTACAAAGATAGTGCAAAAAAATGAGTATGCGTTACTTTCCTCCAACTTTTCTGTTTTTTTAAGGTTGGTATGGCGCAAAACCACGTGTTTTTTGAGGGAAAAGGCGTAAAAATGAAAAAAATAACGATTTTCGATAAAAAAGTTGAGAAAAATTTTGTGGGTTCAGAAAAAAGTATTACCTTTGCACTCGCAATTAAGAAATGACATTGCAACAACAAAAAGACATTGGGATATGGTGTAATGGTAACACTACAGATTCTGGTCCTGTCATTCCTGGTTCGAATCCGGGTATCCCAACCAAGAGCATCTTTCTTTTAGAAAGATGCTTTTTTGTTTTAGGGAGTTTTTGTGGATGAGTCTTTTCCTTCCCGTCCATCAATATTCGGTGCGACTTTCAGTAAAGGTTCTGTTGTTTTCTCGTCAATAAAAAAAGCCGAAGTGCTTGGTTTGCACTCCGGCTGTTCTTTTTTATTTGTTTTCGGCATCGATAGCCTTTATTTTCTGTTTTACGAGTTCGAGATCGTCTTTGAGCTTCTGCACCTTTCGGTTCATCTCCTCTACGAGGCTGTTTCCCTTCTTGCTGGCAGCATTGAGGAAACCAAGGTTGTTCTCGTAGGTGGTAATCTCGGAGCGCAACTGGTCGAAGCGGCGCAAGAGGCGTCCGCGCTCATTGTCGAGAGCATCCGAGCCCTTTTCTGCCACGTTCTTCAAGTTGTTCTTGAAGTTGTCGAGGTGGCGCTTGGCGTTGCTGATATGCAGGTTCTTGTATATTTTGTCGAGCACATCGTGGTACTGCTTGTAGATAGCATCCTTCTCTTTGAAGGGCACGTGACCTATCGCCTTGTACTCGTCGATGAGTGACTGTACCTGCTGCTGTACGTTGTCGCCAGCATTCCCTAGCAGGGCATTGAGCTTTGCCACTACCTCTTTTTTCTTCTCTAAGTTGGTGTGCTCTGTGCTACGTGTACCGGCATTAGCCTTGTTACGAGCCTCGAAGAACTGGTTGCATGCATTGATAAACTCCTGCCACAGTTGATCGCCCAACTTGCGAGGCACAACACCAATCTGCTTCCATTCCTTCTGCAGGTTGATGAGCTTGTCGCCCGTCTTGCGCCATTCAGTGCTTGTAGCGAGTTCTTTAGCCTTTTCGATGAGCGCTTTTTTCTTTTCGGCATTGGCAGTATATTCTTCTTTCAGCACCTTGAAGTATTCAGCTTTCTTGGCGAAGAACTCATCGTTGGCAGTGCGGAAGCGTTCAAAGATCTTCACGTTCATCTTCTGAGGTGCAAAGCCTATCTTCTTCCATTCGCTCTGCAGCTCGATAACCTCCTTAGTGACTTTCTCCCATTCGGAAGCGAGCTTGTACTGCTGTTGGTTGATGGCTTCTATCTTCTCACAGAGTGCTGTCTTCTTCTCGAGGTTTTCCTCCTCCTTGGCACGCAACTGCTCGAAGTGCTGCTGATGCTTCTTGTTGATAACCGTGCTGGCAGCCTTGAACCGGCTCCAAATCTGCTCACGCAACTCCTTGGCTACAGGTCCTATTTCGCGATATTGTGCGTGGAGTTCCTGCAACTGGTGGAAAGCAGAGATGACATCTTCTTCCTCGTCGAGTTTCTCAGCAGCCTCGCAGAGTTTGGTCTTAGCCTCAAGATTCTTCTTGAAGTCGTATTCACGAGCCTCGTTGTTAAGCTTCAACAGGTCGTAGAACTGCTCTACGTAGAGCTGATAGCTGCGCCAGAGCTCGTTGGCCTTGTCGGCAGGAACGGCCTTAATCTCTTTCCATTCTTGCTGCAGGGCTTTGAATTCCTGATATGATTTGTTGGCCTCGTCGGGCGACGTTGCCATGGCTTTTATCTTTTCGATGATGTCGAGCTTTTTCTGCAGATTGGCCTGTTTCTCTTCCTCTTGTGCGAGGAAAATCTTGGCTCTTTTCTCTTTGATGATCTGCATCTCCGCCTTGAAAGCCTCCTCCGCCTCGTCGGGCAGGAGAACATACTTCTCGGGGTCACCGCCACCAGCCAGATACTCTTTCATCTGTGCATCTCTTTCAGCGAGATGTAGTTTGTAGAAAGTAGTCTTCAGCAGGTCTAGCTCGTTTTTCTGAGGAGCTTCGTCGCTGTGCGCTATTTCCTTTACACGGTCGAGTACTTCCTGTTTGGTAGCATAGGTTTTAGTCTCGGCTTCTGAAGTGTTCTCTACTGCAGGTGTCTCAGCCACTGTGGCTTCCACCTGTGGTTCTTCAATGGTACCCTGATTGAGGGTATTTTCTTGAGAGTCCATCATGTCACTTGATTTAGTTTATGATTCGAGTTCCTTGGGGGTGGCTCTGTCGTAGAGTCAGCCCGCCACACAAAAATGTTTGTATTATAAGTTGCAAACTTAGTCAAAATAAACGACAAATCCTAATAAAACGGTATATTTTTAATATATTTTGTGTTTTAGAGCAGTCGTTTGTAGCGCAGGAAGCCCCAAGTGAGTCCTGATACGATGAATGAGATGACCAGTGCGAACATAAATCCGTAGGGACTGTTCTCCATTCCGTTGATGAGGTTCATACCGAACAGAGAAGAGATCAGCGTTGGCAACATCATCACGATACTGATGGAGGTCAGCGTACGCATGGTGGTGTTCATGTTGTTGTTGATGATGCTCGAATAAGTGTCCATTGTCGATTCCAAGATGTCGGAATAGATATTGGTGGTTTCACGAGCCTGTGTCATCTCGATGTTGACGTCCTCAATGAGGTCGGCGTCCAACTCGTCTACCTGCAGTTTGAATTTCAGTTTCGACAGCAGATTCTCGTTGCCACGGATGGAGGTGATGAAGTAGGTGAGCGAGTCTTGCAGGCGGCTCAGTCCTATCAGGCTCTCGTTGTTGACACCGTGGTCGAGGTTGCGCTTAGCCTTCTCTATGAGAGAGTTGATCTGTTTGAGTCGTTTCAGATACCATACGGCAGACGACAGGAACAGTCGGAAGATCATGTCGACGTAGTCGGTGAATCCTTCTCCTCGTTTCTGCTGATAGCTCACGAAGTCGATCATCATATTAGTCTCGTAATAGCACACGGTGATGGTGACATCACGCTTGTGTATGATGCCCAAAGGGACTGTAGTGTAAGGAGTTCGGCTTCTTATCTCCTTGACATAGGGAATACGCAGAATGATGAGCATCCAGCCGTCGTCATATTCGTAGCGGGCACGCTCATCGGTATCGCTGATGTCGGAAAGGAAGTAGTCGGGAATGTTGAATTTCTCTTCCAGTAGTTTCTGATCTTCGTCGGTGGGACAAGTTACTTGTATCCAGCAGTTGGGCTGCCACTCATTGATGGCAGTAAGGTTCTTTTCGATGTTCCAGAATGTTCTCATTGTGCTAATCTCCAAAAAAAATAATAAACTCTGAGCTATGGAGATTGGCATGAGGCTGCCTTCGGGTGAGGCTTTATCCTATGAATCTCCACGCTTGAAATTGGTTATTTTCCGCGTGATAATCGTCCATTTTTGTTTTATTTTGATTTGACATGTGCCAAAAAGAAAACACTCTATTGGCAAATTCGCGTGCAAAGGTAACTAAAAATATTGAAATTGTAAACGAAATAGCCGAGAAATTTCTTCCTCGGCTATCTTTTTATCATAAATGTAACAAAAGTCAGGTTGAAAAGGGAGAACAGGTCTCCCTCTTCCGTCCTTACTTCTCAGGAATTTCGGTAAGCAGCTGCTTCATGAGGTTCCAGAAAGGAGCCACACAGCTAATCTGGCAACGCTCGTTCTGGGTGTGAGGGCTGAGCAGGGTAGGACCGAATGATACCACGTCGAGATGAGGATACTTGCTCAGGATGATAGAGCACTCCAGTCCGGCATGAACAGCCTGAACCTTGCCGTCTACACCATTCTGCTCTTTGTAAACCTTGAGTACATGCTCCAGGATGTCGCTCTCTGGGTTTGGATTCCAGCCGCCATAGCTTCCGCTGAACTCTACCTTCATGCCAGCCATAGAGAAGCAGCTCTCCATCATGGTGGCGATGTACTCCTTGTAGCCGTCGTGTGAGGAACGAGCCAGAATCTTGACAGAAGCCTTGCCTTCACCTATGGCGATGATGGCCAGGTTGGAAGATGTCTCTACGATATCGGGCATGGATGGAGCCATGCGCAGTACTCCGTCGTGACAAGCATAGATAGCGTCAATGAGGTTGTCTTGTATCTCCTGAGGAACCTCCATCTTAGGAGTTTCTACGTTCTCAGCAAAGAATTCTATCTTCTCTACATTCTCGATGCCCTTGAACTCGTCCTTCAGTTCATCCTTCCAGTCGGCAATCATGTCGTTCAGAGCCTCTACATTCTCCTTAGGCAGGGTAAGCACCACCTCTGCCTCGAATGGGATGGCGTTGCGCATGTTGCCGCCCTGCCATGAAGCCAGGCGAGCATCGAGTTCGGCGACAGCCTCGCGTACAAAGCGAACCATGCACTTGTTGGCGTTGGCGCGGCCTTCGTTGATTTCGATACCAGAGTGTCCGCCCTTCAGACCTTTCAGCGTAACCTTTACGGCTGCATCTTCCTTGTCGGTTTCCACCTCTTTATAGTCGAGTGTGGCAGTGATGTCAATACCGCCGGCGCTTCCTATCACGAACTCGCCCCATGACTCGGTGTCGAGGTTCAGCAGGATGTCGCCATTGAGCTCACCAGCTGGCAATTCGTTGGCACCATACATACCGGTTTCCTCATCGCGGGTGATAAGTCCTTCTACCGGACCGTGCTGCAAGTCTTTGGCCTCCATCACAGCCATGATGGTAGCTACGCCCAAACCGTCATCGCTGCCCAAAGTGGTGCGGTTGGCACGTACCCAGTCACCGTCGATGATAGTCTCTATAGGGTCGGTCTCAAAGTTGTGCTTGCTGTCCTTGGCCTTTTGTGGCACCATGTCCATGTGGGCCTGCAGGATAACTCCCTTTCTGTTTTCGAAACCAGGAGTAGCGGGTTTACGCATAACGATGTTGCCTGCTGGATCCTGGAAAGCCTCTACGCCAGCCTTCTTGGCGAAGTCGAGCAAGAAAGCCTGTACTTTTTCAAGATGTCCTGATGGACGTGGCACCTGTGTGAGTGCGTCGAAGTTGCGCCAGATTTCTTCTGGCTTAAGATTCTTAATGTCAGCCATAATATGATTATTTTAATGAATGTTGTTTGTTTTCTTAGTGAATGCCAGGGCCAACCAGGCGTATATGCCCAGGAGGATGACCAAGAGCGTCTGTACGGAGTGAACGATGAGCACAAAGAAGAGCGCGTCGTCCGACTGTATGCCGTAGAGAATGAGCATTGTCTTCACGGCGAAATGCCATGGGCCGGCACCATTCGGTGTGGGCACTATCACGGCTATGCTTCCCACGATAAAGGTGACGAGGCCGCACGTCAGCCCTAAGTGCGAGGTTGCCTCGAAGCACTGGAACGTGAGGAAATAGTGCAGGAAATAGCAAACCCAGATGCCCAGGGTGAAGGCGACAAACAGCGGTACGTTGCTGACACCTTTCAGCGAGATGACACCTTGCCACAGTCCGCCAAGAGTGGCTTTCACCTTATTATATATAGATAGCTTCTTGAGCAGCACATGCAACAGGATGAGTACGGCAATGCCACAAATCCCGCATACCAGATAGCCAGTAGCGCTGAACTTAGACAGAATGCCGTCGAGACTCGTTCCTGTAGTATTGAAGAAATTGAGAAATACCGGAATCTGCATCAGAAACACCAGTATGGCAATGATCATTACCAAGAGCGAGTCGATGGCACGTTCGGTGACTACGGTGCCCAACGACTTGGGGAATGACACATTGTCCCATCGCTTCAGTACTCCACACCGTGCGAACTCGCCTATGCGGGGAATGACAAGGCTCAGCGCATAGGAAAGATAGATGGAGTTGACGCATACGTTGGTACGAGGATGCTCGTCAACGGGTTCGAGAGTCTGCTTCCATCGCCAGCCACGAAAGAGCTGGGCCAGGATGCCGAAGGGGAACGACAGTAGCATCCAGGTCCAGTTCATCTTATGAAACAGCACGTGCTCCACCTGTTTGAAATCGAACCCACGATACATCCAGTAAAGAATGGCACCGCCCAAAATGAGCGAGAAAGCCACCTTACATGTATTGTTTACTATCTTTTTTATGTCCATAACTCATGCAAAGGTAATCATTTTATCGTCAAAAGTGTATTATCTCGGATTTTTTTAGCATAAATAAACGATTGAGGGTTTCTTTGTAATTCAAGTTTCGCAAGTTTTTCCCCACACGCCCCTTCAGGGGCAGAAGCTCTTAGCCCAGGGCTAAGGGGTTTGGGGGGAAGTTAGAATAGTTAGCATGCCCTGAAGGGGCAGAAGCTCTTAGCCCAGGGCATCGCCCTGGGTAATTACGTCAGCAAACCTGTCGCCCTGTAAGGGCAAAAGCTTTAAAATACCGGACAAGAACTTGACCTGAGTCAAAAAAAGAGTAGAAATTACACTTTATTGTTCGAAATGTTTGCGCACACACAGAAAATGCCGTACCTTTGCATCGTCAAAAGGATAATAAAGCATAACGCTATATATATTCAATAAGTATTAATTAGTTTAAAGGTAAAAAAGATTATGGTATTCATGATGACTTTTGCCGTTGTGGCAGTAATGATTGCCCAGGCAGTGAATGTGGAGAACAAGCTTGACTAAGCACTCCACCTTTTTCTAAAGAACAATTTATTAGAGAGATTATAGAAATGGAAACGGGTTTTGGCTCACGAGAGCTGAAATCCGTTTTTCTATTTAGTGACGGTGAAAAAATAAATTGGTATGTTTTTTTATCGTCACTTAGCCGCTTGGCATCTTGTGGCATAATATCTCCGAAAAGGTGTGATCAGTTAGTCTTTTTTCCCCCTTTTGTTTGCAGTTTCATGATATTATCGTAACTTTGCAGGGTCTTCGATAAAAAGATAAGATCAAACAACTCAACTTCCGTACATGTGTCACTAAAACCATTTATTATGATGCGTACTAAATTTATTACATCCTTCATGTTAGCCCTCGTATGCGGCTTGCCAATAACGGCTAAAGTATATACGATTCAATCATTATTGGGAGATTTGGTTGTCAACGTCCATGTGGATAAGTCTATAACATGGGCTGTAGTCAAGGGAAAAACTCAAGTGCTGCAGCCATCAGTTATCTCCTTACAGACTGATAAGCAAACTTTTGGTGTGAATCCCAAAGTGCGTAAAGCATCTGTCACCAACTGGAAAAACGATGATAATGGTGGTTATCAGCGACTGCTCCTTTCCTGCAATGGGTACGATGTGGAATTCCGGGCCTTTATGAATGCTGCAGCTTATCGCATCATCCCTAAAAAGATGATCAACAAGGTGCTTAATGAAACTTCGGAATATCGCTTCGCTGGCGATTATCAGGCATTTGTTCCCTACGTGAATGATAATCGGGGAGGGGAACGTTGGTGTTATTCCTTCGAGTCATATTATGACGAGGCCCCACTGTCTAAGATGTATAAGGATTCTCTTGCC
Source organism: Segatella intestinalis (assembly GCF_029348455.1). Lineage (NCBI taxonomy): Bacteria > Pseudomonadati > Bacteroidota > Bacteroidia > Bacteroidales > Prevotellaceae > Segatella > Segatella intestinalis. Next base: position 97,420 of record NZ_JARJVV010000014.1, read on the forward strand.
ATCACCCCTCTTGCTGTTTGCTTACCTGACGGAAAGAAGGCAGTGGTGATGGAAGCTGATGTGGAAAATTATCCTGGTATGTATCTCTTGAAAGGAACACCTTCCTCTACAGCTTCAGGAGTATTCTCTTCAGATGCATCTACGGATTATTCGATACATGCAGCCTTTCCTCCATTACCATTAAAAGAGGAGATAGGAGGCTATGCCCGTCTGAACTTAGTTCCTACCGAACGGGCTAATTATATAGCAGAAAAAGTAACCAAGTTGCCTTGGCGTATAGTCCTTGTTACGGATGAGGACAAGCAACTGGTGGGTAATGATATTGCCAAAGTTCTCGGTCCTGCGTGCCGTGTCAAGGACACCTCGTGGATAAAGCCGGGAAAAGTAGCTTGGGACTGGTGGAATAATACCAATATCACAGGTGTAGACTTCCGTGCGGGTATCAATACAGAGACTTACAAGTACTTTGTGGATTTCGCCAGGAACAACCATCTGGAATATATCATCATCGACGAAGGATGGAGTGACCCGGAAGATTTGCTGACATTCTCCGACAAGATGGATATGGCAGGCATCATCAATTATGCCAAAGAAAATGGAGTGGGAGTGATACTCTGGTCTTCATGGCGTAATCTCGTACAGCGTGGACATGATAAAATGGAGGCAATCATGAAGCATTACGGCGATATGGGTGTGAAGGGATTCAAGGTAGATTTCTTCGACCGAGATGACCAGAAGGCCATCAATTCTGTTTATGAAATCGCGGCATGTGCAGCAAAGCATCAACTTCTGCTCGACCTGCATGGTATGCGTCCGTTTGGCGTACAGTTCTCTTATCCTAACATCGTGAATATCGAGGGAGTGAAAGGATTGGAAAATTCCAAGTGGGAACCTCGTACAGGTGTTGGTCCACTGCATGATCAGCCAAGATACGATGTGACGATTCCTTTCCTCCGTGCTCTTCCTGGTTCCTTCGACTATACCCCGGGAGCTATGGTGAATGCCGTCCGCTCGCAGTTTTTCGGCAACAACGACCATCCGATGAGTCTGGGTACGAGAGTACATCAGATGGCGATGTACACGATCTTTGATGCACCTTTGCAGATGCTGGCCGATAGTCCAACCAAGTATATGCAGAATCAGGAGTGTACCGACTTTATCTCGCAGATACCTACAGTTTATGATCAGGTGGTTCCTTTGGATGGAAAACTCGGTGAATACGTGGTTGTAGCCAAGAGGAAAGGCAATAAATGGTATATAGCCGCGATGAACAATTGGCAGGCTCGTGATCTTACTGTCGATCTTTCCCGTTTAGTAACACCGAATGACACAACAGGTAAATTGGAAAAAATGAATGGCAAGGCCAATATCTTTGCCGATGGTATCAATGCAGACCGTGAGGCCACAGATTACAAACATACTTATCGACAGGTAACTTCTGGCGATAAGCTCCAGATACATCTTGCACCAGGTGGCGGCTGGACAGCTATAGTAGAATAATGTCGTAGAACGACTTATATAAGCGACAAAACGGCAGGATGGCTGTCGGATAAACCATCGAAACACAGAAATTTACTTTGTGATCATATGGAAAAGCAGTAACAGTAACAAAATGAAGCTGTTACTGCTTTTATTATATAGGTACAGAAGTCTCGCATGTATGGAAGTTATAGAAGTAAAGGGAAGTTATCACTCCCTTCGGTCGTTCGGGAAGTTAAGGGACAACAACCTTGAGGGAATGGGGATGGGGCAAGTCCACAAAGGCATTTGTCCCTTAATTTCTCTTAACTCACCTCTGACTTTCCGTTTGCGAAAGTTGAGTAGAACAGTTTTCCTTATAGGTTGGATCTTTTCAACAAGTTTTAGTCTTGTCTTCTCAGTTCTTGCTGCTGATAAATTTCTTTCCTTATTAGTATGTCAAATAGCTTATAGAATCGTTGATAGGAATATATATAGATATTTTTTATATATTTTACCTATATCTTTTTCTTTTCTTTGCGACATATAAGGTAAATAACTAAAGTTTTTTACTAACAACCTAAATTGGATGAATATGAAAAGATTTACTTTGATGTTGGCAGGTGTGCTTTGTGCATCTGCAAGTTTTGCAACTGATTATTATGTCAGCGTTGATGGTTCTGGTGAAAAAAGTGGCTCTTCTTGGGAAAATGCCATTGCCTTTACCGAGATGTATAGTAACATCAACACTAAGTATAAGAATGGAGATGTTTTTTATTTTCAAGGAGGAACGTATTATGTTCCAGCTAAAGTGCCTACTGTTTCTAATGGGTATTCTTTTATTGGAGCTACTACTGGGACACCTACAGTTTTCTCTGGAGATGTAAATGGTGATGGTGTTGCTACTGAAGGTGATGCTTCAACTTTGCTTTTCATCCAGTTGGCGACAAAGAATGGTGATACTTCTAAGCATTTCGTTCTAAAAAATATCACATTTACCGGGGCATATGTGAATCAGACAAGAACATCGGCGTTACGAGTGGATAACAGTGGTTGGGTTGATGTGCAGAATTGTATCTTTGATAAGAATATTTCTGTTTATTCAAAGGATAATAATCATGGTGGACCCGCATGCTTATTAGAGCGTAGTACGGTAAACTTTACTGATTGCAAGTTTACAAATAATGAGTCTGTTGGTCGTGGAGGTGCTATAAAACTGACTTCAGATGTTTCAACGAAGGGATATACAAATTTGCTTCGTTGTCTTGTTTCTGGCAATAAGGCAAAAACTCTTGGTAGTGCCATCTTTTTTAATCATGGTCAAGAGTTGAATATTATCAATTCTGTTATTACAGAAAATGTTTCTGGTACAGAGGGTGAGGTTGGTGCCATCTTCTCTATAGGTGCCGATAGCAATTATGCACGCCAGATTACACTTATCAATTCTACTGTAGCCGGGAATATGGGTGGCGCACAAGTGTTGGGCAGAAAAGATGCAGCTATTCGTATAGCTAACTCCATAATAGTCGGTGATGGAACGACTCCTGCTATTTCTCTCCAGGAAAAGCCTAAGCAGGTTCTTTCCAAAGGCTATAATATAATAGGTATGTATCAAGTTGACGATGCCTCTACTACAGCATGGAAAACTTCTGATTTTGTAAGTGATGACAACACCTTGAGTAGCATCTTTGGTAGCAATGCAGTGACAAATGGTCCTTTGGCAGCACCTTATGGTGCAACCCAAGTGCAGATGGAGGCAATAGCGAAAGGTTGGAGCCTTGGTCAAGACTTGAAACAGGATATCAATGGCGTTTCTCGTGGTGATATTGCTGTTCCTGGAGCAGTAGTGGCAGAGCCTTTGAAGGGTAAGTTCAGAATTACGGATGCTCAATATGCTACATATTATCATGACTTCGGTTACATGATGCCAGAAGGAGTAAAGGGTGGCGTAGTGACCGATGCAAAAGTAGAAGGAACCTTGGTTGTTGATTACAAGTATGGCTCGGGTAGTGTCGTGCCAGCTAAGTCGGCTCTCTTGTTAAATGGTGCAAAGAATGACTATGAGGTGGCATTGAAATTAGAGGAAACTACCGAGGATGTCAATCTGTTGAAGGGTACAAGCGATGAGTCGCTGACAACTTCTGATGAGGCTGGTGCCAAGTTTTATAAGTTTGCCAATGATAAAGACAAAGGCATAGGTTTCTATTGGGATGCTGAGAATGGTGCAGCTTTCACCAATAGTGCCAACAAGGCTTATCTTGCAGTAGCAGGAGAGGCAAGTGCTGCTAAGGGCTTTGCTCTGGGTGGTGTGGATACTGGTATCAAAGAAGTGACAGAGGTAGGCAAGATGGCAGGCAAGATATATAATCTGCAAGGTATGCAGCAGAAGGGATTGCAGAAAGGCATTTGTATCGTGAATGGCAAGAAGTTTGTTGTAAAATAAAGCATTCATGATGAAAAAGAAATATATATGCCCTTCCATAAGTATTTGTGAGATGTCGGTAGACAGTATAATCCTGGCAGCCTCTATTGGCTTTAATAATGAGGTGAGTGATGCTGAGCAATTAGCGAAGCCTTTTACCGACCCATTTGATTTTGACGAAGATGAGGAAGAAGCCGACTCTGTGCAGTATGTCTGGGGATTGAATTATTAATTGGAATGTATTTAATAAAAAGAATATTCATGGCAGTTGTGCTCCTTTGGAGTACGACTGCTTTTGTACAGGGGCAGCAGAAACGCTTTACTGTCATGGGTTTGGGTGATTCTATTACGGAAGGGGGAAGTAATTTTTCTTCTTATCTCTATCCTCTATGGGAGCAACTGTACTCGGCTGGTTATGACTTCGATTTCATCGGGCCGCGTCAAAGCGAGTGTCGTATCGGCAAGTTGAATCATTGTGGCTTCAGTGGTAAAAACGTAGAGTTTCTTGCTGCCAAAATAGACAGTATCTACAGCAAGTATCCTGCTGATTTTGTGTTGCTTCATGCTGGGCACAACCACTTTTCAGAGGAGAACCCCGTCAAAGGAATGATTACTGCCTATCGTAAGATTATTTCTTCCATTTTGCTCATTAATCCGAATGCGACTATCTTGATGGCACAAGTGGTGGAGAGTGGTAAGCTACCCAAATACTCTTATATTCCCAAGTTGAATAAAGAGATTGCCAAAATGGTGAAGGCTTTACATAATGATCATGTTGTATTGGTGGACCAAAGCAAGGGATTCCATTGGGCGACAATGACCATTCAGGACAAAGTGCATCCTAACTGCTTGGGGCGTGAACAGATGGCGAATGTGTGGTTTGCAGCCTTGGGCAAGCTTTTGATGCAGCCGCCTCATGCTTATCGGGTGAATCGAGTGGCTTACAAGTTGCTGCCTTCGGGCGAAAGTCTGTATGCCCATGTCTTTCGTCCGCAAGGGCAGGCGCAGTATTCGGCCGTGGCTTGGTTCTTTGCGGGTGGTTGGAAGTATGGCTCTCCTTTACAGTTCTACAAAGAGTCTGCTTATCTGGCAAGTAAGGGCGTGCTGGCGGTATCTTTTGATTATCGTATATCTTATCTATATGGTTCTTCATGGCAAGATGCTTTGGAAGATGCCAAGGATGCTGTAAAATGGATGAGGGAAAATGCTCGAACATTAGATATCGACCCCCATCGAGTGGCTGTGGGTGGAGCTTCTGCGGGAGGATGTATGTCTGCCCTTTTGGGTAGCATAGACCGCATGGGGGCAGACAGCCTTTCTGTTCCTGATTTGCTGTTGCTGGAATATCCAACTTTGGCTTTGCCGATGAAATCGGTGCGCGATGGTATGCCTCCGATGCTTCTTTGCATGGGGACGAAAGATGAATTTACGAAGAAGGAGGTAGCAGAACAATATGTTGATGAAGTGCGCCGAAAAGGGAACGAATGTGAGTTCCACCTTTTCGAGGGAAGGCATCATCCGATATTCTATTATCGTAAACCTTTGACTGATGACTACGACAGGCTGTTGTTGCTGTTGTCGGCTTTTTTGTGTAAACACGGCTATATGTAGTAACTATAATGTACATATAGATGAAATTTGAAAGTAATATTTATTCTAACCAAAACAATAACATAGTTATGAGAACGATGAAATATTTTCTGTCATTACTTTTATTATTAGTAATCAACATTCATGCCTATGCAAGCGATGATGGTGTTATTCGTATACTTGCTATAGGAAACAGTTTCTCGCAAGATGCTATAGAGAATTATCTACACCAACTGGCAGAAGCCTCCGGGAAGCAAACAATTATTGCCAATATGTACATTGGTGGCTGTACCCTGGAACGTCATTACAACAATGCCCAGAACAATACGGCTGCGTATTCTTATCGTAAGATAGGGGTTGACGGAATGAAGGCTTCTAAGGAAGGTGTCACCTTAGAAACAGCATTGAAAGACGAAAAGTGGGATTATGTCAGTTTACAGCAAGGCAGTCCTTTGTCTGGTCTGTATGAAACCTATACTCCATATCTTAGTTACCTTATCAGCTATATCAGAAATTTGGCACCTGAAAATGTGAAGTTGATATGGCATCAGACATGGGCTTATGCAGCCAACTGTACTCATTCTGGTTTTGCTAATTACAACAAGGATCAGCTTACCATGTATCATGCCATAGTTGATGCAGCACGGCAGTGTGTCACTAATTATGGTTTTGATATTCTTGTACCGGTGGGAACGGCTGTTCAGAATGCCCGTACCACATTTATCGGTGATAGGATGAATCGTGACGGACAGCATCTGAATGTTTATTATGGTAGGTATACGGCTGCCTGCACTTGGCTGGAGGCTGTATTGGGTGTCAACCCTATAGGATGTTCTTTTGTGGCTCCTAATATGAGTGAAAGTCTTAAAATTGCAGCTCAGACTGCAGCTCATGAAGCGTGCAAAACACCAGATGCAGTAACAGACTTGAATTATATCCAGAATACAATAGGTGCTAAAGTCTATTTTGTGAGGCCTGACAATGATTCCAGATTGACAGAAGATGGAGATGGCTCATCATGGGACAAAGCTTTTTCCTTGAGCGGTTTTATGAGCCATATAGCCAATGGCAATCCTGGTGACACTTATTATTTTGCAGGAGGTACCTACTATCCTCAGACCACAATTACAATCACGGAGCCTTGTAAACTTATAGGAGGGTGTGATCCAAGTTTGACGGGTGTAAACATTCCGAATATGGTTTATCCTTCTCTTAATTCCACAGTATTCTCAGGTGATTCCAATCATTCGAATACCTTTGACGCAGGCGATTTGAGTCAAATAATCTCGGTTGATTTTACGGGCTCCCTGGAAAAGGAGAAAGAGTTATGTATCCAGGGCATCGAGTTCACCGGAGCTTATTGTTCCAACACGGCCAGTAATGCACAGCTCGGTGCATTGTATCTCAAAGATTGTGGAAATGCTGTCGTAAAGAATTGTCGTTTCTATCAAAACAGATCTCTTGGTTATGGTGGTATAGCCTTTCGTGCAGAATATAGCACTTCTCATTTGCTCGAATGTGATTTTACCGACAATGAGGCTGGAAGCCGTGGAGGAGCCATTCGTCTGTCATCCAACAACAGAACAAAGGGATATAGTACGTTTGAGCGTTGTCTGATTGCAAGAAACAAAGTAAAAGAAGGTACAGGAAGTGCAGTTTGTGTACAGCATGCTCAACGTACCGCGATTGTTAATTCCACCATCTATGGCAACATCGCAACTTCTGGCGGAGCTGTCTTTGCCAACGGAAAGAATAATGATTACAAGAATGAGTTGCTTATTATTAGCAGTACACTTGCTGGCAACGAGGGAGATGGACAGTTGCAACTTGCTGGAGTACAGAACTTGAAATTTATCAACTCAATTATTTGTGGCGATAATCTTGCCACTGAAGAAGGTGATGGAAATTTACTTGATGACTATGCTGCGGTTTTTGGTGATGCGACACTAACTAATGGTGTATTGAAACCATTGGCTTCGGTCAAGGCAGGAGTGCAGGTAAATGACCTCAATGACAAGGTGAATGAATGGGGATTTGATGCAGCTGATGTCTCCGTAGATCAACTTGGTAACTCTCGTCTGGATAATAGTTTTCCTGGAGCTTTCGTGGCGGTAAGTACTGGTATTCACAATGTGGAAAAGGTGATGACAGATGTTGTAAAAAGTCCTTTTGCCTATAATGTATTGGGTGTTAGTGTAAGCAAGCGGCAGAAAGGTATTTGCATATATCGTGGTAAAAAGTATAGGCTATGATATGGAGTGTCACCATGCTTTTTGCCCAAGGTTCCCCATGGTTTTGCCCAAGACTCCCCAAGGCTTTGGGCATTTCTGCCCAATGGTACGGGCACTTTTCCTCATAAGGATGAGCAATTCTGCTCATCCTTATGGGCAAAAATGCTCATCATGATGGGCTAAAATCGTTAAACCACAATATGAAAGCGGCTTCGATAGTCAATGAAGCCTATTGCGTAGAGCAATGAAAGCGGCTTCGTAAGCAGTTGAAGCCTATTGCATTTGTGGTTTAACGATTTTAGTTTGTGGTTTAACGATTTTAGTTGACCACTTTAAGTTTTATTGATAATACACGTTGACTCACAATATTAACGTAACAACTCATGACAATATGGGTGCTGAGTAATTACAGCAGTTAAATGTAATGTTAATAAATCTAACTCGCTCTAAATTGGACTTTGATTGAAAATCAAGAAGTTGGGCGTTTGCCCATATTATATAGGTAACAATATGGAAACGAGCGGACTTCTGCTCGTTTCTGTATTTTGCAATATGCAAAGAACGCCTTAATTCGGGGACAAAGATACGATATTTTTCTAAATATCCCATAATTTGCAAGAAGAGAAACATAGAAATTAGGACTTTTTTACATGAAATCTCAAACTTGTGAACATAACCCCATCATAAAATGAATAGCAAGTATTCCTGCTGAGTTTATCAAATAAGGGCCATTGTTGTTGATGACGACTCTACCATCAGCTCATATATACCTTTTCGACACAAGCATATCTTGTTTTCGTTTGTACTCCGAGTGTGTACAGTTTCAAACCATGATTTACATTCTTATATAAGAAAGTGAAGCCGTGACCATTTGTGTATTTTTGCCAAACTAACTCCAGTACATACAACAGATGTAAAAGATTTCTGCAAAATCGACCAAAATCATAAGAAAAAAAACACCAAATCAGCAAATTTCTTAAAGATTATATCCGTTTATTAAGATTATTTTTGTATATTTGCAGCATTAGTTTGGTGGTAAAGCCTATTGGCCTGCCACGTGACAATAGGACTTTACGGAGCAAGCCTATATCACAATTCTTCTCCGTAGTAACAGTCCGTTCTCTCTCACTGGTCTCTCCCTGCGCGGCAGAGGCATACGTTTTTATATTTTTCAAACACTCCAAATTGACAGCGCATGATAGATCAAAGTCGCCAATTTAAAATCTCTGGAGCTGAAAAAATCACCGATAAGGTAATAGAAGAAAAGGACTCTAAAAATAATAATACAAAAGATAATAAATAATGGATACGATACCTCTATGGTGCATAATATTTATTAATTGCATAACGCTCTTGAGTAGTGTATGGATACTTATATATTTATACAGAAATAGGAGTAAAAAAAGTTTTTCCACATATATATATGGAATAGCTTCATTGATAGGACTGTTCTTAGGTGTGATAAGTTTTTTTTATTACATCTGTCATGCATTTTGTGCAATATTATTTGGTATAGAAATATTTATTGATACATATATGGAACAGAAAAAGAGTCCTGTTAATAGGACTTATTTCAAAATAACAATTCCTCATCCTTCAGTTCTTAAGGGCTACTATTGCGGTATTGGTTTTATGTTCTATGGGATAATGGTGATATTATATTACATGATATAAGCAAAAATATGTCCAATAGTTGCAGGTTATCAAGGATAATTATGCAACCTTTGCAGTGCCGTACAATGGCGAGGACAACAACGACTATGTGGACGGCGAGGTGGTGCAGCATATTGAGTATGTACCTTTCGGTGAGGTTTTCGTTGAGGAACGCAATAACATTTCAAATAATCCATTAAGAAGAGAGAAAAATGGCAAAAGATAGGATGCTTTATATGAAATTATGTTTTGTAGTAATAGTCTTTGGACTATCTTTTATTATTTGTAACAAGCATTATATTAAGTATAGTGCTTGTTACAAGCTTCCGATACCTAAAACTCCATTTTATCCAGATGCTTATAAATTTGTAAATACAAAAGAAGAGTTCTTGTCAAATATGAAATTAATTAACAATGCAATAAAAGTAGAAGCCATTATTGATACAAATAAACTTGATTTTAACAATCATACATATCTCTTTGTGTTTGGCGCACCAATAAAAAAAATGTACTATAGTTTTAAGACTACATTATTTGACGATAAATCTCCGAGTTACGCAAAGGCTATAAGACATAAAAAAAAATGTGTATTTATAAATTATAATATTCCAACAGGGTACACGTATTTGTATGAAATAAAAAAAGACGAGACCCTTACTGGTTTCAATGGAATATAAGAAATTCATTGAATTGACAAAGAATAGAAATCCTAAAGCAAGGAACTAAATAAAAATTAGTAATGAGATTTTGCGCGATATTAATACTTTCTGTAATTTCAATTCTAAACAGTTTGGAATTGAAATCACAGACTGTTGTAAACATTTTAAGTAATGGTTATAAGTTAGAGAGAAGTTTATTTCTACACGGGAAAAAAATCGGGGTATATAATAAAAAGGGTAGATTGATTAAATTGTCCACAGATGACAAAACGCGTCAAAAGATATTTTTAAATCAATCTAATAGCCTAACAGATTATGGAATAAAGCTAAAATATCCCGAGGTCATATATAAGGATGCATGTGTTATTGCTGATATTTTATCAAGTTATGACCCAAGCGAAATCTTGTCATTTACAAAGCCAATAGGGGGAAAAAAAAAGATTTCTATACAAAATATCAATAAGTATTACACATATCTTGATGCCAGTGTTGACTATGTGTTAAGTATTGAAATTATAGTCAAGGATTGTCTTATTACTCAATATAGTTATACATATAAGCCAAACATGTCTGACGTCATTATTTCATATACATGTGTCTTTACTTATGATAAGAATAATAGGGTCGTAAAATTAAAAAAAGAATATAGGAAACACTATGAAACAATAGATTTCATATATGAAACCAAATAAGACATGTTTCTTGCCAAGTCATATTGTGACTTTCGATGTATCGAACATTGGGGTCGTCAGATGGAAGAACCATCTTCAATGCCCGATATTTCAAGTCTGCTACCTCCCAAGCTTGATGCTCTCGCCATTGGGTTAGGTTGCCCCAAATGGAGATGACAAGAGATAGAGCCAAGCCTACAATGAAAAGAAGAACATACTTTGAAGTTGGCTCGAAGCGATGAGTCACTACTTTCTTCAGAGGTGTATTATCCATTGCGTGAAGTTTGTCCTGCACAATTTTTGATGTGGCATTCAGCTCTTGTTTCACCTGATTAATGGTACACTGCGCATCACAACTTTGCGACACGCTGCATTGAAAGCAACTGCGACTACAAGACCGTAAGCGTACTGCTCGGTCATGCCAATATTACAACAACCCTTAATCTCTATGTTCACCCGAACATGGAACAGAAGAAAAAGTGCATCACCAAGATGTTCAAGTCTCTTGGAAAATAGGGAAGAACAGGTGAAAGCCGAATATAGGGAAGTAATAAGTTTACTCCGCAAGGGGTATTCCATTCGGGATGTGGCAAAGTTGAGTGGTAAAGGGGTAAATACCGTACAACGAGTGAAGCGATTAATAAAAGTGCAATCACCGCAATAATACTATTGATTTTACGTTCTTTTCAAAGAAAGGGTTTGTGCAATAGTGGCTTATAGGCTAAAAGCACTACCTTTGAATGCTGTTAAATATGGTAATGTTCAAAGTCACAATTTGTGATATTGGAAAAATGAATATAAATATGACAGATAAAATAGAAAAAAAGGAGGCAACCTTTGCAGTGCCGTACAATGGCGAGGACAACAACGATTATGTCGATGGCAAGGGCTTCTGCTGCAATGACGGCAGTTTGGAGGCTGCGCAAGCACGTGTAATGGCAAGAGCAATGAAGAACAATTTCCAAGAGGGTGACTCATACGAGAAGATGCAGTTCTACTACCACCCAGACCATTTGGGTAGCAGCAGTTACATCACCAACCTTGATGGCGAGGTGGTGCAGCATATCGAGTATGTTCCTTTCGGTGAAGTGTTTATTGAGGAACGCAACAACATTTGGAATACACCTTATCTTTTCAATGCGAAGGAATTTGATGAGGAGACAGGATTGTATTACTATGGAGCGAGGTACTATGATTCGAGGTTGAGTCTTTGGCTTTCTATAGATCCCAAAGAGGAAAAATATTCCAATGTGTCAACGTATTGTTATGTTATTTCTAATCCGCTGAAATATACAGATCCTACAGGTATGGAAATTGATATGACAAAAGTTCGTTTGGCTGATGAACAACTTAAATTGTCAACAACTCAGTCTGTAATAAAAGATTTGGCTTCTCAAACGGGATTACAACTCAGTTTGGACAAGGATAACAAGTTGCAATATGCTAAAAATGATGAAGGAAAACCTATTGTTAATAAGATTACCAACAAAAAAGGAAAAGAAATAGATGCAGGAAGTAAAACTGCAAGGAATTTCTTGATAAAAATGATTGACAACAAAACCGAGATAGAAGTATCCTATCATGCTAAACGTACTGTTACATCTGGAACTCAAATAGGTCTCAGTTTTGAGCAAATCAGTAACATGGTTAAAGGTGCTGTTGGTGTAGATGGCAATACGCTTGGTTTTGGCATGACCTTCTTACATGAACTTCATCATACAACAATAGGTGGAGACTATCATGATTCTACAGAACTTTTTGGAACTGGACCAGTTGTTGATAACATGAATATAATCCGCAATGAACTCAACAAACAAGGGTTTAATTATGGAGAAAGGTTAAATTATAAAGCGATCCATACAAAAGAAGGTAATATTATTCCTTTTAATGAATCGGCTTTAACTTCGTTGAAGTACAATAGTTCCATGGGGAAAAAGGCTCATTATATTAAAACAAAATGAGAATCATTATGAGAATATTCTTTTTGATGTGCATTTTGGGGGCTTCTTTGACGATAGCAGCTCAGAATATCATTTATGGTAATAAAAATGAGCAGAGAGCTATAAATATGGCATTTGATATTCTGCAAGTTTATTACCATTCAAAAGAACTGTGTGTTTCAGATTCGATTTATGATCTTGATTGGGATATTTTTTCAGATATGGTTGATACTCAGACCAAACAAATTCTCTGGTCTTATCGAATAGAGAAAAAATTTATTTGGAACGCTCCAACATATTCTGAAGCTTTATTATCTATATTCGGTCCTGAAACTTGTGATTCTTGTATGTATATAGCAAATTTTTCGGAGCCATATAAAGGAATGATAAGATGCGACATCCTACCAAAAGATAAAATGGTTGGCATTTATGGATCGCCTGTTATTTCGGCTTTTCTATTTAAATATAATAATAGAGGAGAAATTTATCAGAGCTATAAAGCTGAAGTCAATATAGACTAATTAAAATTCTTTCAAAAAGGGATTGTGTGAAATGGCACAGTCCCTTTTTATAAGATATTATACAAAGGTCTTTGTATGCCCAATTGTATGATTGCAACCCTCTCCATCTTCATCGCATTCCCATAAAGGTCTTTATTCCATAAAAGTTGTTATAAATGCTGCGAAAATTCTTGATTGTGACATTCCAACCGTAACTTTGCCAGTTCAAATAACTTTAATCATATCAAAATGTAGTAGAATCATTAAATTCAGCAACAAAATTGAACGTAAGGAACAGACCGGGCATGTCTGCCGATGGATGGCTTTTGGCATCACGATTGTCACCGTCGTCGTAGGATGTACCAGTGTAATCGGCCTATTTGAATGGCGGGACAGAAGCAGGATGGAGAGCAGGATTGCAGAGACGCACCTTTGGCGGAAAAGCATGTATGACTTGAACATGCGTGTCGCCAAATAGTCCCTGCTTGGTGAGACAATGGAAAAACATTGACAGACATATTATTGTGCGTTTTTTGATTAATACTACAATTCAATGCAATAAATTCAATATCCAGTCGTTCTTGAGTTATAACATAAAAGCAAAACAATATGAACTATATTTGTGGTTGGGGAATATTAGCGTCTATAACAGGAATTGCAATAATGTTTTCAGTTATTAAGCACAAAAAGTCGGTAAGTGCCGTAAAATATGGCACTTACTTGATTTTTTCAATTTTGATGATATGCTTAGGAATAACAACCATCTTATTTAAAAGATATGATAGTATTTGTGCAATATCCTTTGGTATTATATTCCTAAATATCACATACAAAGACAGGCGTAATTTCCCACCGAGTTTTACAAGAAACTATATTGATTATCTTAAAGGATATGTTGTTGGTTTTGTGTCTATAATGTATGGTCTGTTTAGAATTTTTGAATAAATAATCAAGTAATATGTCAATACAATTCCCTATACTTAATATTTCCTTAAGTAATTTAAGTTCACAGGATTTGGAAGAAACCCATATTGGAGACTTATGGGATTATCCTGACGATAATAGTATCTTTGAAGAATACTACAATAATCAAAAATATGTTGACCAAAGTGGGCATATATTTAAAATAATAGGAAAAAGAAAATCAAATTTTATAAATTCAATAATCCATTTTAATAAAAAAGAACTGATATTTGAGGATTGTGGTGAGACTATTAGCTTCTCTGTATTGAAGGATTTTTTAATCAATAGATACAATTCATTAGATGATAATTTAGCTAAGTCGGTTCTGATTAGATTAACAAAACAATCAAAAAATATCAAGGATTTAATAGGGTAAACGTAAAAACATAGCCCATTTTGAGGTAGTGTAATATAAACTGTGTTAGGCTATAATATTATGGTTTAACACAGTTTATTTGCATTTTATCTTTCCTTCCTCAGAATGTAATTCTTTCTTTCCTCTATTTGGGGTTCATTGCCAAACGAATCTATCAGAATAATATGGTTGCCATCCTTCACCTTGTAGAAGGTATGCTCACCACTTGAAGGATGCACAAGCATCAGGATGTTGTAGTCAAGTATTTTTTAACCTTTCCTGCTCGTTTCTGTATTTTGCAATATGCAAAGAACGCCTCAATTCGGGGGCAAAGATACGACAATTTTCTAAATATCCAATGGATTACAAGGAGATTTTAACAAAAAAAGAAATACTTTGGCAAGATAAATAGTTTAGACACAATTTGTTTGCAAAGTAGAACTATTACAAACACTATCTTTTTATCACCTTCAATAATAGATGTGTTTCACAAAGGACAAACATTGTACATAGCTCCTAAACTATTATATACAAGAACTTGTCAAAATATGAAGGTCATTCACAATTCTGACATGTTCTTGTATGTTACTTACTTTATAGAAAAATAGTACATCATAGAATCTTTCATTTCATTTGTTGAGAACGAGAACGGCTTTACAATTTTGTATTGACCTCTTGAATATTTATATCGTTCTTTTTGCAAATTTATAGTGAAAGATTTTGACTCTCCTTTAGGTATTTTATAAC